>JBDNHE010000315.1:0-4085 GCA_041688945.1 Gemmatimonadota bacterium | reverse complement strand
CGCCGCAATGAGATCGAGCGCTTGTTCCGGCGGCTCAAGGGCTTCCGCCGGGTCTTCTCCCGCTTCGACAAGCTCGATGTCATGTTCACGGCCTTCATCCACTTCGCGCTCATCGTCGAAGCGCTTCGAATAGTGTGAACAAGCCCTAGCCTCCGACCTCGTCTTTAAGGACGCTGGCCCACGAGACCCGCGCGAGGAGGCTCTGCAACGGCTGCATGTCCGAGGCTGTCAGGTCTCGTGGGAAGTACTCGCATTAATCCGGTCCGGTTTCGCCAACGGGGCAATGGCTAGGTGGCGCCATCTGCATGAGCTCAGTGTCGTCAGTGTATTCTTGGCCAATCAAGAACTCGACGTCTCGGAGCGCTATCTCCGTCACCGCGTTGTAGATGCGCACCAAGCGGCCCTGAAGTGGGTTACGCATGCCGACGCACTCGGAGTCGATTCTCCGGACGAGAGGGAGGTTGCGGCGTTGCAATTGGAAAGCGAGAGGCTGGTCGCGAAGTACGGTAAGGAGTTCGGTCGCGATTGGGGCTGGGCGGCCGCAGCGCTTGGAACGAAGAGCCCAAAGTTCACGGATATCGAGAAGGCGACCGGGTCCGAGCACCTTCGGCCCTTCTTCAAGCTTGCTTGCCAAACATCGCACGCAGGTCCCCAGGGCCTCTACTTCGAGTTGGGTATCCGCGATCCGGACGACGACCGGATCATCGCCGGACCGATCAACAGTGGATTCACGGACCCCGCTCGATTCACAGCGCGCTCACTCACCCACATCGCTGGTTCTCTCGCTCTGGTCCGGCCATCCATAGAGTCGCTGGCGACGGTACGGTACATCGATGAACTCGCCGTGCGAGTAGCGGTCGCGTTTGCCGAAACCCAGGATGAAGTGGAGGCTCTCGGTATCGGTACGCGATTGGTGCGGATAAAGACCCGGCTCGCGAAGTACTGGTCTGAACTCTGGTGCCGGGTGAGGCACCTGTCGACCTAGAGTTCCTGGGTTGGAGTCCTCCAAGTCCTCTCGGTGGTTGCGAGTCCGGTGAGGCCGAGTGCCAAAGTCACCGACGCTTAACAAACAATTTGCGCCTGCGTTCGCTATCGCTCACTCCGGTGAATCACGACCCGACGGTTGATCGGCGATCTGAGCAGTATTTGCGGGGCGCGGGGTCGGCGAAATCACCGTGTTTGTGGAGGGCCGCGCCGCAAATTTAGAACGTTAGACGGCACCTACAGAAACGGTGTGCCGACTATGCGATAGGTAGTAGCATCGCGGCTGCGAGCTCCCGTACCCGTAGTTCCCGAATCCGGCCCCTTGGAGGTAAGGTGAACAAGGCAGCGTCCGAGACCCTACCTCCGACCGCGGTGCAGCGAGAACCCGTCCACCACATTCCGGCGCATTTGCACTTCGTCTCGTATCCTTGTATGGGTGTTTTGTGTACTTTCAATGATGCCCTTACTCGCCGAACCCTTTCAGAGAATTCGATGCTTACTCCTTCGAAGCCGCTCATAACTCTCGCTATTTGTGCGCTCGCTGCCCCTGCGATGCTAACGGCGCAAGCAGCCTGCACGGGGGAGAGCGCGTCTTTGGAAGGGCCTTATACGTCCCCTCCGCTTCTCCGAAATCCGCAAGGGATGCGCCTGGCACTTGAGGCTGAGGTTCGGGAGGTAGGGCGTGTTGAAAGTGAAGGTGGCCGGCCAGCTGTCGCCTTCCTGGTAGACGCTGATGGAACAGTGCGACAGTTGCGCATCCATCAGCCAAGCGAAAGTCCCGTCACGGACTCCATCGCGATCCGGACAGCAAGGTCCGCGCGGTTCTACCCCGCCTATCTCGACCGATCCCCGATCTGCAAATGGGTGGTCTTCCCGATAGTTGTACCCCCGACCGGAGAGCCCGGCGGGTTTGTCTCCCACTCACGGAGAGTGCGATATGGGAAAGAAGTTCTTCTGGATGGCAGCTTCCGTTCTGCTCGCCGCCAACGTTAGCATGTTCGCCAGTCCTGCCGATGCGGCTGTCAACTCCCTCAGCGTGTACCAGTGCGCCTGCCTCTACGGAGGCGGTCCTGGTGGACCTGAGGGTCCTGGAACCCCCGCCTGTCTTTCGTTCTTCCAGTCGGGTTGTGACGGCGAGGGTGACGAATGCCCGCCCTGCGCCCCGGTATAATCGTTGGTGCCAGCCCGACCGCCGCTCCTAGGGGAGCGGCGGTCCGGGCTACCTAGCCGAGGAGGAAGATAGTGCGTCGAACTATTCTGTGGATTCTTGGGGTTCTGCTGGTGACTCAGGTTACTGTCCGATGGCTGCGGAGCACACAGGTTCAGTCGGACGACCATACTGCCACCGAACGGATCGAGCCCGAGCGACTGCTTTCGGGCAGTCAGCTTCCGGAAGCCCTCGTAACTCAGATTAATGCATTGAACGCGGGGGACTGCGTTGCCGTAGTATTTGCTAGCCCGACCTGCCCCGGGTGCGCCTTCCTCGCAGATAACTGGGACTACTCCTTGGAGCGACCGGTCTGGGTCTTCGAGGGCGATTCGAGCACGATTGAGGCGTTCCGCGAAATGCATGGACTCGCCGAGGTGGCAGAAGTGGAGCTTGGGGAACTTAACGGCCTCGCGGACTTGGGGGTCTTCGGCACTCCGACTTGGGGCTACATGAAACCAGGTGGAGTCTTGGCGTTCGTGCGAGTTTCCTCGGTTCAACCCACTGAACCAGAGAAGCGCCTTGCGTGTAGCTAAAGGACTGATCTTCCTGGTCGTAGCGAGTTGTACCAATACGCCCCAGGCTCCTCTTGTCACTCGCCCCGATACGGTGCACCCGCAACTGGACATGACCTGGGGGAGCTTCGGTGGGAATGCGGAGACCGTATTCAACAACATTCGGAGCTTCGCGGTTGGCGCGGGTGGCGACCTCTACCTCTACGACGCGGGTCAGGGTGTAGTCAAACTGAATGCGGACGGTGGGTTCGAGAGGGTCCTAGCGTCCTACGGGCAAGGGCCCAATGAGGTACGTTCGGTTCCGGCGATGCGGTTTGGGGCCGGACTTCTTGCGATGTGGGATATCGGTAACAAGAGAATCTCAATCCGAGACGAGTCAGGCGAACTTCTTGGGATGGTGCGGGCGCCGCGATACTGGTCCTCGTACGACGAATCAGCCGTAGTGATCTCGCGCGAGGGTGAGGTTTGGGTGAAACTCGCTCCAGACGCCTCGACGGATGGCCAAGCGTATCCCCGACCTGAGTACACGCAGGTCTGGCCCATTGAAGGGGATACGATCTGGGTGCATGCAGGTGGAGAGGAATGCGACAGACCGTTCGACTACCGCTTTCGCAATGGATTCTGGGCCGACATCCGAACGCCATGGTTCCCTTCCCACGTCTCAGCTCTAAGTGCAGAAAAGGAACTGTATCTCGGCTGCAACAACTCTTTCAGCTTCTTGCGGTTCTCCGGTGCGGATAGCACCCGGTTCGAACGAGATAACCGCGAACTTCCTGTCTTGCAGGACGAACGAAAGTTCTTCGAATCAGCGTGGTCCCCACCGATGGGAACACTTCCGCCGAGACGACCCGAGTACAGCAGGATCATTCCCTCGTCCGATGGGACTGTTTGGGTGTACGAAACCCTCCCCCCGGAAACTTGGGAAGCCTCTCCAGAAATCGCTTCAGCGAGTGGTTTCTCGCGACCACTTCGGACCGGGCAGACAGGGGGACGATTTTCTGTCTTTGACGACGACGGAACACTCATTGCGGTCGTCCCAGTGCCGGAGAACGTGCGGTACTCAGGTTATGCGACCACCTCATCGGTTCTTGTGCGCGGCGACACTCTGTGGGCGGTCACAGTTGGGAGCTATGAGGAGGAGTATATCTCCAGATTCCTGGTGCCCATCTCAAGCCATCGGCGTCGATGAGGAGAGCGGCTATCGAAGCGGACTTTCCTAAATGTCCGGTCTGTCTGCAGTCTAGGAGCCTGTCCGAGTAATCCTTGCCCCCGTGATTGGTGGGTCGGATGGCGGTAGATTAGTGGGGTGCTGCTAACTGCGCGAGGAGAGGATGATGGCGAAGACGTTCCGCCCGTACCAGCCGGATCAGATTCTGATG
>JBDNHE010000314.1:0-2105 GCA_041688945.1 Gemmatimonadota bacterium | reverse complement strand
GATTGATCCGTCAGCGACTGCCGACGTGGTTTCCCGCTTCCGTGACGGGGACCTCAAGATGGGGATTGTGGGGCTCGGGTACGTGGGTCTTCCGTTGGCGGTTGAGGCCGGTCGCGCCGGGATCTCTTCGCTTGGTTTTGACGTCAACGAGTCCGTCGTAAAGCTTATCAACTCTGGTTCCAGCCACATACAAGACCTGACCGACGAGGATGTCCGGAGCCTGGTTGACGGGAAGTTGCTTGAGGCCACGACAGACATGGCCCGAATGGCCGAGTGTGACGTCATCTCGATCTGCGTTCCAACTCCGCTGTCAAAGACTCGCGATCCTGACGTCTCCTACATCATCGCCGCCACCGCGGCTGTTAAGGCGGCGTTGCGGAAGGGCCAGTTGATCGTCCTGGAGTCGACGACCTACCCGGGTACGACTCGCGACATCATGCTGCCCGCACTCGAAGAAACCGGCCTGAAGGTTGGCGAGGACTTCTTCCTGTGCTTCTCGCCTGAGCGCGTTGATCCGGGCAACGAGACCTGGATGACCCACAACACGCCCAAGGTGCTCGGTGGAATCACCGAAGCCTGCACGGCGGCTGGGGTCGCGGTATACGAACGACTGGTAGAGACGATGGTTCCGGTCTCCTCGACCGAGGCCGCCGAGCTAACGAAAATCCTGGAGAACACCTTCAGGGCTGTGAACATTGGCCTGGTGAACGAGACCGCGATAATCGCCGACCTCCTGGGTGTGGACATCTGGGAAGTCATTGACGCGGCCGCGACCAAGCCGTTCGGCTTCATGAAGTTCACGCCAGGCCCCGGTTTGGGCGGACACTGCATTCCAGTCGACCCGCACTACCTTTCCTGGCGGATGAAGTCGCTCAACTATCGCACGCGGTTCATCGAACTGGCCTCTGAGGTCAACGGCGGAATGCCCCTGTTTGTCGTAGGGAAGATCAGGTCGGCGCTCAATCAGAGAAAGCTGGCGGTTAACGGTTCAAGAATTCTCCTCTTGGGTATGGCCTACAAGGCGGATATCAACGATCTTCGTGAATCTCCCTCTCTGGATGTCCTGCGACTTCTGGAGGCGGATGGAGCTGAAGTCGTGTATCATGACCCGTTTGTTCCTCACCTTGAACACGAGGGACTGCCGGCCCGATCGGTTGAATTGACCGAAGACTTGGTGGCGGGGGCGGATGCCGTCGTGATCCTTACGGCACACTCGAACGTGGACTACAAGATGGTGATCAGAGCGTCACGCGTGCTGGTAGATGCACGCAACACAACCGCAACGGCTCTTCCTGCCAAGGACAGAGCCCACCCGCAGGGGTGGATTGTAAAGTGCGACGCTTGAACCATTTCACTGATCGACTCCCGACAGGGGTGTGTCGAGGATGAGGTCTGAGCCTCAGCCGTCGTCGATGGGCATATCGGATGCCGTTCGTGAGGCTGATGTCCGGATCCCGGCACCTTCCCGTAAGGAGCAGCGTCCTTCGCTGAGGGTCGAGACGGTTCCCGTCGAGAAATCACCGGAAACGGGGGCAGAGTGGGACGCCTTCCTTCCGGAGCGGGCGGGCTCCTTTGCTTGGGGAACCCAGCAGCTCATGAAGGTCGCCGCTGATCGGCTACTGGCCGGGCTCGGCTTGCTGTTCCTCACGCCAATGTTTCTTCTGGTTGCCCTGGCTGTAACGGTCACATCGCGGGGCCCCATCTTCTATGCCTGTGAGTTCGTCGGATTTCGCGGCCGCAGATTCCGCGGATACAAGTTCCGGACCATGGTCCAGAATGCAGAAGAGATGAAGGCAGAGCTCGAGCACCTGAACCACATGAAGGGGCCCGCGTTCAAGATCCGCCGAGACCCCCGGATCACTCGGATTGGGCGCTTTCTCCGGAAGTTTTCCATCGACGAGCTGCCTCAGCTCTGGAATGTGGTGAAGGGCGACATGAGCCTGGTTGGCCCACGCCCTCCGCTTCCCGAAGAATATGCGGAGTTTGAGCCTTGGCAGCGTGGGAAGCTCTCGGTGATCCCGGGGATTACCTGCTTCTGGCAGGTGCGCGGTCGCAGTGAGATTGTCGACTTCGACACCTGGGCCAAGATGGATCTGCAGTACATC
>JBDNHE010000313.1:0-3347 GCA_041688945.1 Gemmatimonadota bacterium | reverse complement strand
TGTCCGCTTTCGGACGAGATCGTGGTTCTGGATGGCGGGACGCTGAGCGAAGTTTGGCGACGTGACATCCCGATCCCGACCGGGAGTGACGAAGACCGGGTTCGGACGATCCCGGGGAATCCGAAGACTCAGCCCATGAACCTGGTCTGGTCTCCCGACGGCTCAGGACTCTTCTTCACCCTGATGAGAAGCGGCGAGGTGGCGAGACTGGATCGCGACGGGGAATCGCTGACCAGAGTCGAGTTGGGGGGCGGTCCGACCCAGTTGGCCATCACGCCGGATGGCACGCGACTGATCATCGCCCTGCGGGCCGACTTTTCCGCGGCCGTCGTCGAGACGGGCTCCATGACCCTGGTTCGACGTATCGCAGTCCCCGACATCGCCCACCCTCATGGTGTGGCGCTCTCCCCCGACGGAGCCACGGCGTTTCTGTCGCACGAAGGCACGATCCGGACGCCGGGCGGCGTGAGCGCCTTCGCCGTGGGCGACGGATCCGTGCTCTGGAGTCACGAAGCCGGAGTCTTCAACCTTGGGATCGCCTGGCGTCGATAGAGGCACGCCCCGGCGTTGCGGGGCGGTGCTCGGCCAGCGATGAAGTGCTCGACCGATTGACAGACCGGCCGGGTCCCCGCCCTTTCGGTCTCCGGGCCAATCCGGCCCCTCAAATCAACCGCAGTGAGGATTTATGCCCCGCCTGACCGACGCAGTGCTCATGAACTGGGACGACATGGAGTGGGAAACGGTCACGGACAAGATCCGCCGCAAGCTGATCACGGCCAACGAGATGATGATCGCCCACGTCTTTCTGGATAAGGGCGCGATCGTGCCCAAGCACTCGCACCACAACGAGCAGCTGACCTACATCCTCAGCGGGGCACTGCACTTCAAGCTGGGTGAGAATCAGGATCGCGAAGTCACCGTCCGTGCCGGCGAGGTCCTCGCCATTCCTGCCAACCTCCCGCACGAAGCTCTCGCGCTTGAGGACACCCTGGACGTGGACATCTTCACTCCGCCGCGGGCCGACTGGCTGGATGGCAGCGACAGCTACTTCCACAAGAAGGACGACGAGTAATGGACCTGGGCCTCGAGGGCCGCGTTGCGCTGGTCGCCGCGTCCAGCAAGGGACTTGGCCGTGCGATCGCGGAGGAGCTGGCCGCAGAAGGGTGTGACCTGGTCATGTGCGCGCGCGGCGCCGAGGCGCTCGAATCCGCCCGGGCGTCGATCGCGGAGTCCACTGGACGGCGAGTCATCGCCCGTCCCACCGATGTGGCGGTCGAGTCCGAGGTCGCCGCGCTGGTGGAACTGGCGCTCGAGACGTTTGGCCGAGTTGACGTGCTGGTCACCAACGGAGGTGGACCGCCTCCTGGGCCGTTCGAACAGCATGGTATCGACGCCTGGCGGGCCGGGGCGGCGGTCACGCTGGAAAGCGTGCTCAACCTGACACGGGGCGTCCTTCCCGGAATGAAGGAACGTGGTTGGGGTCGAATTCTGACCGTCACTTCGATCGCCGTGAAGCAGCCGGTCGAAGGGCTGATGCTATCGAACGCGCTGCGGGCGGCCGTGACGGGCTTTGCCCGGACGCTGGCCAACGAGGTCGCAACATCCGGCGTCACCGTGAACAACCTGATGCCCGGCTATACGGCCACGGAACGCTTGGACGAACTCGCCGGGCACATCGCCAAGACCAAAGGGATCGAGCCTTCGGCCGCTTACGACGGCTGGGCGCAGCAGGTCCCGATGGGACGCGTGGGCGAACCCCGCGAGTTTGCGGCGCTGGCCGCCTTCCTGGCCTCCGACCGGGCCAGCTACATCACCGGTCAGTCGATCGCCGTAGACGGAGGCTGGATCCGCTCGCTTCTGTAAGCCACGCCCGTACGGAAGGGCCCCGATCCCGCGGCCATTCCGGATCGACACCGTGGGGTCGTGCCAATCCGCCTGCGATCCCCTAATGTTCCGCTTCACTCGCCGGGCAATTGTCTGAACGGCGAGGGCATACGCTCTGGAGAACCGATGGCACGCATTACTGACGCACAGTGGATCTGGAAGGACGGAGACTTCATTCCGTGGCAGGACGCCCAGCTCCACCTGCTCTCCACCGCGGTCCAGTTCGGCGCCTCGGTCTTTGAGGGCATCCGGTGCTACCAGACCCCCGACGGAACCGCGATCTTTCGACTCGCCGAACACGTAAGGCGCCTGCAGGATTCCTGCCGCATCTACCGGATGCCGTTGAAGCACTCTGCGGAGAGTCTGATTGAGGTGTGCCGGGAAACCGTCAGACGAAATGGCCTCAGCAATGGGTATGTCCGCCCCATGGTTCTGTGGGGCTATGGAGCGCCAGGCCTTCATCCCGACGGTTCCCCTCTGGAGACCTATGTGGCGGCGTGGTCCTGGGGCGCGTACCTGGGACCCGAAGCACTGGCCAAAGGTGTAGACGTCTGCACCAGTTCCTGGCAGCGGGCGCACCCCAACACCTTCCCGGTGTCTGCCAAAGCGGGCGGACACTACGTGAATGCCACCCTGATCAAGATGGAGGCGGTCACGAATGGCTACGCGGAGGGGATCGCGCTCAGCCCGTCGGGTCTGGTGAGCGAGGGCAGCGGGCAGAACCTGTTTCTGGTTCGCGACGGTGTGCTGATCACCCCGTTCCTGGACGGCTCTTCGCTGGCCGGAATCACGCGCGACGCAGTCATGATTCTTGCCCGGGAAATGGGGCTTCAGATCCGGGAGCAGCCGGTCCCGAGGGAGTCGCTCTATACGGCCGACGAGCTCTTCTTTACCGGCACGGCCTCAGAGGTGACGCCAATCCGCTCGGTCGATCGAGTCGACGTCGGTGAAGGCTCGGCGGGCCCGGTTACGCTGGCCCTTCAGAAGCGGTTCCTCGAAGTGGCCCGCGGTCAAGCGCCGGACGAGCATGGCTGGCTGACGCACGTCTGATCCCCGCGGGGACTCAGCGTTGAGTCGACTCAGAGACCCATGTCGTCGAGCAGCTTCCGTCCCGGAGGCATGGCCTGCCGCGGCTCGAGGCGTGGGGTAAACGCTCCGCCGGTCTGCATGTCGACCACAATGGCGTCCAGCAGCCGCTCCATTCCCTCGCGGCCCTTGTTCTGGCCGTACCGGAAGATCGGGCGCCAGGTCCTCGAGATCCCCAGGTAGCCGGTCACGCCCGAGCCCCCTACGGCGGCCAGCTTCAGGGCGATGGCTGCCGGCCCCAGGACCGCCCCCGCGATCGCTCCGCCGATTCCACCCGCCACGACCGCCAAAATCCCCGCCACGGACACGCCGGCCCAATAGTTCATGCGGCGTGCGTGCGAGATCGAAGCACTGCATTCGACTTCGGTGCGCTCGGG
>JBDNHE010000312.1:0-4274 GCA_041688945.1 Gemmatimonadota bacterium | reverse complement strand
CCGGTCGGCGACATCGACATCGTCCTCAGCATGTACTCGCCAAATGGCACGTACACGGCCGCTCAGCAACGTCCGGTGATCTACCAGATGATGGAGGGCCAGCGCGCCTATCTCGGCGACCTGGACACGACCGATCGCTACGACGTTTACGTCTACCTGGGCGAGCAGAATCCCGATTCTCCGACCGGCTATGGGGCACTGGAGCATCAGACCTCCACCGTGGTGGTCCTCCCCGAGGCGATCCCGGAAGAGGCGCTGACCGACGCCATGGTCGACGTGGTGGCGCACGAGTTCTTTCACATCGTCACGCCGCTCAGCGTTCACTCCGAAGACGTGCACTACTTCGACTACAACCAGCCGACGTTTTCGAAGCACCTGTGGATGTACGAGGGGCTGACCGAGTACTTCGCCAGTCACTTCCAGGTCTACGAAGGGCTGCAGAGCCGCGAAGATTTCTACGCCAAGATCGCCGGCAAGATCGACGATGCGGCGGGATACGACGACACCATGAGCTTCACCGAGATGAGCCAGAACATTCTCGAAGAGCCCTATGCGACCAACTACGCCAACGTCTATGAGAAGGGCGCGCTGATCGGAATGGTCTTCGACATCATTCTGCGCGAACAGAGCGGGGGAGAGCGTTCGCTGATCGGCTTCATGAAGGAGCTGTCCGGCCGCTACGGAAAGGACCGCCCCTTCGAGGACGACGCCATCATCGGCGAGATCACTGCCATGACGTATCCCGAGGTCGGTGCCTTCCTGCGCACCCACGTCGAGGGCGGCACCCCGATCGACTACAACCAGTACTTCGCCAAGGTCGGTCTGGAGTTGGGTGATACCGAGATCCCGACGACCTTCTTCTTCCGCGACCAGCAGGTCCCCTTCATCGACGCCAACCCGGGCACGGGCGCGCTCTTCGTACTTCCTGGCGAGCTCAACTCCACCATGAAGTCGATGGGACTGCAGGCCGGCGACATCATCCGGTCCGTCAACGGCACCGCCTACACCCTTGCCAACGCCGGGGAGCTGATCGGCCCGTCGTTCCAGTGGACGCCGGAGACGGCGATCACGATGGTGATTGAGCGGGATGGCGAGACCATGGAAATGTCGGGAGTGGTCGGGACGCCGGTCGTGCTTGAGCGGCAGTTGCATGAGATCGAGGGCGCGACGGCGGAGCAGCGGGCGCTGCGGGATGCTTGGTTGGGACGGTGATGGGTCTGCACGGATTGAAAGTTGGATTGACAATCCGTGCAGTCTGACCATGTCCGTCGTTTTCGATCACATCGAAGTCCACGTCGCCGACATTCCCGGCTACTGCGACTTCCTGCTCCGGCTATTTCGGGGCGGCCGTCACCAGCGGTTGAACGCTGCGGGCGTGTCGATGTTCAAGACCCCCGATGGCATCTGCTTCGAAATCAAACCTCGAGGCACGACGGCCCCTGCGGCCCGGTCAGGGTTCTGTCTGCCCTGCATTCGGGCCGCCGGGCGCCCGCCCCCACATCGCCTCGCTTGGCCTTACGATCAATGAGGCGAGCATGAATCCTGACGGCGAGGTGATTTTCTTTACCGACCCCGAAGGCATCCAGTGGCACATGAAGGATCATGATCACGCGGATGGGATGGTGGAGTGGTAGGGGTGCGTGCGTGGCGCACCTGCGTATCGGATGTTTTCTTGCGGCCATGAGAATCCGAAACGATCTGGACTGTACCGCCGCATCGCAGGCCTCGGGCTTGCTCGTGGGGCGGACCCGTCTGACCCTGAACCTGTCCCTGGTCTTCGTGATCTGTGGTCTCCCCGCGCATCTGAGTGCTGCCACGTGGCAGTCCTCCAACGCCCAGGTCCCGCTCGTCGACGCCGCCCGGAACGCTCCCGAAGCTGGCCCGGTGGTCAATCTACAGCGACTGACCGGCCCGATCACGTTCGACGGCCTTCCCGATGAAGCCGCCTGGGCCGCCATCCAGCCGCTCGCGCTCACCATGTACGAGCCGACCTATCGCGGTGAGTCAGGCCGACGCATCGAATTGCGGGCGGCGTACGACGACGAGGCGATCTATCTGTCGGCTCGGTTCCAACACGACAATCCGGATGACGTGCGTGCCTTCTCGCTGACCCGGGATCGCTGGAGCGGGGACGACAGCTTCGGGGTGTTGCTCGACACCTTCAACGACAACGAGAACGCCGTCCGATTCGTGGGCATGCCGCTGGGCAACCGGATGGACATGAGCATCTCCGGTGGCGGGGTGGGCGAGCGCGATTCGGGCGGGCCCCGGGGCACCTCGTGGAACGCCTTCTGGGACTACGAGACCGTCATGCTCGAGGATGGCTGGGCCGGGGAGATGCGCATCCCGTTCTCAGAGCTCCGCTTTGAGGCGGGACCTGATGGGTCGGCGGTCATGGGCATGATGGCCTACGTCTACGAGCCCGGTTCGGAGTCGCGCTGGACCTTCCCCGCCATTCCCCGGTCGGCGTCCTACACGCAGATCTCGGCGTGGCAGGATGTGCGAATCCGCGACGTCGTGCCCCAGAGCCCGACCTACGTCACGCCCTACGTGGTGATGGGGGCATCTCGGAGCTCGGCCCTGCAGGAGGGCCCGCCGGCAGCCTGGAACACCCAGAAGGATGAGAGCGCAGAGATCGGCCTGGATGTGAAGTTCAGCCCGACGCCGAACTTGACCCTCGACCTGACCGTCAACACGGACTTCGCCGCGGTCGAGGCGGACCAGCAGCAGGTCAACCTGACCCGCTTCTCCCTCTTCTTTGACGAAAAACGCCCCTTCTTTCAGGAGCGCGCCGGGATCTTCTCGTTTGGTACCGGAGCCGAACGCGGGACGCTGTTCTACTCCCGACGAATCGGCCTTCAGAGTGGCTCGCCAGTCCCGATTCTGGGCGGCGCCCGTCTGGTGGGGCGGATCGGCGCCTGGGACCTGGGGCTGATCGAGATGCAGACGGAAGGCGCCGCAGGCGTCCCTGGAGAGAACTTTGGCGTGCTGCGACTCCGTCGGCAGATGGTCAACGAACATTCGTATCTCGGCGCCATGACCACCTCACGCATCGATACCGACGGACTCTACAACGTGACCTGGGGCATTGATGCCCAGCTGCGACCGTTCGGGGACGAGTATCTGACGCTCAAGGTCCTCCAGACGGTGCAGGGGGGCGACGACACGCGGGATGCGGTCCCGAATGGAACCGACGCCGGTCGGATCATGGCGGAGTGGACGCGGCGCCGTGTCGAAGGACTGAGCTATACCAACGTCTTCGTGTGGTCAGGCGCGGGCTACAATCCGGGAATGGGCTTCGAGTCGCGCACCGACTTCAAGCGGGCCCAGAGCGACTGGAATTATCAGTGGTATCCCGAGGCCGGGTCTCGCTGGCGGCGCGTCTGGCTGGGGCTCAAGTCCCGTGCCTGGATCCGCAACGCGGACAGCGAGGTCGAGACGGCCAACTTCCAGCCTTTCCTGCAGCTCGAGACGGCCGACGGAATGACCTTCAAGGGCGAAGTCACCACGACGATTGAGGACGTCGTGACTCAGTTCCAACTCGCCACCGATGCCTTCGTCCCAGCGGATCGCTACGTCGCTACCGAGGCCGCCCTGGAGTTTCGTTCACCCCGCGGCTGGAATGTCCGCCCCAACCTCACGGTGACCGCCGGGCAGTTCTTTGACGGCCGGCGCGTGGCCATCAACTCCAGCTTCAACTGGGCGCCCAGCATGCACGTCGAGTTCGTCGGCGGGATGGAGTTCAACCGCATCCGCTTCGACGATCGCAATCAGGAGTTCGATGCTAATCTGATTCGCCTGACCACCCGGCTGGCGGCAAACACCCGGGCCTCACTCGACATCTTCGGTCAGTACAACTCCCTGACCGACCAGCTCACCACCAACACCCGCTTTCGCTACAACTTCCGCGAAGGACAGGACCTCTGGTTCGTCTGGAACGAAGGTCTGAATCTGGATCGGGACGTGCTGGACGTTCCGAGGCTGCCGCTTTCGGATGCGCGGACGCTGACGGTGAAGTACACCCACACGCTGGTGTTCTGAGGCGTCGACTGAGCGTTGCCACCCCGAATCCCCCAGAGCGTCGGAAGATCAACGAGTCGAGGTCCCCGTTCTATGCTCGTGGGGCCGCCCGGCCCTAGGAGCCCGTCCGGGAAACGTCCCGGAGCGTGCGGACGTGGGCTGAGGGTTCGCGGATTGTCATGAGTTGATGTTCTGGTGAAGCGGGCAGGTCGTCAAAAAAGGACGATCTATGGCGGGAAGGGTCAGCGGTGGGG
>JBDNHE010000311.1:0-4512 GCA_041688945.1 Gemmatimonadota bacterium | reverse complement strand
TTCATCGGTCTGCTACATGCGATGTCCGATCTACGTCCTGAACGATGGGTCATTCTGGGTGAACGTTCTTGAGGACACGCAGCTTGTGGCCCTAGGATATTTTGATCCATCCGGCTCTCAACTTGACGTGTTGAGGTTCCCATCTTTCGACTCATTTCGAATGAGCGAGGCTGCCCAAGGTCGATTCCTTTCAGACAACATGGCGGGAGGTGATCCAGAGAAACGGCGTGCCCTCCGATTTGTCGAAGGCATGCCGGCTTCGCCGATATTTCCTGCCGGCGGAATCGAGTTCGATGGCGCCGACCTGCGGCTATTGACGAGAACGATCTCAGGATCGGGTTTCAATCTCGTAGAAGTTTCGCCAGATGGCGTTTCCAACGCCCAGGTTTGGTCGTCGAACGTTGCGCTAGACGATGCCATACTGCGCGGTCCGTTCATCCTCGGCGTCAGGTTCGACGACTATGACGTTCCGATACTGAATCTCTTCCGGCTTCAAGTTGAATCGAGAGGTTCGTGAGATCGCTCTTTGGAGATCTTCACGGGCGAGCGCAAACGATCGTGCATCCACGTGGTCCGAATCGCCGTCAGATAACAAACATATCTGGACTCCTCCCCTTAGCAGGGTATGTACGCGCGACAGTTTTTACCACATGAACAGCTTCTCCTGATTTCAGGCTGCAGGTGAATGCGCGATGGTCCGAGGTCGACTGCAGTCGTATCTCCGGCCCATTTGTGAGCGCATGAAGCGCTCTGGCCATGATGGAAAATCGCGAGCAGGGTGCCTATCGTTGCCTCGTCCCTTTCCGGACAGGTTTGTTATCGGCGCGTCCCCGCTTCGGTCAGACCGATGGGCCATCGTTGTGTTCACCGAGCAGCTCGTTTTCGTGTGACGGACGGTTCTCCTTATGCGGCCCTCCGCGTCTCGAAGGGACGTTCGTCGCTCCACACCCGCCAGCAGATGCGGGCGAGTTTATTGGCCAGTGCGACGGACGCGAGGTTGTAGCTTCGGCGGTCTTTGATCTTCAGCGCCCAGGCCCGGATGTCGTCGGGATCCTCGGTAATCATGCCGGCGCGCAGCGCGGCCCGCGCACCCTGGATGAGCATCTTGCGCAGGTAGCTGTTGCCGCGCTTGGTGATTCGCCCGAGTCGCCTGGAATGACCCGACGAACTCTCCCGCGGCGTGAGCCCCAGGTAGGCGGCGAAGTGCCGACCGGACTTGAAGCGATGAATGTCACCGACCTGAGAGATGAGGGCCGTGGCCGTGAGGACACCGACGCCCGGAACACTCAGGAGAGCGAGCGCGGCGGGACTCTGCTTGGCCAGGCCCTCGAGTTCGGATTCGAGTCGCTTCGCTCGCGCGCTGAGCTGCTCGATCTCGACCAGCGAATCCAGGAGCGCACCGCGCAGCGTTTCCGGGACAGCGCCGGCTTCGATCGCGGCCCGGGCCTGGGGGATCACCTTTCGGGCGCCGAGCGGGATGCTGATCCCGAACTCGCGCAGATGACCGCGCACCGCATTGATGCGCGCCGTACGGGTCTGCATCAGACCGCTGCGCAGGCAATGCAAAGCAGCGATCGCCTGCTGCTCCTCGGTCTTCACCGGCACCGCGTTGAACGCTTCATTACGCGCAGCTTCGAGGATCGCTTTGGCATCGGCCCGGTCCGTTTTGTTGCCGTCACGGTAGCGCGCCACATCGCCGGGGTGAAGAAGCGATACGCTGTGGCCCATCGCCTCCAACTCGCGACCCCAGAAATGGGCCGTGCCGCACGCCTCCATGAGCACCTCGGTCGGCTCGCGATTCTCGAAGAACCGACGGAACCGAGCGCGGCTCAACCGGTGGCGCTCCTGGACCGAGCCGGGGCGATCGGATACGGCGACTTCAAACACGGACTTTGCCAGATCAACGCTGGCCTGTGTAGTGTGCATTGTGGGCTCCTCCTTCCGTTTTTGGCCTTCGGGGCCGTGTAGTTTGGATAGGCACGCTGGTGCCGTCGGGAGGAGGAGTCCATCCCATCATTTGCGCCTGCGTTCGCTGACGCTCACTCCGGTGAATCACGGCCCGACAGCGGGTCGGTTTGCGCCTTCGTTCGCTGCGCTCTCTCCGGTGAATCACGGCCCGACAGCGGGTCGGCGATCTGAGCAGTAGTTGCAGGGGACGAAGTCGGCGAACTCACCGTATCTGTTTTCGGGCCGCGCCGGAAACGTAGAACGTTATAGGCCATGCCGGGCGACATCTCGATTTGGGGTCCCGTAGTCGGGTTATGTGGTCGACCTTGGTAGATCGACGCCAATGGACGAGTCGATGCCTCGTCCCTAACTGCAGCGGGCCGTCGCGTTTCGTGAGCGACAGTCGCTACCTTTTGAAGATTCGGGTCTGACAGTCTCCACCTGGACAAAGCGACCATGCATCTAGCAGCCACGCACATCTGTGAGCACGCGTCCTACCATGCCGGGCGGACGTCGATGATCAACGCCTTCAACCAGGTTCACGGTTCGGCACCGGCTTCTGTCGACCGAATGACGCTCCTGTTGGTATTCCACTTCCCTGGTAAAGACCGGGGCCGAGTACTCAAGGGCCGCGTTGACATCCTTACTGGAGACCGGGAGACGCACCTCCCTTCGGCCGAGTTCGCTATCAAACTCCCCGACGCGACCCCCCCCCAAGGACTTCCGTTGCAGTACATCCAGGTGCTCAACGTAAATGGGTTCCCGTTCCCCCGGCATGGACTGTACGCCTTCGAGGTCTTTGTCGAGGGTATCTATCTTGGCGGCGACCAGGTCTACTTCGCTCCTGTTACTGACCAAAGTGACGCCCCTAAAGGCCCGTGACCTCCACGTCGAAACTCCTTGCGAGAATGCAAGCGTCGGACGATGGTTGGGGTGCGCGAGACGTGACCAGACTGCTCACCAAGCACGGATTTGACGTTACGCATGGGGGCAACCATGATCTGTTCGATCATCCGCGACTCGCTGGACAACAGCGACGTCGCTTGAGTGTACCACGGCACAATCCAGTCCGTGCACATGTAGTAAGAAAGGCAGTCGCCGCAGTGGAAGAGGTTCTCCGAATGAAGGAGGAGAAGGAATGACGACGGTAAAGAATCTGATGGCCCTTCCTTGGAAGATCCAAGTCAATCTTGATATAGATGGGCGGGGGCCCTACTTCATCGCCTCCTTAGTCGCGTATCCAGGCATTGATGGATACGGTGAAACCGAAGTTGAGGCCCGGGCTGACCTCTACCTCGCAATGGAAGACCTTTTCGAGGCAGTGATTCAGTCCGGTGAGGAGATTCCGCTACCTGCGCAGTGGAGCGGTTATATGGCGCAGGCGATTGCTCCTGTTTTTGATCACGGTGTTCAACCAGCCCGACTTGGTGAGCAGATCGCAACCGTGAATACTCACCAGGAGATCGATCCGGCTTTGCGACCTCAGGTCGAGCAAGAGCTCCAATACACCTAGCGGTGCTCCCGCGTCGGCGCAGGACGGTATTCGGCGTATCCTTCTCGATCGGTTTCCATTCTGCCTCGTGTACCGGGTAGGCTCAGATGAGACCGTGATCTTTGCGGTCATGCACCAACGGCGGCGACCCAATTATTGGCAGGAGTACAGCGGCATGGCGATCCAGACGCTGAAAACGA
The DNA here is from genome assembly GCA_041688945.1 of Gemmatimonadota bacterium. GTDB lineage: Bacteria > Gemmatimonadota > Gemmatimonadetes > Longimicrobiales > Gaopeijiaceae > Gaopeijia. The sequence continues at coordinate 873 of JBDNHE010000311.1, read as the reverse complement.
CATTGAGTCGGTCACGTTCGTGACCGTGGCTGTCCTTTTGACCTGCCCCCGCTCCGGCCAGACCGGTGGGCCATCGTTGTGTTCACCAAGCAGCTCGTTTTCGTGTGACGGACGGACCTCCTATGTGGGTTTCCGGGTCTGGAAGGGGCGTTCATCTATCCACACCCGCCAGCAGATTCGGGCGAGTTTATTGGTCAGCGCGACGGCCGCGAGGTTGTAGCTTCGGCGGTTTCGAATCTTGAGCGCCCAGGTGCGAATGTCGTCGGGCTCCTCGGTGATCATGCCGGCTCGCAGGGCGGCACGGGCGCCCTGGATGAGCATCATGCGCAGGTAGCTGTTGCCGCGTTTGGTGGTGCGCCCCAAACGCCTGGAGTGACCCGACGAGCTCTCCCGCGGCGTGAGCCCCAAGTAGGCGGCGAAGTGACGACCGGATCGGAAGCGATGAATGTCGCCGACCTGGGCGATCAGGGCCGTGGCCGTGAGAACACCGATTCCCGGGACGCTCAGGAGAGCGAGCGCGGCTGGGCTCTGCTTGGCGAGGCCCTCGAGTTCGGATTCGAGTCCGCTTGGCTCGAGCACTGAGCGGCTCGACCTGATGATCCCGCCCATCGTGGCGGCGCTGGTGATCCTGGCTCTTCACGCCTATCTCGGGCTGCATGTGATTGCCCGCGAGGTGATGTTTGTTGATCTGGCATGACCCGCATGGAGGATTCGCCCGTCCCGCAGGAGGCCGTGATCGGAATCACCTATGTGGTGGCCTCTGCGGCCGTGATCCTCATCGCAGGCTTCAGCGCCGAGGGCGCGGAACACATCAAGGAGACGCTCACCGGTACGCTCATCTGGGTCGACTGGCCGACCATCGGCAAGATGTCC
>JBDNHE010000310.1:0-6282 GCA_041688945.1 Gemmatimonadota bacterium | reverse complement strand
TCAGCGTACCACCGGCCAGAGCCGTTCCGCCCAGGGCAGCCAGGAAGTCCCGGCGACTCAGCGCGCTCATGGGTTCAACACTCGCGCCTTGATGTTGCGGAAGTAGACCCGATCGCCATGGTCCTGCAGTCCGATGGGTCCCTCGTGGTACGTCCCGTAGACCGGCCACTGCTGGAACTTGCTTCCGGCCACCAGCGCTTCCCACTCGGGCGTCCAGCGCTCGTAGTCGACGATCAGCTGACCGTTCATCCACTGCTGAATGCGCGGTCCTTCGACTCGGATGCGGATCGAGTTCCACTCTCCGGCCGGATTCACGACACCACGCGGCGCGGCATGAAGCGCATAGTTGGCCCCCGCCGAGGTCAGCGGGTTCTGCCCGTCCGGGTGAACGGCGTCATCCAGGATCTGCACCTCGGGCGCGCCCTCGAAGATGCGGGGGGCCGACTCGTTGGCGTGGATGAAGACACCACTGTTGCCGCCCTCCTCGACCTTCCAATCCAGCACCATCTCGAAGTCCTGATAGACCCGGTCGGTCACGATGTCGCCACCGCCCGCGACCCTGACCAGTTCCCCGTCAATCGCCTCCCAGCCCTGGGTCCCTTGCTTGCCGTAGGTGTGCCAGCCGGCCGTGGCGGTGCCGTCAAAGACCAGTTCCCAGCCCTCGGACTGCTCCTGCTCGGTCAACGTGTTGTTGGCCGCCGGCGAGTCGTCACCGTTGGGTGCAGCCATCTCACCCTCCGGCGCACCGGCGCAGGCGCCCAATACAAGAAGGCCGGCCGTGGCGAAGACGGAAGCGGCGTTGCGGGGCATCGACATCATCAAACCTCCCACCCCGATCGGTAGACCCGGCTCAGGAATCGGTTGGCATCTTCGTGGTTGGTGACGCGCATGTTTTCGGCGTCGTACTCGATCCGACGACCTTGCCCCGAACGGAGTGCGACCAGCCCCAGGAGCATGACTTCGGTCAACGGAGCCGCGTACTCGAACGGGCTGGTGGCCTCATTCATGCCCTTGCAAGCGTTCACCCAGTTCATCTCGTGGCTCCCCTCGATGCGCTCGTACATCTGCGGCGCCATCTCAGCTTCGGGACGCAGCGACTCGGGGTAGATCGTGGGGTTCCGACCGTAGGTTTCGTGCATCAGAATGCCGCGCTCGCCTACGAACATCACACCGCCCTCGCGGTTGAGTGTGACATCGGCCGGAAGCATCGGATGCCGCTGCGGCATCAGGCCACCGTCGTACCAGTGCACCTGACACGCAGGCTGGAGGCCGCGACGCGGAAACTCGTAGTGAACCTTGGTCGCCAGTGGATAGCTCGCGGGATTGAACTCGCTGCCGCCCCACGGCGTCGACGTAGCCTCGATCGCGGTCGGGTAGGTCAGTCCCAGGGCCCAGTAGGGATGGTCGAGCAGGTGGGCGCCCATGTCGCCGAGTGCCCCGACTCCGAAGTTGAACCAGCCTCTCCAGTGGAAGGGCGTGTAGATCGGATGCCACGGCACGTCATCCGCCACACCGCCACGCCACATCGGCCAGTTGAGGGTGTCCGGCATTTCGTAAGCGCCGCCGATGGCCTCGCCAACGCGGGTCGCAAAGTCACCGGGCCACCAGGAGAGATCACCGAGATCGCGCTGCGGCGCCGGGTAGACCGGAGCCGGAACGCCCTGCGGCCAGATCGGCCGGTTGGTCCAGATGTGAACTTCGTGAACCGGTCCGATCACGCCGGACTGCACCCACTCGTTGATCAGGCGGGCATCATCGGAGGAGTGGCCCTGGTTTCCCATCTGCGTGACCACACCCGTCTCGCGCGCCAGCCGATTCAAGGTCCGGGCTTCATGCACCGACCAGGTCAGCGGCTTCTGCACGTAGACGTGCTTGCCGGCTTCCATGGCGGCCTTGGCGATAACCGCGTGGGTGTGGTCCGGCGTGGCGATCAGGACTCCGTCGAGATCGTTCTCGCTGGCGAGCATCTCGCGGAAGTCCTCGTACTTGTTGGCAGCCTGGAACTGCTCCATCCAGCGCTGGCCCTTGGGCCGGATCTCCCCCTCGCCGTCGCGCATCCGCTCCTCGGCCTTCCGCTGAACCAGCCCGAAATCCACATCACACACCGCGACGATGTTTTCGGTGCCAAGTTCCTGAGCGTTCTCCGCGCCCATCCCACCCGCACCAACCACGGCAATGTTGAGCGTATCGCTCGGGGCCTGATGGCCGGGACCACCGAGCACGTGCCGCGGGACGATCATGGCACCAAAAGCGGCCTTCCCGCTCTTCTCAATGAAATCTCTGCGCGAGACGGATGGATCGGACATGGGCTAACTCGGATGGGGTGGGTTCAAGGGGGTAGAATGGGGAACGAACCGACCGGGCGCAAAGGGACTTTGGGGGAGGGGCGACGTGAGGAAGGGCGGCACGAGAAGAGAGCGGGGCTAACCGGATTTCCGCCGCACCTGAAGCGAGCGGGTATCTGGCCAAGGCAGGGACCAATGGGTCGTGAGGAGTGGATCGTGACCGTGGAGTTCTCCCCCTACGCATAACTCAGCGATACCCCGACAGACCCTTGGTTGGCGTCCCGCGATTCTACTTCCTCGGGTCCATCTATGGATTCGCATCGCATCCAAACGGCTACGGCTGCCGATCGAAGCTCATGAATACAGCACACATCCCTTTGATGGTGAACCACGTCTCCCTCTTCGCCCCACTATTTGGTGCAGCACTCCTCGCCCACGGCCCCGAGATCAGCAGCGCGAGCGCGGTCCCCTACGTGGAAAGCGCGGAAGACGGGGAGAGACAACGATGATGACCTTTCCTTGGTCAGTGCAGTCCTCACTCCCCCTAGGTTCATGAACCGCGTGCTCTCGGGGAAGTGGAATATCGTCGCCGGACTCCTCTTCCTGGCCGGTTTCATGGTCTACGGATTCGTGCTCATCTACCTGCGCGACTTCGCGCCGGGCAAGGCTGAATGGATCGCCGCCTATTCGACCGGAAGTCACTTTGAGGCCCGCCTCGCCCACGTGCACGGAAACCTCTTCGCGCTCCTCAATGTGGCCATCGGCTATCTGCTGGTGCAGCTGCCCGTCGCGGCGAGATCGGCTCGGTGGATATCCGGGCTGAGTTTGGTCGGCATGATGATGCCGGTCGGTATTCTTGCGGAGCTGTTGGTTGGAGCCCCACCCCTCTTCGTGCTCATCGGGGGAATCTCGATGGTGGTCGCGATCGCCTGGCTCGGTGTGGCGATCGCACAGCTTCAACAATGGCCAACACAAGAAGCCGGAGCCAAAACATGACGGCGCTGCGGGCGGCCCGTGCCGTGCAGGTACTCGCGGCCGTTATCGCACTTCTGTTCGGCATCGCAACCCTATTCGCCGGTGGACGCGTGCTTCTGGGTTCCGACCCGGGGTACGTGGTGTTCCGACCACTGCTCATCTACAATACCACGATGGGGGTGGCATACCTGGCGGCCGGAGTCACCATCTGGCTCAGTTCCATCCGGGGCCGGTACGCTGCAGGAGCGATTCTCCTGCTCAACATCATCGTATTGGTGGGCATTACCTTGGCCTACCGGAGCGGAGCAGCCGTGGCGGTGGATAGTCTACGCGCCATGACCGTCCGCACGGTGGTCTGGCTCGCACTCTTCCTGGCCGCGGTGTGGGTGGCCCGGGCTCCACACGCAGTTCACCCCGCACCCACGGAGCCGTGAAGGGCGTGTAGCCACCTAGGGCAGCTGGATGGATCGGACGCAATTCCCCAACAACTAAGGAAGGACATGAACAAGCAGACCCTGATTGAGAACCTGAACTCGGATCTCGCCGGCGAGCTGGGCGCGATCATTCAGTACACCACTTACGCTGCCAAGGCGACGGGACCTTATCGCCCTCAACTCACCGCTTTCTTTTTGACCGAGGTGGCCGACGAACAGCGGCACGCACTGTTCCTGGCGAATAAGATCGTAGCGCTTGGGGGCGAACCGACCACGGTGCCCCGACCCGTGCCGAGCGCCGATACGAATCAAGAAATGCTCGAAGCCGTGCTTGCTGCCGAGCAGCGGGCAACGGTGGATTACACGCAGCGCGCCCAGGAAGCGGAAGCCTTCGGCGACAAGGGGCTGGCTATCCAACTCGAAGACATCATCCGCGACGAGAGCGGCCATTCGGAAGAGACGGAGAGGATCCTACGCAACTGGGTGTAGCGGCGAACGACAGCAACCCCGACGCCGGGGCATCCCGCTCGGTGCTCGAAAGGTGATCCCTCAGGCCCGGGCCGCGATCGAAGCCGGCGCGGTCCCCAAAACGCTGCGCGGTGCGCTCCTGGATTCGCTCGCCGACTTCGAGCAGCTCAGCGCTCGCGCCAAGCGACTCGAATCCGAACTCGAGGGCCTGGCCAAGCAGAGCCCTGCCGCGCTCGCTCTCCTGAGTGTCCCGGGCATCGGCGTCCTCACGGCCACGGCGCTGATCGCCCAGGTCGGCGACATTCATCGCTTCAAGTCCGGTCGCCACTTCGCGGCCTACCTCGGGCTCACGCCGCGGGAGAGCTCGTCCGGTCACTCCAGGCGACTGGGGCGCATCACCAAACGCGGCAACAGCTACCTGCGCATGATGCTCATCCAAGGTGCCCGCGCCGCTCTACGCGCCGGCATGATCACCGAGGATCCCGACGACATCCGGACCTGGGCCCTGAAGATCCGAGACCGCCGAAGCTACAACCTCGCGGCCGTCGCACTGGCCAATAAACTCGCCCGAATCTGCTGGCGGGTATGGAGAGATGAACGTCCCTTCCAGACCCGAAAACCCGCATAGGAGAACCGTCCGTCACACGAAACGAGCTGCTTGGTGAACACAACGATGGCCCACCGGTCTGACCGGAGCGGGGACGCGCCGATAACAAACCTGTCCTCTTGCGGGACGAGCCAAACGATAGGCACCCCGCTCGCGATTTTCCATCGTGGCCAGAGCGCTTCATGCGCTCACTCATGGGCCGGAGATACGACTGCAGTCGACCTCGGACCATCGCACATTCACCTGCAGCCTGAAATCAGGAGAAGCTGCCCATGTGGTAAAAACTGCTGCGCGTACATATCCTGCCCAAGTGAGGAGTCCAGATATGTTTGTTATGTGAATTCGATTCTGTCCACGTGGCCCCCCGATTCCCCCCGGCGAAGATCTGCTACTTGGCGCCGATCTCTGATCTCAACTCGGGCCGAACCTCCAAAGATGAATCACAAGATGGTCCGGGTACTCGGCGTCAGGCCGCACGCGCATGGCAACGTCACCCCACGCAAACTGAGGTGAGGACGATGATTTCGTCCACTCGAACAGTGGCTGCCCAGTCCTCGCATCAAGAGTAATGAACCGGAAGTCTGTTTCAAGAGGCCCCACCTGCGTTCGAGCCCAGATGCGACCCTCATCATCCAGGCTCGCGCGGAGAAGGGGGAACGGCAGCGATATTTCGGTCTCCCGACCGTGGTCGAGCACGGAATAGGACCACTGCCCGGTCGTGACGCGAACGACAAGTCCGTCCCGAGCCAGGACCTCGTGCCAGCCGACCTGTGGATACTCGCCCGGCTCAGACGCGACCCGTGACATGGCTTCGACTCGCTCCCAGTCCCCCCCGAGGGGCCGTCGCCAAAGAGTCTGAAAATAGGCATCTCCGTCATCGCGCGGATGGACGCCGGTCATGTACAACGTGAACTCGTGATCAACGACAACACCGCGCGGATAGTCGGTGCTGAGTTCCCAACCATCGAGGCGAGGACTCGCCGCCGGGCGGGCGACAACCGTCGCATCCCCGGTGGCCGCGTCTAGCTCCGCGAGATAGCCGTTTCGAGAGAAAAGCAGGATCCTTCGGCCCGTCACATGGACTTCCGGTGATTCGGGATGATCGGCTGGGCTAGGCCCGACTGGTCCTGTCCTCCAAAGCGCCTGCCCCGTCCGGTTAACGAGCCGAACAGAGCCTACTTCGTCAACGATCAGGACATGATCCTGATCGTACAAATCATAGGATCTAAGCGTTCTGTAAATTTCGCCGGGCTCGGTGGTCTCGGGCCGGCCGACTGTCGTCACCTCCCCGATTCGCTCCCTGATTGAGAGGTCTTCAGGGAACGATCCGTAGTCGGGTCTAGGGGAGCATCCCCAAAGCACGGCCGACAGGTGACCTGCCCCCGTTCTCGGTACCAGGGTTTATGAGAGTGTGAATACCTGCCCCCCAACCATTTGGGAGTCAGAAGCTTCCCCGCATCGCGGGGAAGTAGAACCTCCAGCCTCAGCCAGCTCAGCGAACTCGGCCGGCGTC
>JBDNHE010000309.1:0-7329 GCA_041688945.1 Gemmatimonadota bacterium | reverse complement strand
TGTGGCGCACGCCCTCGTCGCGAAGGATCTGGAGGAGTTGCTCGGACACGTTCATGGGCTCACCGCGTTTGGGTGGTGAGGGGTGGCGAGACTAGCGCGGCGCTGAATTGTGGGCAAACTGGGCCGCTCATGATTCCCGCCGCGGCCTTGCGGACGGAGGCACCCGACGCAGATATAGAGGGCGCGTTGGCCCCTCCCGCGCACCGGAAGGCAGGTCGTCCCCCTCGATGATCGAGTTCCGGGCTGGAGGGTTGTCCCCCCGTTCAGCGGAATCAGGTGACCGACCCTCAGCCATCCTTCGGCAGCAAGCTCGCCAACTTTTTCCGCGAGGGACGTCGGCGCAGGGTCTGGACCACGGTGGCCGCCTACCTGGCGTTGTCCATTGGAGCCATCGAGTTGGTGGATGCGGTGGCAGGGGCGCTGCTGCTCCCCGATTGGACGCAGCGGCTGGTCACGTTCCTGCTCATCCTCGGCTTCCCAATCGTTCTGGCCATGGCCTGGATCTTCGACATCGGGCCCGGGAGAAGTTTTCACCGGACCGAGGCGGAGTCGGAAAGCGGTGGGGAAAGCAACGGGGAAAGCGACGGGAAGAGGAGGTCGGCGTCCTCTAAGCGGGAGCGGCCGTCGTCCACGCCCGTCTGGCGAAAGGACCGCAAGCCTCTGCCGTCAGCCGCCCCGGCGAGCACGGTCGCCAGGACCGTCTTCGTTGCCCCGCCCGCTGAGGTCGACGAGACGCCGCCGGACCCCTACCGGGTGCGCAGAGCCGCCCTGGCCCACGTCCGCCACGAGCTTCGTTCGCCCATCAACGCAATTCTCGGCTACTCGGAGCTGATCCTGGAAGAGGAGCCGGGGCCAGAGATGGAGCCGGACCTCAACAGGATCATTGTGGCGGGCTCCACACTGCTGGGCCTGGTCGACCGGATCCTCAATCCCGCTCAACTGGCGGGTGACATCACCAGGGAACTGGAGAGCTACGCGGAAGAGGTTCGCGTCGAGCTACGGATTCCCGTCAACTCCGTCATCGGGTACGCCGAGCTTCTCATGGAAGCGGAGCGGGAGGCCGGTCGAGAGACCTTCCTTTCTGATCTGGACAGGATCCGCACCTCCGCCCAGGCCATGCTGGCGGACAGCGGTGACATCGTGTCCGTGGCGCTTGCCGCACCGGGACCCACGGGCACTCCGGAGGAGACGCTGGACGCGTTGGGGGTGTCGTCCCGGCTGGCGGAGAGCGTGCTGTCGAGCATCGCCCTTTCCGGGGCGGGCGTCCGGCGGGGGCCAGACGGCGAGGGCTCTCTTCTGGTGGTGGACGACAATGCCAGCAGTCGGGAACTCCTGGCCCGGCAGTTGGCCGGTCACGGCTACATTGTCGATACGGCGGAGAACGGCGCCGAGGCGCTTGAGCGAGCACGGTTGGGCTCCTTCGACATGATCCTGCTTGACGTCATCATGCCGGTCATGGACGGAATCGAGACGCTCCGCCGGCTGAAGGGCGACGAGAACCTCAGGGACATCCCGGTGGTGATGCTCTCCTCTCTGGACGAGACCGAGGGGGCGCTGCGCTGTCTGGAGATGGGTGCCGAGGAGTACCTGGCGAAGCCGGTCCCTTCCCGTCTTCTGGAAGCACGCATCGCGGCCAACCTGGCCATGCGCCGCCTTCGGGAGCACACCAGACTTCTCAGGGAACGGATGCAGGAGGACGAGGCGCTCCTGGACCGCCTCATGGGGCAGGCCTTTCCGCCGGCGGCTGCCGAACGCCTGTCTGCCGGAACCGCCTACAGGGAATCGGTACACCAGGCATCGGTCCTGGTCTTTCGTCTGGACCCCAGGGACGCATCGGGCGAGGGCGCAGCGGAGCGATACCTGGCCCGGCTGTCCGACCTGTGCACGGCGGGTGAGGCCCAATCGTCCGCCCGGGGCATGGACGCCTTTGCCACCCAGCGCGATGGATTCGTGGTCGCGGTGTCCGGGACCGCAGACGCTCCCGGCGACCCGCAGGAGCTGGGGGATCTGGCGCTGAGCCTGATTGGCCCAGGCCCAGGCGAGGGCGAAGGGTCATGGCTCCCCCGGGCAGCGCTGCACACAGGCCCCATCGTGGCGGCCATTGTCGGCGTGCAGCGACCGCGCTTTGACCTGTGGGGCGAGGCGGTGGAGACGGCGGGGCTCCTGGCCGGGCAGGCCGATCCGGGGACGGTTCTGGTGTCGCCCACGGCCCGCACACTGCTGAGCGACTCCCTGTCCCTCGAGTCCGTGGGCGTCACCGAGGTCCCGGGACGCGGACGGATGCGACTTCACGCCCTTCGAATCCAGACCACATGACCGACGACTCCCTGCAAAGCCATCGGCAGTCCGCCCTGCTCCGCCTGAGCACCGGCATCGCCGCCGCCCACGACGAGATGGAAGTGTGCCAGAGCGTGGTGGACGGTCTCCGGGACGAGGCCCTGGGCTACAACTTCATCGGCCTCTTCATGGTGGATCCGAAGACCGGTGAGCGCGTCATGCGAGCAAGCGTCGGCTGGCCGGGTGACCACGATTCCTTCCGCGTCCCTCCGGGCCAGGGGCTCAGCGAACGGCCTATTCAGGACGGGGAACTGCACTACACGCCCCGGTGCAAGGACGTCTCCAGCTACGTGTCCGCCGCACCGGCCGGGGGCTCCGAGGTGGACGTGCCTCTGGCCATCGACGACCAGGTGGTGGGCGTGCTGGTGGTGGAAAGCAAAGAGGAGGATGCCTTCGGTCGGGCAGACTTCGAGATCCTGTCCGCCGCCGCACAGCAGGCCGGCATCGCCATCAACCGGGTGCGGCTCCTGGAGGCCGAACGCCGCAGGACCGTAGAACAGAAAGCGGTGCTGGACACCCTGGCCGATCTGTCTGGGGAGTTGGAGCTGTCCCGGGTCCTGCAGGGAGTGGTGGAGCGGACCGTGGCGCTCCTGGGCGTCACCGGTGGGGAGCTGGCCATCTTCAACGAAGATCGCCGCGAGCTGGAGATCGTGGCCAGCTACAACATCGGCTCCGATTCCAAGGGCACGCGCATGAGCCTGGGCGAGGGCGCCATGGGCATGGTGGCCGAGACGCGTGAAGCGCTGGTGATTCCCGACTACCTGGCCTGGAGCGGGCGCTCGGAGAAGTACTCGGACACGACGGCCCGAGGCGTGGTGGTAGTGCCGCTTCTTATCGGTAAGAGGCTGGTGGGGACCCTGGCCAGCGTCCACCTGGAAGAGGGGCGCGAGTTCGGCGCCGAGGATCTGCGGCTGCTGAACCTGTTCGCGCCCCAGGCCGCCATCGCCATCGAGAACGCCCGTCTCTACACCGACGCCCAGCGACGCACGCAGGAGCAAAAGGCCGTGCTGGACACGCTGGCCGATCTGTCGGGGCAGCTGGAGCTGTCCCTGGTTCTTCAGGGAGTGGTGGAGCGCACCGTGGCGCTTCTGGGCGTGACCGGCGGTGAGTTGGCCATCTTTGACGAGGACCGGAACGAACTGGAGATCATGGCCAGCTACAACATCGGCTCCGACTCCACGGGCACACGCCTGAGCCTTGGCGAGGGCGCCATGGGCCAGGTGGCCGAGACGCGCGAAGCCCTGGTGATTCCCGACTACCTGGCCTGGAGTGGGCGCTCCAAGAAGTACTCGGGCACCACGGCACGGGGCGTGGTGGTGGTGCCGCTCCTTATTGGTAAGAGGCTGGTGGGGACCCTGGCCAGCGTCCACCTGGAAGAGGGGCGCGAGTTCGGCACCGAGGATCTGCGGCTACTGAACCTGTTCGCGCCCCAGGCCGCCATCGCCATCGAGAACGCCCGCCTCTACACCGACGCGCAGAGGCAGCGGCAGTTCTTTGAGGCCGTGGTCCAGAACAGCCCCGTGGCCATCGTGACCCTGGATCTGCAGGGGAACGTCGCCTCGCTCAACCCGGCCTTCGAGCGCCTGTTCGGCTATACGCCGGACCAGGCCGTGGGGCAGGCTCTGGACGACCTCATCGCCACGCCGGAGACCCGCGCCGAAGCCGGAGCACGGACCGATCAGGTCCTGAGCGGTGAGATCAGCCGTGGGACCGGACGCCGGCAGCGAAGCGATGGAACGCTTCTGGACGTGGAGTACGCCGGCGTTCTGGTGGACGTGGGCGAGGAGGGGGCGGGGGTGGTGGCCCTGTATCACGACATCACCGAGCTGGTGGAGACCCGGAGCCGGGCCGAGGAAGCCAGCAGCGCCAAGAGCCAGTTTCTGGCCAATATGAGCCACGAACTCCGCACGCCGCTGAACGCCATCATCGGCTACAGCGAGATGCTCCAGGAGGACGCCGAGGAGGAGGGGGTGCCCGCGTTCATTCCGGATCTGGAAAAGATCCACTCGGCGGGCAGGCACCTGCTGGCGCTCATCAACGACATCCTCGACCTGTCCAAGATCGAGGCTGGAAAGATGGACCTGTACGTAGAGACTTTCGATCTGGCGAAGGTGCTGGACGATGTAGCCACCACCATCCAGCCTCTCATTGCCAAGAACGGAAACCGGCTCGACGTCACGGCCCGCGGCGCCGTGGGTGCCATGCACTCCGACGTCACGCGCCTGAAGCAGGTCCTGCTGAACCTCCTGTCCAACGCCGCGAAGTTCACCGAAAAGGGCGTGATCCGCATGGAGGTGGAGCGGCATGACGCGCCGGACTCCGGCCAGGCAGGCTGGATCACCATTTGGGTGCACGACTCGGGCATCGGAATGACCGACCAGCAGATGGCCAAGCTCTTCGAGGCTTTTGCCCAGGCGGAATCGAGCACAGCCAAGCGCTTTGGCGGCACGGGGCTGGGCCTGGCCATCAGTCGCCGGTTCTGTCAGATGATGGGCGGGGACATTCTGGTCGACTCGACGCCCGGCAAGGGCTCGACGTTCACGGTGAGACTTCCGGTGACGGCTCCGACGGGGCAGGTCGCGCCTGAAGAGACGGAGGCCCCCACCGTCGCCACGGGGACGACCCGAGGGTGCGTCCTGGTGGTGGATGACACCGAGGTGTCCCGTGCTCTGGTCCGGCGGACCATCGAGCGGGAGGGCTTCACTGTGGTGGAGGCCGCCAGCGGTCCGGATGCCCTCAGGCTGGCCCGAGAGGTACAGCCGGACTGCATCACCCTGGATGTGCTGATGCCCGGAATGGACGGGTGGACGGTGCTGGGGGCGCTCAAGGAAGACCCGGCCCTGGCTTCCATTCCCGTGATCATGATCAGCGTTCTGGACGAGCGTCACCTGGGCCTGGCCCTGGGCGCCTCGGAGTACCTCACCAAGCCCGTGGAGCGACAGCGCCTCAGGTCGGTCCTCCATCGCCTGGTGGGGGACCCGGAGAACTGCAGTGTCCTGATCGTGGACGACGACCCGGCCATGAGGGACAGCCTGGGTCGGGCTCTGACCAAGGAGGGATGGGAGGTGGTCACGGCTGCTCACGGTGGTGAAGGGTTGGAGCGGGTGGCCGAGAGCATGCCCACCGTCATCCTCCTGGACCTGATGATGCCCGGGATGGACGGCTTCGACTTTCTGGACGCGTTCAGGAAGATGCCGACCGCAGCTGGCGTACCGGTGGTGGTCCTGACTGCCAAGGAGCTCTCCAAGGAAGATCGGGAGCGCCTTAACGGCGGAGTGGCACGCATCCTCCAGAAGAGCCCCGACGGGTTGGGTGACTTCCTCACAGAGCTGCGCAGGCTCACATCATGAACTCCGACGCCGCCCGGCACGCCGCCATCCTGCGTCTCAGCGCCGCCGTTGCAGGAGCGGAGACAGAGACCCTCATCTGCCAGGCGGTGGCCGAAGGCCTCTACGACGAGGCCCTGGGGTACGACTTCGTCGCCGTTCTTGTGGTGGACCAGGAGACGGGGGACCGGGTCCTGACGGCAAGCCGGGGATGGGCAGAGGCGCCCGAGGCTCTGCACATCCATCCGGGAGAAGGGCTCAGCGAGCTGCCTCTGCTGGACGGACGCCTGCACTACACGCCTGAGGTGACCGAGGACACACGGTACCTCCCGACGCTCAACCGCGGCTCTGAAGTGGACGTGCCTCTTCTCGTCAACCAGAAACTGGTGGGCGTGCTGGTGGTGGAGAGCGAGGAGCCCAACGCTTTCAGCGAAGACGATCTCGAAATCCTCCGGGCCGCTGCCACCCAGGTCGGCATCGCCATCGGGCGGATCCGGCTCCTGCACGAAGCCCATCGGCGCACCGCCGAAGAAGAGGCCCTGCGGGCGACCATGGCCGACCTGTCCGCCCAGCTGGGTTTGTCCGAGCTGCTCCAGTCGGTTCTGGAGCGGGCCATGCGGCTGTTGGAGGTGTCCCACGGCGAACTCGCCATCTTCGAGCCGGAGACCGAGGAACTGGTCATCGTGGCCAGCCTCAACGTGGGCAAGCGCGATACCCTGGGCACGCGTCTCCCCCTTGGTGAAGGAGCCATGGGGGCGGCCGCGCGCGATCGAAAGCCCCTCATCATTCCCGACTACAGGGCGTGGCAGGGACGCTCGCCCCAGTACGAGACGATGGAATTTCACGCCGTGCTCGTGGCGCCGCTCCTGATCGGCGGCCGACTCCTGGGCGCGGTGGCGATCATGGACCGCGATCCCAACCGTCACTTCGGCGAAGCAGAGCTGCGCCTGCTGAACCTCTTCGCCCCACAGGCGGCGGTAGCCATCGACAACGCCCAACTGTTCAGCGCCGAACGACGCCGCGCCGAAGAGCAGCAGGCGTTGCTGGACACGCTCAAGGACCTGTCGGGTGAGTTGGAACTGTCGCGGGTTCTGCAGGGAGTGCTGGAACGTGCCGGAGCCCTGCTGAACGTGACCGGAGCCGAGCTGGCCACCTGGGACGAGGACACCGGCGACCTCACCATTGTGGCCAGTCACAACATGGGCACCGACGCCGTGGGCACCCACATGCGTCTGGGAGAGGGCGCCATGGGCATGGTGGCGGAGACCAAGGAGCCGCTTCTCATTCCCCGGTACCAGGACTGGGCCAGTCGCTCACCGAGCTACACGCAGAGCACGGTCCAGTCCGTCATGGCAGCTCCCCTGCTGATCGGTCCCCGGCTGGTGGGGGTCATCGCCAGCGTGCACTCCGACCCCACGCGGCTGTTCGGCCCCGAGGACCTCCGCCTGCTGAAGCTGTTCGCACCCCAGGCCGCCATCGCCATCGAGAACGCGCGGCTGTTCACCGAGTCCGTGCGGCAGCGACAGTACATGCAGGAGCTGGTGCGAAACTCCCCGGTGGCCATCGTGACTCTGGACGAACGGCACAACGTGGTGTCGTGCAACCCGGCGTTCGAGACCCTCTTCTCGTACACCGAAGACGAAGTGCGCGGGCAGAACCTGGACGG
>JBDNHE010000308.1:0-7537 GCA_041688945.1 Gemmatimonadota bacterium | reverse complement strand
CGGCGAATCGTCAGTTTCAACCAGGCTTTCCGAGCCGAGTTCACGCCGGCGATCGAGTACTCCTTCTTCCCCTACTCAGAGGCGACTCGCCGCTCGCTGACCGCCTACTATCAGATTGGGCCGGCATACCGGGACTACATCAAAACCACGATTTTCGGTGAACAGGATGAGTTGCGGTGGGAGCAGTCGGCGACTCTCGCCCTGTCCCAGCGCCAGACTTGGGGCGATGCCTCGATCCGGGTCAACGGCTCGCATTTCCTCCACGATCTGGACCTGTACAACGTGTCGCTTCGTGGAGATCTCGATTTCCGAATTACACGCGGCCTGAGCGTCACCACGCGAGCAAACGTCTCCTGGGTCCAGGACCAGATCTACCTCTCCGGCGAGGACGCAACCTCAGAAGAGGAACTGCTTGATCTGGTGCGCCGCGGACAGAGCTTCGCCTGGGGCTTCCAGGTCGGGTTCAACTTCCGCTTCGGCTCGATCTTCAACAACGTCGTCAACAACCGCTTCGGCGGGTTCCGTGGCGGCAACTTCTTCTGATGCCTCGGCGGTCTGACCGCCAGTAGTATCGATGGAGTGGTAAGGGAGGGCGGTGATCCGAATAGATCGCCGCCCTTTCTTGTGGTCGCGCGTTGCCCAGCTCCAGTAGCTCACGGGCGGTCGGAAGTCGCCAGCCTCGGCGGCGACCCATGCGGCGTCACGGGAACCCTCTCGCGGCCATGGGGGTTCAGCAGGCAACATGACCAATTTTCTTTCCGCGCAGATCGGGACCACCGAGGCGCTGTCGCAGTCCCTGTCTGCGTCGCCCATCCTGGCACTCGCGACACTTTTCGGGGCCGGCGTCCTCACCAGCCTGACTCCGTGCATCTACCCGATGATCCCGATCACCGCTTCGGTGATTTCAGGAACGGCTCGGGCTGATCAGACGCGGGGACGGACGGTGGGGCTCACGCTGACCTATGCCGTGGGTTTGGCGACGTTCTACGCCATTCTCGGCCTGGTCGCGGGGTTGAGCGGAAGCCTTTTCGGTACCATCAGTTCCAATCCGTGGGCACTCGGATTCATCGGCAACATGCTGCTCTTTTTCGCGTTGACGATGCTCGATGTGTTCCCGGTCCCGGTTCCCCGCCGACTCATGGAGTGGGCCGCGAATCGTGAGGGTGGATCGTACGGGGCCGTCTTCTTGCTCGGCGCGAGTTCGGGAGTCGTGGCAGCCCCGTGCGGCGCACCGGCATTTGCTGTCGTGCTCACATGGGTCGCTGCCACCCAGGCGGGAATCATGGGGTTCGTCTACCTCTTCGTCTTCTCGCTCGGGATGACCTCGATTCTGATTCTGGTCGGCCTGTTCTCGGGCTCGCTTTCCTCGTTGCCCAAGTCAGGCAAGTGGATGATCTGGGTCAAACGCGCCGCTGCTCTGCTCATGATCGGTATGGCGCAGTACTACTTCATTAAGGCGGGATACAATCTGTGATTACTATTCACGAAAGTCTGGCGGTATCAGTCCGCCGATGGATCGTCCGTTCCAAAGCCCTTCTGGCGACCGCACTCCTGTTCCCGGCGGGAATCGCCGCGCAGGGAGTCGGCCTTGAGATCGGCACGATTGTGCCGGCTTCAGGAATCGAGGTTCAGGATCTGGACGGCAACAGCCTGGACCTGATGTCACTGGTCCGCCCCGGAAAGCCGACCCTGTTCGAGTTCTGGGCCACCTGGTGCGAACAGTGCGAGGCGCTGCAGCCCCAGATGGACCAGATTCAGGCGGAGCATGGTGACGACCTCACCATCGTCGCCGTCGCGGTCGCGGTCTCGCAAACACCTCGGCGCATCACACGCCATCTCGAGGATCACGATCCGGGTTATCGGTATGTCTACGATCACAGAGGGAACGGCGTGCGCTCCTTCAACGCCGCGACCACGTCCATTGTGGTCATCGTCAATGCCGATCGCCGGGTGATCTATTCCAACGTGGGTCCGGATCAGGACCTGCTGGCCGCGGCCCTGGCGGCGGTGGGGACCATGGAGCTGGATCCCGTCAGGCGCTGACTGAGGCCCGGCCCTACCTGCGCAGTGCGTCTATCGGATTGGCGTTCGCAGCGCGGAGTGCCGGCACGGTAGAGGCGACCCCCACCGCGAGAGACAGAAGCCCAAGAGCCGCAATCAGCGTCACGGGGTCCAGAAGGTCCACGCCGACCGCAAACGGCCCGATCAGACGACCTGCGATGACCACGGCGAGGGCGCCCAGAGCGAGCCCGGTTCCGACGGTCAGAAATATCTTCCCCACGATCATTCTGACCACACTGCCTTTTGCCGCTCCCAGAGCGACGCGAATTCCGATCTCGGGCAGCTGGCCAGCGACGGTGAAGGACACCATCGAGTAGATGCCGATGCTGGCCAGCGCCAGCGCCATCAGCGAGAACAGCCCCATCGCTCCAGCGGCCGCCCGCGGGACGGACAGCGCCTCTCCAAAGTGCGCCGTCATCGTGTTCATCTCCACCGGGAGTGAACGATCGACCTCCTGGAAGATCCCTCGAATTCCGGCGAGGCTCGAGATCGGATCATTCTCGGTGCGGAGCAGGATCGTAGGCTGGGCCATGATCGTTTCGCCCATCACGAAATAGAGGAGCGGAGGCGTGACCTCGCTCAGCGACCCGACCGGGACGTCTTCCACGACGCCGATGACCTGTCGCCACGACTCCGTGCTGCCCTGGGAGCGCATTCTGCGCCCTACGGCAGGGCGGTCGCCCCAGAAGAGGCGGGCCGCAGTCTGGTTCACCACGACGATCATTCCGTCTCCACTCTGGTCCGATTCGTCGAAGGTGCGCCCCTCGACCAGATCCACCCCCATCGTACGGAAGTAGCCGGGGGAGATCTGTGCCCAGTCCAGTTCCACGGCGTCGGTTCCCGAGGCCGGCTCGTAGCCCTCAATCACAGTCGTAGTACTGCCCCCGACTTCCACCGGCAGCCGTGATGCGACCGCCGCGGACGAGACACCCGGAAGCGCTGACAGTCGAATCATGAGCTCGTCCCCGATGGGGCCACGTTCCTCCGATGTCAGGCCGGTGTCCGAGAAGTCCGTGCGGACCCAGGCCAGACGATCCACGTCAAAACCGGCGTCAACGCGCGAGACACTCACCAGAGCGCTCACTGCAACGCCGGCGCCGACGACAAGAATCAGGGAAACCGCCACCTGGAGAGCGACCAGGGCGTTGCGAAGAACCGCTGCCCGACGTCCTCCCGAGGCGCTGCGGGAATCCTCCCGCAGCGCCTTGCCCACATCCGTGCGCATTGAGTTTGACGCGGGCGCCCAGCCGAATGCCAGGCCGGTCACCAGGATCAGACCAAGGGAGAAGGACAGAACCCGCCAGTCGATCCCGATGTCGATCTCGCCGGCCAGCGGATCGGGAAGGGAGATTGCGCCCAGCAGGGTCAGAGACCAGCCAGTCAGCAACAGGCCCACAGCTCCGCCGACGGCCGTCAGGAGGAGGGCCTCACTCAGAAAGAGGCTCCGGACTCGGCCAGCGCCCGCCCCCATGGCTCGGCGCACCGCCACCTCGCTGTGTCGCGCGAGGCCACGAACCAGCAACAGCGAACCCAGGTTGGATGAGGCAAGAAGCAGCACCAGTAGGACGATCGCCATCAGGGCGCTCGACACCCCCAGGATCGCCCCGTCTACCCTCGGGTGCAGGCGGATGTCGTCCGAAGGCAGGACGGTGATGCCCCGGCCCTCATTGAACTCGGGGAAGTTCGTTGCCAGGTCGGCGGCGAGCGTAGTCATGGCCTGCTGCGCCTGATCTGCAGTGACGCCGGGGGCGAGCCTCGCCCTGACGTCGTACCAGTGGTCCGAACGTCGATCCAGGTTCGCCACCCGGAACGGTCCCTCGATCTCGGTGCTTGAGATCGACAGAAAAAAGTCCGTGACGATGAAGCCGCCCATGCCGTTGTAACTCTCGGGCCCGATTCCGATCACCGTGACCGGTTGACGATTGACCCGAATCGTCTGCCCTACAAAGCCGGGGTCAGCGCTGAAGCGGTTCACCCAGGCGTGGTGGGAGGCGACCGCGAAGTTCCCGGCTCCCGGAAAGTCCATGTCGGGGTCGAACCAGCGCCCGCGGCTCATGTCCAGTCCGAGGGCCTGCATCATGCCGGACGTGACGTACTCGGTCGCGATCGGAGCGAGTCCGGCTTCGGTCTCAAGGGTTGCGTTCGAGGGCGACGTGGCGGCAACGGACTCGAAGACATCCGTGAAGGCTGTCATGTCCCGAAAGGCGGGATAAGACGTGCTGTTCGGGTCACCGCCGTCGGAGTGCTGGTAGATGTTCACCAGCCGGTCCGAATCTCCAAAAGGCGATGGCTTGAGCAGCAGTCCGTTGACCAGGGTGAAGACGCTCGCGTTCACACCGATTGCGATCGCCATGATCGCGATGGCGCCGAGAGTAAACCCGGGCGTCTTCATCAGACGTCGACTGGCATATTTCAGATCCTGAAGTATCACGTTCATCGTGCCCCCCCTCGTTGTTTTTCCATTTCCGCCCCACGAAGAACGCCATTCGTCCCAGTGTGTTCTCATCACGTCTACCAGCGCCTCAATGTACCAGCCAGCCAGGCGCGTCCAGCCAGCCGAGCGGGCTGTGGCTGCCCGTTCCAGCAGGAAGTCCTCGATCTCGACGCCGTACTCTGCCTGGATCCTTTTTGGGTAGAGGCGCCAAATCAGCCAGTTCAACCGGTCGCCCCCGGGACCACACCGCGGACACGTGCGCTCTCGATCAACTGCTGGAAGCGGGCGACCTCAGCTCGCAGGACCCGCTCCCCGACGGGTGTGTTTTCGTAGTACTTCCGCCGCGGGTCCACCGCCTCGTCGGGCGCGCCTGTCTTCTCAACCAGCCCCTCGCCCCTCATCTCATCGAGGGATCGATAGAGGGTGCCCGGCCCGAGTCGGATGACTCCGCTTGAGGCCAAAGCGACCTCATCCGCGATCCCGAGGCCGTGTCGGGCCCCAGTGGACAAGGCCAGCAGGATGTAGAAAACCGCCGGCTTCAGGGGCTGATGGGACACCGATTTATCTGTCATTCGCGTTCTCTTCGAGAAATATCCACATCAGATATATCTAACTTGGATAGTTCTGGCAATCCCCCAGAAGGCGGAAGAGCCCGGCACATCCTGCGGTGCCGGGCCCTTCCATTTTCCTTCGCCGACCGGAGCCGGTCCTGCTGGCGGCTACTGTCCGCCTTCCTCGATCACTGGAGTCACCCGGTCGATTACTTCCGCCAGGTGCTCGTATGCGGTCGGGTCGACCTCACCGAACGAGGGGATCACGTCGGCAATTCTGCCTTCCGAATCCACCACGATCACGGTCCGCGCGCCGGGCATGCCGTTGTCGCGGGGCGCCCCACCGAAAGCCTGGTAGGCCGCACTGGTCGGATCGCTACCGAACAGGTAGCCGAAGTCCATGTCGCTCATCCACGAAGAAAGCTCCTCGGGAGAATCGACACTTATGCCGAGCAGAACCACGTTCTGCCCGTTATTGAAGAGGCTTGCGTACTGATCACGGTACGCTGTCATTTGAACTGTTCAGCCACGCGTCCTGACGCGAAAGAAAAAGGCCAGAACGACGGTCTCTCCACGGTAGTCACTCAAGCTCACCCGGTCGGCCAAAACGCCGTAACGGGTAGCACCGGCAACTTCGATGTCGGGGGCCATTTCGCCCACCGCAAGGAAGTTCGATTCCTGGGCACGAGCATCGCTCGGGGCACCAAGACTGAGGACACCCGCAAAAAGGGCCAGCTTGGCGATGCGCTGCATCCGGGCTCCTCGTTGGTGGGTGAGATACTTCTCGAACGGAATCAAGTACCTGAAGATACGGGGTCGGTTCCGTTTTCGCCCGCCTGCCACCCCCGCCCTCCACCCCAAAAAACGATTTTCGTGGGCGATGCGATGCTTGAGGTGCACCACATCCCAGTGTGTCTCAACCAGAGGACGGGGACCGAGATCGGGTGACACTTCTCCGACGGCGCGGCGGTTCACCCAATGCCCGCCCAATCTCATAAAACAATGACAACAGACAACATAGAGCACCTGACCCTGCAATTGGGCACAGCGGCATGCACTTTGCTCCTTATTGGGTCGGATGCCTGTTGTACCACGCCACAGGGGCAGTGAGATGAATAATCGACGACTGGGACTGAGTTCCGCGGCACTTCTGGCCGGGGCGCTGCTTCTGCCTGGAGCCGTAGCGGCTCAGGGCGACGGCTACCTGTTCAAGCAGCCGCGCGTGTCGTTTGCGATTCTGGGAGGCTGGCAGTCACCCCGAGGCAGCAGTGACATTTTCGACTTCACCTCGGAGCACCTTACGGTGGACCGAAGCGACTTTGCGACCGGCAATGTCGCATTTCAGATCGGATTCGCGGTTCTCCCCCGACTCGATCTGGTGTTCGAGGGCGGATACGCGGAGTCCACGATCGATTCGGAGTTCCGTGATTTCGTGGAGGAAACCGACAACGGTGACCTGCCGATTCAGCAGGTGACTCGGCTGAAGCAGACACCGCTGACGGTTTCGGCTCGCTTCTATCTGCTGGAACGGGGGCGGTCCATCGGGCAGTACGCCTTCATCGCCAATCGCTGGGCGCCGTACATCGGCGCTGGCGTCGGTCGCGTGAGTTATGTCTTTCAGCAGGAAGGCGACTTCGTGGACATCGACACGCTGGACATCTTCACGGACTTCCTTGAGTCGAAGAACTCGGGGTTGATCAAGCAGGCTTTTGCTGGCGCCGACGTGACGCTGGCCCCCAACTTCAACCTGCTGGTCGAGGGCAGGTATACGTCGGCGAGTTCGGCGATGCGTGGGGATTTCGGAGGGTTCGCTGACTCCGAAAGGTTCGATGACATTGATCTTTCGGGTTTCCAGGTCTCGGTTGGCCTGGGCGTCCGCTTTTAGGAGAGCACAAATGAACTACTCAGCACTGACCTCGCGCAGCCTTCTCGGCGCAGCCGGTGGGCTCATCATGGCGGCGGTATTCTCACCCGTGCAGGCCCAGAACGATTCACGCTGGTCGCCTTTCATCGGCTGCTGGGCAGTCGCTGACAGCGGCCCGGATGCGCGTCTCTGCATTGAGCCCGCCAACGAGCCAAATGCCGCTCGCTGGGTTTCTCACCTGGGTGACGGCGAGACCACCGAAGAGATCGTGGTGGTTGATGGCGCCTTCCGCCCGATGTCCGACTCGGACTGTGACGGCGAGAGCGCGGCCCGTTTCAGCCGCGACGGCCGACGCATCTATCTGGAAGGAACCTTGGACTGTGACGGCGGAACCAGCCGCCAATCGTCCGGCGTGATCGCCATGGTATCGACGTCCGAGTGGATTGACGTTCGGTCACTCGAAGCCGACGGTCGTTCCTTCGCATTCGTTCAGCGCTATGTGCGGATCGACGACGACGGGAGCCGAGCTCGCGCCATCGCTCGTGCCTTCGCCGCCGTACCGCCGGAAGTCGAAGACATCGTTGATGTCAGCAACAACGTTTCGGCGACCGCCGCTGCCGCATGGCT
>JBDNHE010000307.1:0-2224 GCA_041688945.1 Gemmatimonadota bacterium | reverse complement strand
GTTCGTTCGCAGCGAGGTCCAGGCATGGCAGGAATTCCGAGACAATAAAAACGCTACCCTCAATTGGCGCTTCACCACCCCCGACGCAAGGATCAAGCTATCTCGGCTCTATCCGACATTCGATGAGTGACACGACACTAGCCGCAATCCATCCGAACACGATTGTGCCGGGTGTGGGTCGCAACGCGGGCGGCGGTTCACCGGAAACGCAGCGGTGGAGGGCGAAGCTTCCCAAGCGCTTCGAGGGTTTTGAGATTCCCGACCTGGATGTCTGATGGGAGCGAGGTAGCTGGAAACCACAGTCAACGAACAAACGACCCGCCCCCTCGATGGAGGCGGGTCGTTCTATCTAATCATTCGGAGGGTAGCGCGAGTACCGCAAGCGTCTCGCCATTGCAGAGTGAGACCGTGAATTCGTTTAGAGCATAGTCGAACGCGATGTGCTTCGACCTCGTGATCACGAGCGATAGTGCACCGATACGATCTCCCGAATCAATGGCGTCCTGAAGGTCTGTCAGCGCGTCAAGGCTCGCCATCGCACAGCCACCCTCGTGGTAGTTACCGCAGTAACCCCAAGCATAGTCCGCATAGTGACAGCCCATTGATCCCGGCTCACATGTGAACATCGCGCCCGACTGCCCGAACACGTGGGCGTACTCCGAATCGATGACCTCGTCTGTACACAAGCCGCAGATTTGCCCTTGGGCCGCAGCCGACGACGGCGCGAGCGCCGTGACCGCAAAGGCGAGGCAAAGGCCCGCAAACAAGAATTTCATCTTTCCTCTCATCTCAAACCTCCTACTGGAGTGAACTAGGGGACTGCAATGTCAAACGCCAGACATCGGCAACAATTAGGCCGGTCGGGCTCTCTCGGATGGTCGAAATCGTGTGCCCGTCGCCCAAGAAGGCGCGGGCGATGCCTTGAAATCGATGGCGGGCTGTGACTACCCCGGCCTCAAGATCAATTACTTCCACCACGGTATCCCATCGCCGTGCCGCTTCGCTCAGGTCGACGGCCCCATGAGCCTCCCCTGACGCGAACAGATTCTCGTCACGAGGCACAGCGATAAGTACCCAAAGCAAGTGGTCAGAACCCTGCCGGACAGCACTGATGACGGTGTATGGGGCGGATTGGCGAGAAGCGGTCACATCCAGCGGCCTGAACCATGCCGGCGAGCGAGTCACGACGGCCTTCTTGGTCCCACCGGCGTCCCACTCGTCGACCTGGTATGCAGCGCTGTGGGCCGACCAAACGTGGTCGTTTGGTCCGGCTCCGATTATCCGCAAATATTCGCCTGGGCGTGACTGCTCGGGAGTGAGTTCCCGACCCCACGTTCTTGAGATCAGGCCGCGAGCTGGATCTATCTGATGAAACTGTGTCGCAAACCCCGCCCCAAAAGGCCAAAAATGAATAATGGGCGAACCGTCAGCCCGAAAGGTGACGCTACGCGGTTGCAGCGCTAAAACACTCACCGAGGTGGGTGTTGTTGCACCAATCGGCCAAACGGTATGGTGAAGTTACCCCCTCTCAGTGGACAGTTGATGATTGGGGATGGTGGCCAACGGCGATTTTCGATTTTCGATCTGGCTGGGGAGCTTTCAGGACGACTTTCGGGGGCGGCGCCTGCCGGAGATCATTCCAGGCGGCGCGATCGGGAGTGGAGCTGGCTGGTGCAATTGGTTTGGGAAAGCGATTGCCGAGTCGGAGTCGGACTTCGATGGCGAGGTTCCGTTGTTCGGGACGCTGGCTCAGTGTCTGCCTGATTTGCACGACTCCGTGGTCGACCAATCCTTCGTCCCGGGGGGACGCTGGGTGGTCGGCGACCAGGGCCAGTGGATACCCGTGCAGCTAAGCATGGAACGGCATCACCGGATGATTCGCGAAGATTCAAGAATGGCGATTCCGAGCGTTAGGGGCTTTCAGTCTCGGCCATCTGGGTTGGGCGTGAACGCACCAGGTTTTCGCTTTCCGATCATCGAAGGAAGCTGGGCCAGACCCCTCGATCCCATTTGGGTCCGCCTTGCAGGTCAAATCGTCGTTTACGAGCCCGATGGCATGCCACTAGGACGTCTCCCAAGAGAAATGGGAGTGTCCTGGTTTCTGTGTAACTGGCCATAACGTAAACTCCAAAGAACGGAGGGTATTGAGATGGCAGAGCAGAAGAAGGATGTGGACGAGCTTCTTGATCGGCTTCTGGAGGGCAAGAGCCCCCGAGAGGTGGTG
>JBDNHE010000306.1:0-9780 GCA_041688945.1 Gemmatimonadota bacterium | reverse complement strand
GTTCGTTCGCAGCGAGGTCCAGGCATGGCAGGAATTCCGAGACAATAAAAACGCTACCCTCAATTGGCGCTTCACCACCCCCGACGCAAGGATCAAGCTATCTCGGCTCTATCCGACATTCGATGAGTGACACGACACTAGTGCGGTGCGCTGCATCATGAGTGCGGCGACCGCCTGGGAGACCGCGAACTGGGCGTAGACTCCTCCGGAGCAGTCGAACAAATGGACCACGCCGCGGGCGCCAGTGATATCGACGGTGCCTTTGGACTCCAGGGCCGCATGGCGGTCACAAACGGTTGCGTTGGGCAGTGCGCCACGGCACAATCCGTGGCGCATTAGTCACCCAGGAAGTCATCCGGAGCCACACCATGTTCAGAGTTCTCCGCACCCTCGCCGCGCCGCTGGCGTTGGCCGTTTTTTCGACCGCTCTGCAGGGGCAGGATCTTCGTCTGCCGATCGACACCGTCATGACTACCCAGCACGAGGTCACGATTCGGGGCGAACGGGTCCCGTATGCGGCTCATCTGGGCTTCATGCCGGTCTTTGACGCGGACGGAAACACCGTGGCAAGCCTGAACTACACCTTCTACGAACGGACGGATGTTCAGGACCGGACCACCCGGCCCCTGATGATCTCGTTCAACGGTGGGCCTGGATCGGCCTCACTCTGGATGCACCTGGGGTACACCGGTCCTCGTCAGCTGCGAATTGATGACGAAGGGTATCCGGTCATGCCCTATGGCTTCCGGGACAATCCGAATTCGATCCTCGATGTCGCGGATATCGTGTTCGTTAACCCTGTCAATGTTGGCTACTCGCGCATGGTAGGTGAGCCACAGCCCGAAAGATTCTTTGGGGTCAACGAAGACATCCGATATTTGTCTGACTGGATCCGGACCTTTGTTACCCGCAACGATCGATGGGCGAACCCGAAGTTCCTGATCGGAGAGAGCTACGGAACGACGCGGGTTTCGGGGTTGGCACGGGAGCTCCAAGGCAGCGAGTGGATGTACCTGAACGGGGTGGTTCTCGTCTCGCCTACGGGACTGGGAATCGACCGAGGCGGCCCGATGGGTGTGGCGATGGCGCTGCCGAACTACACGGCCACGGCCTGGTACCATGGCGCCCTTGAGCCCGCGCTGCAGAACCGCGATCTCGAGGAGATCCTGGCCGAGGTCGAGGCGTTCACCCTGGACGAGTACCTCCCGGCCCTTGCCCGCGGCGGATCGCTGACCGAGGCGGAGCGTACGCGGATGGCGCAGCAGGTGGGGCGCTGGGCCGGCGTTGATCCGCAATGGATGCTCGACTACAACCTTCGACCCAACGTGGGCCAGTTCAGAAAGGAGCTGCTGCGGGACAGGGGCATGACGGTCGGTCGCCTGGATGCGCGCTATCAGGGCATAGACGGCTCCAACTCCGGCGAGACGTACGACTATGACCCGGCGCTTTCCGCCTGGAACCACGCCTTCTCGCCCGCCATCAACATCTACATGCGCGAGGAGTTCGGGTTCGAGACCGACATGCAGTACTACCTGTTCGGACCCACCCCCGGATGGAACAGGGACGGCGACACGTCAGGGGAGGACCTGCGCCAGGCGATGTTGGAAAACCCGTATTTGCACCTCTTCGTCCAGTCGGGCTACTACGATGGCGGGACCGACTATTTTGGCGCCAAGTACAACATGTGGAACCTGGATGCGCGCGGCGTGCTGCAGGACCGGATGCGTTGGACCGGCTACCGCTCGGGACACATGATGTACCTGCGCGCCGAGGATCTGGTGACGTCCAATCAGGACATCCGCGACTTCGTGGCCTGGGCGCTTGAGGGGGCTCAGGGCTCAGCGGGATACGGCATCGGCGGGAACTGACTCGGCGTATATCGAGCCCGGGGACCGGCGGAACCAGTGAGTCCTCAGTGACAAGCGATTGAAGCGGCCGTAAAGAGAGGCGCCGTCGGACCTGTTCCGGCGGCGCCTCTGTTCTTGCTGGTTGCCTCCTGTGTTTCAGCCTCCGGATCGCCCATCGCCCGCTTCGGAATCGTCGTCCTTCTCAGACTCGGGCTTGGTCCAGAACTCGGGATCGCCCGAATAGGCTTCGGCCAGTGCGCCGTGGTGCAGCAGGGAATTGAATAGGACCCGGAAGGAGCCCCGTGGCTGTCCACGCCACTGCGGTCGGAAGCCGATCAGCACCACGTGTCCATCGCCGTGCAGCACGTCCACGCCCGCGGACTGTCCCTGCAAGTGCTCCTCGCCAAGCAGATAGCCACTCATCAGAGGGGTACCGTCAGTCTGGTACTTGGCGAAGACGGAGCCCTCGAATCCTTCTTCGGTCGTGAAGACCGGGCTGCGATCAAAGAACACGGCCGCTCGCTCTTTCATTCCCGCCATCATGGGGTGCGTGCCATCCGTCTGGACCTGCAGGATCGACCCGGTGGAGAAGAACTCTCCGCGGCCCAGTCCACCGACGACATTGGAGACCGGCAAATGCAGCTGATCGATGCACAGATTGCTGGCGGCGCTCATGCAGACCAAGGTTCCGCCCGCGTCCACGAAGGCTTCGATCGCCCGGATGCCGATTTCCCCAAGTCCGCCGGCGTACTGCCCACGGATCGTGCCCTCGGCGTAGCCGTTCATCAGATTGCCGGACCCTTCGGAGGGCAGAACGATCACATCGTAGCGATCGATCAGACCACCGGCGTGGACGTCCGCGTTGCGCAGATTGGTGAAGGCGAACCCGTGCTCTTCCAATATCCAGCGGGTCCAGCCTTCGTCCATGCTGGGAGACCAGGGTCGGTACAGGGCCACCCGGGGTCGGGCGATCGGCGTGCCCGAATTGGACCCGGCGCTCGCTTGCAGGGCCAGCTCGGAAACCATGGCGTCTCGCATGCCGTTTGAGATGCCGCTGACGACGAACTCGCCGGCGTCAAAGCGGGCCTCGCCCCCCGCATCCCAGACGCGGTTCAGCGCCCGGTAGGTGTTGTTCTGCGCCGGATCAAGCCTGAGAGCCGAACCAGACCCGGTCACTCGGCCGGCCATGGGCTGGATGGCGGTGGCCACGGGATGTGAATCGAAACCCACACCGGGCAGAGCATCGAAAGGAGAGGCATCCGCAGTCTGGGCATCCCACGGAGTCGCGTCCGCTGCGAGCGCCCGCATCGCCCCGCGAAAGGCGTCATCAAGCGGCGCGGTGGCGGCCACAAAGTCGACCTCCATCTGGTAGGGCAGGGTCCACCCTGCGGCATCGTAGGGCTGTTCGGGCGGCCCGTCGGGGAACTCGCGCAGGTCGGGGTACGCCTGCACGTCCATCAGCTGCCGGGCCAGTTCACCGAATTCCTGATCCAGAGGCAACACCCAGCTTCCGGCCGCGTGGGTCAGCCCCTCGTGGGTCACCGACTCCGTGAGTTCGTACACGCGCAGGCCGTTGAAGGCCAGTCGGCGCAAGAGCTCGACCGGAGCCACGGGATCGCGCTGATCTTTCGGGAAGATGTAGGCATACGGAGGGGAGTCGGCGTACTTGGCGATGACATCCCGGCCCGCCTGGTAGCGGTTGTAGAGCAGATCCTCCCGGTACTTCGCCGCGTAGTCGAGCACCGCAATCGAAGCCACGCGCATGTAATCCACGGCGTCGCCTAGCCGCCACCAACCGCCCTGCCATGGCGAGGAGTAGAGCGATTCGGGGCGGAGTTCACGACGGCTCGTGGGGAAATCCCGCAGGGTATAGAAGTACGGTGTGGCGTAGCTGTAGAGTGCAGTCTCGGTCCAGAAGGCGGCCTGGTTCTGCATGACCGGCATGTAGTCGATGTAGCCCGGATACCAGGCGTCGAATCCGGTTCCCATGTGCGTGGCGCCGGGCATGCCGCGCGAGTCCAGCATGGAGGCGATGGTCATGCCAATGGTGTTCACCGTACGTGCAATGATCGGCGGCGCCTGTGGGGCGGTCGGCTCGGCGAAGGGCGGCAGCCAGATGCGGGTCGGGAAGGGGGAGCTCTGATGGTGCACGTAGATGATCTGCGGCTCCCACTCCTGCCAGGTTCGCGCGGCCACCCGCGACTCGATCATGTTCACCATGTAGGCGTCGCGATTGTTGTCGTGCCCGACGTATTTCTGGTACAGCTGCGGCATCGACGACGTCTCGTACGGGGTTCCCACATTGGACGCGTACCAGTCGGCGATCAGCGTCTGCCCGTCGGGGTTCAGCGAGGGCCAGAGCACAGTGATCACGTTCTCTCGAATTGCGGCGATGCGCGGTTCATTGCTGGTGACCAGCTCCCAGGCCAGCTGAATCGTGTGCTGGGCCCCCGCCACCTCACTGGCGTGGAGGCCGCCGCTGATGTCGACGATGGCCTTGCCCTCGAGCGACAACTGGCGGGCGGCGTCATCGGTCAGGCCCGCGGGGTGGGCGAGCCGATCGGCGATGCCCTTGTAGCGATCCAGCGCCGCCAAGTTCTCGGGCGAAGAGATGACGGCGATCCACCAGTCGCGGCCCTCGGAGGTCCGTCCGGTTCGCACCATCTGGATGCGGTCGGAGGAGGCGGCCAACTGCTGGAAGTAATCGATCGACTGCTCGTAGGTCGCCAGCTCGAAGTCGGCCCCGGGTGCGAAGCCCAGCACGGATTCCGGCGTGGGGATCTGGGCCAATGCCGAGCCGGGCACGGCTGCAACGAGGACCACCATTCCCAGGAGTGCTGACAAGCGCCAGCGGGCGCCACGCGCGTGGGATCCGTGCGAGGGCGATCCAGAGGGTGAGGGCGTCGGATACGGCAAGGCGGGACTCTCGGTGGGGGGCAGGTGGCGTCCCTCCCCGGCGTCGCAGCGACTCAGGGGGAACAGCGCAGGATGGCCCGCCTCGGCGGAGTCAGCAACCAGATCCCGAAGAGACGGACCGGATCGCCCTGAGGGGACCTTAGCCGCCGCCGAACTCGGGCGGGAGCGATTCGTAGCATCCGTGGTCCGAAACCATTCCAGATCCGGAAGGAACTGGATGCACAGATCAACAGAACATATCGCGCTTGACCCCCGCGGAATCACTATGAAAAGGTACGCGCCCGTGAGACAGCCGTTTCCGGGGGTGGGGAGACGGTGCGAGTCCGTCGGCACCAATGGACATCCGGGCGTTCTGACGATTGATTCCTGCTTCTGAGCCCCACTACCGGATCCCCGACCATCAAGCCTGACGCTTCGCAGCCTGCCCCGCACCGCTGGTTTCCCGGATACACCGTGCTCGGGGCAGCTACGGTTGCCTACATCGCCAGCGCGCCGGCTCAGACGTTTGTCGTCTCGCAGCTCAACGGCCCCCTGCGGGAGACCTTTGGCATCAGCGAACTGGCGCTGAACACCTCCTACGCGATCGCGACGGTGCTGGCGTCACTGCCCTTGGTCATGGTCGGCAGATGGACCGACCGGTTCGGGCCTCGCAAAGCGATGGCCGGCGTGGCGCTGGCTTTCGGATTAGCCTGCCTGGTATTGAGCGCGGTGACCGGCTTCTGGGGAGTGGTCCTGGCCTTCTTCCTCCTGCGGTTTACCGGGCAGGGTGCGCTGACCATGGTCAGTCAGCATGCCACTGCCATGTGGTTCCACCGCCGGCTGGGCGCGGTTCACGGGATCAAGCAGGTGGTGATCTTTGGGGTCTGGATCGCCTTTCCCCAGATCGCGCTCTGGATGATCAACAGCGTCGGCTGGCGTCAGACCTATGTGATCTTCGCCGGACTGATATGGGTGGGGGTGATTCCGATGGCACTCCTCGCGATTCGGGACCGGCCAGAGGACCTGGGATTGAGGATGGATGGTGATCCGGTCCCACCGGCGGACGAGCCGGTCGCCGCCGCGCCCGTAGCCGCCGGGTCCGTCGCCGCCGAACTGGTCGACGCCAGTGAAGCCGATGTGGCGCTGTTGCCTGGAGCGGGCGAGGCGCCGGTCAAAGCCATGTTCACTCTCAGCCAGGCGATACGGACGCCGGCGTACTGGGTCCTGGGGGCGGTCGTATTTCTCTCGCCCCTGGTCGGCACCGCGTTCCTGTTCGACATGCAGCCGCTTCTGGCACTGCGCGGGATGGGACCCGAGTCAGCCGCCCTGGTGGTCAGTTCCTGGACGGCCGGCATGGCCCTCGCGGCGATTCCTGCCGGTCAGATGACGGACCGGGTCCGACCGTCGGTCCTGCTACCGACCGGGATGGCCGCCATCGGGGTCAGTGCCATATTGCTCTGGTGGGCGCCGGCCGTTTGGGCGGCAGCGCTGGCGATGGTGGTTTTCGCGGCCGGTCAGACGCTGGCGGCCACTGTCTCCACCGCCACCATCGCCCGCTATTTCGGACGAACTCACCACGGCGCCATTCGCTCATCACTGATCCGGATCGGCGTAGTAGGGACTGGCTTGGGGCCGATTTTCACCGGATTGAGCGTCAACCGGACTGGCGGGTACTTGGCGTCCACGATTGCCTTCGTCGGCATGACGGTCGCCGTTGGCGTGGCCACGCTTTCCCTGCGTCCACCGGGAGCCGGCACCGCGATCTGAACCTCGGGAGTTCGGTGGCCAGACACCCACGGGCCAGGTCTGAAGACCGGGGGGCGGAGGGCTCAATCGGCTGAAACGAGTGGATCGAACTCTACAAGGCCGAGTCCCGGCTCTACGACAACCCGGCCATCTGGCGATCCCGTTAGGACTTTGTAGTTTCCACCTCATCGGGCCCGTAGCTCAGTTGGTTAGAGCAGGGGACTCATAATCCTTTGGTCGCAGGTTCGAGTCCTGCCGGGCCCACTTATAAGAAGCGGCCTCCTCGTGAATCCGAGGGGGCCGTTCTTTTTACCTGACCGCCAATCCGCCGTGGCAGTGGGAGGCCACGTTCAGCTCAGGTCGTCCAGCTCCTCACCGACCTCTTCCCACTCGGCCGTGACCTTTGCACCACCATCCTTGAGGCTCGCCCTCTCTTCGTTCAGCGCCAGCACTTTGGCCTCCGGCGTCCGGTCGTAGTAGCCCTCCTGACAGAACAGGGCGTCGATCTCGGCGACACGTGCCTCATTCTGCTCCAGCTCCGTCAGCAACTCTTCCGCCCGAGCCTCGAGCTTCTTTCGACGCCGGGCGACTTCCACTTCGGGCGAAGGACCGCCACGACCACGCTGGTCGTCCTTCGAGTCGGCCTTCCTTTGCTTCTTCTTCTCTCGCTTGGCCTTCAGGACCACCCGGTCTACATCCAGGTGGTCGTCGCCGCAGAAGTGGACGTACTCGTCGTAGGTCCCAAGGTAGTCCCGGATCCCGGTGGCGCTGATCTCGACCACGCGCGTCGCGAGCTGCCCCACGAACCAGCGGTCGTGAGAGACAAGAATCAGAGTGCCTTTGAACGTCTGCAGCCCCTCAACCAGCGCCTCGATCGACTCCAGATCCAGGTGGTTGGTGGGCTCGTCCAGCACCAGAATGTTGGGCTGCAGCAGCATCAGCTTGCTGAACACAAGCCGCGCAGCCTCGCCACCCGACAGCGCCTTGAGACGCTTCTGGGAGTCCTGACCCGTAAAGAGCATCAGCGCCATGGCGCCGCGCACCCAGCCAATGTCCTTGTCGGGGCAATAGTCCCAGATGAACTCCTCGGCCGTGCGGTCGGCAGCCTCGAAGTCGTCTTTGTGGTCCTGCTCGAAGTAGCCGGGATGGGTCTCGTAGCCCCATTCGACCGTGCCGGCGTCGGGCTCCACCTGACCCATGAGGATCTTCAGAAGCGTGGACTTGCCGATTCCGTTCGGCCCCATGATTGCCATCCGGTCACCACGGAAGACCTTCAGGTCCACGCCGTGCAGGACCTCGTTGTCGCCGTAGGATTTCCGGATCCCTTCAATCGTGACCACTTCCTTGCCACTGGGTCGCTTCTGCTGAAAGCGAAAGGTCGGATAGCGCCGTGAACTCTGGGCCAATTCGACGATCGACTCGGCCTTTCGCTCGATCATGCGCAGCTTGCTCTGCGCCTGCCGCGCCTTGCTGGCCTTGGCCTTGAAGCGGTCCACGAACTCCATCTGGTGCGCGATCTCCTTCTTGCGGCCGACAATGTCCTTTTCACGCCGCTCGCGCTCGGCCGCTTTGCCCGCCACGAAGTCCGAATAGTCCCCCTTGTAGAGGGTCACCGTGTCGTAGTCGACGTCCAGAATGCTGGTCGAAATGTTGTCCAGAAAGCGATGGTCGTGGGAAATGACCACGGCGGGTCCGACGAACTCCTTCAGGAAGCCTTCGAGCCACCGAATGGAAAGGATGTCCAGGTGGTTGGTGGGCTCGTCCAGAAAGAGGATGTCAGGGGCGCTGGCGAGCACCTGGGCCAGAAGCACGCGCAGCTTGAAGCCACCGGACAGCGTCGACAGCGGCTGCCGGTGCACTTCGGTCGGGATGCCGAGTCCTTCCAGAACCGCGCCGGCCCGTGCTTCGGCCGTGTAGCCGTCGTGCATCTGGACCAGCTCTTCCAGCTCGTTGAATCGGTCGGCGTCGAAGTCGGTCTCGGCGTTGGCCAGGACCTTCTCCTTTTCGACCATGGCGTTCCACAGTTCGGGATTGCCCATCAGTGTAACGCCCAGAATCTCCTGCTTCTCGAACTGGAAGTGGTCCTGGCGGAGCATGCCGATCCGCATGCGGTTCGGGATGCCAACCTGGCCGGTGGTCGCCTCAAGGTCACCGCACAGGACGCTCAGAAAGGTCGACTTGCCCGACCCGTTCGCCCCCACGAGGCCGTAGCGCTCGCCGGCATTCAATTGCAGAGAGACGCCGCCAAACAGCACGCGGTCCCCGTAGGACTTTTCGAGATTGGAAATGGAGATCATGGCGGGCAATCTAAACAGGATCGTGCTGGAGCAGGGGAACAACTCCCGTGTGAATCGCAGTAGCACAAGGGGAGAGAGTATACCCGTACGGAGGGGGACTCGATGGTTGCTTCCATGTTTGCATTCCTCTCGACGCTGGTCGTCACCGCTCTGCTGCCGACTGCGACGAGAGCCCCGGAGACTGCGTTGCAGCAGATCCCGGCACCGGCAGCGGTGCCTCCGAGCTGACGCTGACCGGAACCATCCGGGACGCAACGTCTGGACGGGCGCTCGAGAACGCGCAGATCAGGATTCCCGAGCAGAATCTCGGGGCGCTGTCCAACACGAATGGGCGCTACCTGATCCCACTGGGTGAGGGGTGGATGGGAAGGGAAGTGGAGATCCGTGTAGAGCTCATTGGCTTCACACCTCAGACCAAGACGGTGACGCTTGGGGAGGGGACCACGACGGTCGCCTTCTCGCTGAACAGCACGGCACTGAGGCTGCAGGAACTCGTCGTCACCGGGGTGGCGGGGTCGAGTGCTGGCGTCGACATGCCCCGAACCGTAGAACGGGCCACCGCACCGAGCCAGGCCGCTTCCGGTCAGATCATGCTGCGGGGGCCCACAACGATTTCCGGGCGAGCGGTGGCTGGCGGCGAATCGTACACACAGATCACGGAGAACGACTTCCACTGTGATGGCCGCACCCTGGGCCCCAGCGCACCGACTGGTGAAAGGGACCGAGGTCGATCTTGAAGACGTTCCGGCCTCCAACCTGGTCTTCCTGCTGGACGTCTCCGGCTCCATGAGCTCCGCCGACAAACTGCCGCTACTGAAGACGGCGTTCTCCATGCTGGTCAACGAACTGCGCCCGCAGGATCGGGTTGCAATCGTAGTCTACGCCGGCAATGCCGGGCTGGTGCTGCCCTCAACGTCCGGCACCTAGAAGCCTGTTGAAGAAGTGGGGCGAGCCGCGTTACGAGCGTCATGGGGCCCGATTCGAGGCGGATCGCC
>JBDNHE010000305.1:0-3167 GCA_041688945.1 Gemmatimonadota bacterium | reverse complement strand
TCGGCCACGATCCTTTTCAGCCGAGTGTTCTCCTGCTCCAGCATCTTCAGTCGCTTCAGCGTCTGGATCTCCATGCCGCTGTACTGCTTCCGCCACCGGTGGTACGTCGCTTCGCTCACCTCCAGTCGTCGGCACGCATCGGCGATCATCGCCCCGCCGCTCAGCAGCGCGTCAGCTTCCCGTAGCTTCCGCACGATCTGCTCTGGCTTGTGTCGCTTTCTCATCATCGAGTCCTTCCCCTTTTTGGGGTCGTTGGACTCTCATTCTACCTGGACCCGTTTCCGGGGGGCAGGCCACGAGGCGTTAGAAATGGGGCGGTCTAGGAAATGGCGGACCGCCCCATTTCAGATTAAGTACCGCGCCCATGCAAATGGAGCGGAGAAAAGCCCGGCGCCCCTACTCCGGAATTGTTAGACAACTGATCGCGATCGGCTTCTGCTCACAGTCAATCTCCGAACAGAACGTGCTGCTTGTCCCGCACGGTGCTCCTCCGGTGGCTTTTATTCCCGCGCAGAAGACCTCGACGTTGGGAGGGCAAGCGTTCACGCAACGAACGCAGCCCACCTCGCCGCCGAACGCCGCGGCCGCAGGCTGAGGTGCGGCAGCCCACCCCCCAACGACGATTATCAGACCTAGAAGTCGGAACCTAAGGTTGGACATGACGAACTCCTTTCTGTGAGAGGCCAAACTGTTCCTGCAAAGCGTCATTGCCTAGGGTAGCCCGCGGCACAGTCTATGCGCAAGCCCTGTGATGTCTGGTTGAGCACGACGGCGTTAGTCGTGCACGACTGGTTAGGGTAGGCTGAACCGTCCCGCCGTACACCCTGGACGCTACAACTACTAGCCGAGCGGGTGGGGTCGGACTCATTTGAGAGGGGTGGGGATCTGGCCCCCACGTGCCCCGCTTGCTTCTTATCGATCTTCGCGGGCGATACTAATACGCCATAGATATTCGACTCCGAAAGCGTCTGAGTGGACCGCGAGTATCTCGTTTCGCCCGATCTCTAGAATGCGATCGACGGCGGCCGCGAATTCTACCTCCGCGATATGCTCGCCAGTTACGGAGACTACATCGAAGGATGATATTTCGTTCTTTCGGCCCGCGCGTCTTCCGACCCAGAGATTGCCGTCGGGATCCCACTCCAGAAAGGCGATGGCGGGGAGAAACTCGGGTAGAGGCACGCTCTCAAACGCGTCTTGCACCGACCCCAATCCGGGACGATTGAGGCGCTCAGTGGCAACCACCAAACTGTCTCGCTCTCTCGCCAGCAACTCAGGAGTTACCGGCACCCTCGGAATCGCGAGCACCAACTTCCTTAACTCGTTTCCCGATTGGTCAAAGATGGAAACAGCCCAATTCTCGGGATCTGCCATCGTTACTTGGCGGGGTCCGGGCCCTGGGGCCACGTGGGTCGAGGGAGCCAATGGGTAAGACATAGCTCGATCTTCGAACGTCAGATTCAGTCCGACTAAGTGCCGACCAAGATCAAGGGTCGCGAGCGGGTCTTGCCAGAATGACAAGGCAGGATACGTGACCGTGTCACCGCGTGGTTGAAAGGACCTCGAATCAGGGCCCAACCAAAGAGCGCCCCCCGAATCTGCTAACTTCCAGACGTCACGGCTCGGGACTCGGACTAGTCCGAACCTACTTACCTCGGCCGAGATAGATACTTCATTCACCAGCCGGCCAGAGGCTGTGAACGTCGAGAACCGATACACCGATGGGTCCCAAGCCAGTAACCGATCATCACCCTGCGAAACGACGAATGGGGCCATCCCGAATTCGCCGGGCCCACCCCCCGAGCGACCGATCACTCCGAGTGGCCGCCCTGTGTGGTCAAACCGCCTAATTTCCCGCGTTCCACCGTCCACCACAAAAATATCGCCGTTGGGGGCCAT
Organism: Gemmatimonadota bacterium; assembly: GCA_041688945.1. GTDB lineage: Bacteria > Gemmatimonadota > Gemmatimonadetes > Longimicrobiales > Gaopeijiaceae > Gaopeijia. The sequence goes on along the minus strand of JBDNHE010000305.1, from coordinate 1,268 downwards.
TGCCGCGTCGTTGATGAACGAAAACAAGGTTCGTGGGTCGCCATCGGAAAGTGCTCCAATTACGAGCGACGGCTCTGGGGAAATCGTCCAATGGGCCGGTCCAATGCTCAACTGTTCTTCGGACGTTACACCCGCCGATGGAACCGGGATCGAATCGGACGCGGCAGCTTGGGGTTCCGGTTGTCCGCATGCGAAGAGCACCGGGATGGATACGAGCAGCGTCTTGCAGTAGTCGTTCATTTTGTTTCCTCAATGTCAGCCAGGCGCGAAAGCGAGCGAGAGCCATGCAGCACTACCGAGCTTGTGTAGGCTGAGAGCCCCGTGGGTGGACCGAGAATCTTTCTCGGAGCGGGGCGGGCGAGCCTTGGTTAAGACAGGCTGACGACCCCCAAAAGGACCACACCGCGCCGACCGACCTTGCTCGTGACGTACTCAGTTCAAGTCTTCGCCTCGTGAGGCGCGAACCATGAGGCCTACGAACTCCTCATATGACGGGACAGAGTTCAACTTCCAGCCGTTCAAGACAAAACTGGGTGTCCCGCTCATCGCAAGCTCCTGAGCGAGCGCGACGGAAGCCCTGATTCTCTGATCGGTGCGAGCGTCATTGGTGCACTCTTCGAAGGCCTCAATGTCGTCGATGCCCGCCTCCGAGGCATAGGAGGCCCAGCTCTTCAAACCCAAGGAGTCTTGCTTTTGATAGACCAAGTCCGCCCACTGGGCGGCCAAGCCCGAAGCATGAGCGCATTCCCAACCCCTCGCCGCTGGCATCGCGAACCGATGGTATTCCAGTGGATAATGGAGATAGATCACATGAACAGACTCACTATGCTTTTCCTTTATCTCCGATAGCGTTCTGGAATGAAAGAACCGGCAGGCGGGGCACTCTAAATCCCCGAAAATCGCAAGAGTCACTGGCGCGTCAAAGTTATCGTCCAGCGGCATTCCGGCTGCCTGGATCGCCTCCCAGTGAACTGAGATATCCTCCGGAATAACCGCTTCGTCACCCCCACCTCGATATATCTGATTCTTGACCACGACGAACGCGACGCTGACGGCCGCCAACGTGATGAGTGCATTTAGGATCCGATCGAACACCTTTCCCTCCTAGGAACTCTTGCGGGTGATCTGGGAGTCAATCCCAAAGCTAGTTGAAACTGGAGCGACCTCCGATCTCAGGCGGCGGAGTGTGCACGATTCTCGGGCAGTGTGATCCCGAGTTCCTTCTGAATGGCGGCCCGCAGCATGGGGAGGTGGCGGTAGCCGACTAG
>JBDNHE010000304.1:0-5607 GCA_041688945.1 Gemmatimonadota bacterium | reverse complement strand
GGACGATCTGTGATTGATCCGGGGCGATCCTACCTGGGAGGGAGAGTCTCCAACTCGAAGGCAAAGGCAGGGAAGAGCAAATGAAAATCGGGATTCTGTCACGACGCGGGTCGCTCTACTCAACCCGCCGGCTACGCGAAGCAGCTGAGGAGCGCGGACACGATGTACGCGTCGTCGATCCGCTGCGCTGTTACATGAACATTGCGGCCAATCAGCCCAAGGTGATCTACGGCGGCGAAGTCCTGGACTTGGACGCGATCATTCCGCGCATCGGTGCGTCCATCACCTTTTATGGGTGCGCCGTCGTGAGGCAGTTCGAATCGCAGCGAGTGTTCACGGTGGCGCACGCGCAGGCGATCGCTCAGTCGCGAGACAAGCTTCGGTCGCTCCAGCTTCTTTCCGCGGAGGGCGTTGGTGTGCCGGTTACCGGTTTCGCGCGTTCCTCGCGGGATATCAATGGTCTGATTGACCTGGTCGGAGGCACTCCTCTTATCATCAAGCTCCTTGAGGGAACTCAGGGCAAAGGGGTCGTTCTTGCCCAGACTCGTAAGGCCGCCGAGTCGGTTATCGGGGCCTTCCGCCAGCTTGATGCGAACATCCTGGTGCAGGAGTTCATCAAGGAAGCCGGCGGTGCGGACGTCCGTGCCTTCGTGGTCGGTGGACGAGTCGTCGCTTCCATGGAGCGCCAGGCCGCACCTGGCGAGTATCGCTCGAACCTGCACCGTGGCGGGACTGCGGTGGAGACCAAGCTGACCGCCAAGGAACGGAACACGGCGATCCGTGCGGCGCGAAAGATGGGGCTGGGAGTGGCGGGTGTGGACCTGTTGCGGTCGGACCGCGGGCCGCTCGTGATGGAAGTCAATTCTTCCCCCGGACTCCAGGGGATTGAGACCACCACCCAGGTGGACGTTGCCGCAGAGATTATCGAGTACATCGAGAATCACGCGGACGATGATGACTTCCCCGCGTCGTTCCCGAAGAAGTCGACACCGGCCGTACCCATCAAGCTCGCCAAGGACAACGGTGCCGACGAGTCAGAGCCGGGCGCACCCATCAAGCTCGCCAAGGACGCCGGTGCCGACGAGTCAGAGTAGGCCCGCCGAGCAGGCCTTCAAGATTGCCGATCTGGTCGTTCAGCCCGGTCGGCGCGGGAGCACGGAATTCCCGGTGGCTCGGTTCGTCACCGGGGAGTGGCTGAACCTCCCGGTCGAGGTTGTACACGGGGCCTTCCGCGGTCCCGTGATCTGGATGAGCGGGGCGATTCATGGCGATGAACTGGACGGGGTCGAGATCATCCGTCGGGTTCTCGAATACCTCAAGCCGACCAAGATGGCCGGGACAGTCCTGGCGGTTCCGGTGGTCAACGTTTTCGGGTTTGGGGCTGAGTCGCGCTATCTGCCAGATCGCCGCGACCTGAACCGCTCCTTTCCCGGCAACACGAACGGATCAATGGCGGGACGGCTGGCGCATCTGTTCATGCATGAGATCGTCGACCGCTCAGACTACGGTCTCGATTTTCACTGCGGATCTGATGACCGGATCAACCTCCCCCAGATTCGGGCAAACCTGGAGCATCCGCAGACCAAGAGGCTGGCCAAGGCTTTCGCTCCACCGGTGATCATCCACGGCAAGCCGCCGACAGGGTCGCTCCGTAAGGCTGCGGGCGACAAGGGCGTGCCGACGCTGGTTTACGAGGGCGGGGAAGCGGGCCGATTCACTCGGTCGGCCATCCGACACGGCGTGGATGGGGCTCTGCGCGTCATGAAGGCCGCAGGGATGATCGCCGAAGCCCCCGTGCCGGACTACAAGCCGCTACTGGCCACGTCGTCGGGTTGGGTCAGGGCGCCCAGGTCAGGCATCTTCCGCATCGATGTAGAGTTAGGCGATGAGGTGAAGACACGCGAGAAGTTGGGGTCGGTAACCGAGCTCATGGGTCGCGATCCTGAACCGATTCGAGCGAGCAACAGGGGAATCGTCATCGGCCGGCGCGTGAATCCTCTGGTCCATCAGGGCGAGGCGCTGGTACACATCGCGCGCTGAGGGGGGTGTCGACTGGCGCGTTCCAACGCCGGACGGCGCTCACGTGTCCCTGATTCAAGATTGCCCGATCCCACCGTCCCGCAGGAGAGCCTGAATTGACCTCAGGAAGTCCAAAACCCCGCCGGCGAAAGAGTAGCTCGGACGGCGTACGTACCATGGCCAGATGGATGTTTTACACCCATCTGTGGCTCGGCGTCATCGTCACCTTCCTCACGATCTCGCTCTCCGTGACCGGGATCATGCTCAACCACAAACGGGCGATGGGTTTCATGCCCGGTACCGATGTGGAGCGCCCCGAGGCCCTCTCGGTGTCGCTGCGGCTCCCTGAGCTGGCCAGACTTGCTACGGCTGCGGTCGGACCCGATGCGGCGGCCGCCGGGATTGATCGCATGGATGTTCGGCCGGGCGATGGCATCATCAAGGTCCGGTTTGACGATTCGAACGTCACCGAGGTCACTCTTGCACTGGACGATGGGGAAGTGCTGGTGGTGGGCCTCCGGAATGATGTCTTTCTGGAGAAGCTGCACTCAGGCGAGATCTTCGGCGACGCGTGGGTTCTGCTCAGTGACTTCGGTGCTGTGGCGCTGATCCTCCTGCTTCTGACCGGATTCTGGATCTGGCTCTATCCGCGTGCGAGGGCCCGATGAGCAACGTCGTACTTTTGATCGGCATCTTTGTTGTCCCGATCGCAGCTCTTTGGCTCGGCCACGGATTCCGGGACCGGACTCCCCGGCAGCGTAGAATCTTCTGGGGCATGGTGATCGGCTATTCCATCGGGCTGGTGCTGGTCAGTCTGGCTTTGATGGCCGATCCGGTCCTGTGGACGGAGGGGGAGCCCATGCGCTCTGCTCTCGTGTACTGGGGGCTACTCGCGTCCGCTGTGGTTGGCGCGCTGGCTGGCTTTCTGCGCCCATTGCCGTCGAGCGAGTGAACACGTCGCGTCTCCCGGCGGGTCTGGATCGGCGCAGCAGTCGTCTGCTGATCATCGGGTTCTGGACGCTGATTGGGGTGCTGAAGACAACGAAAGAGATCACGACTGCGCGCATGGCCGGGGCGGACCGAACCGTCCGCCCGCCTATTCCCACTCGATGGTGCCTGGGGGCTTCGACGTTATATCCAGGGCCAACCCCGTGACCCCATCCAACGCCAGGATCGAAACCCGCAGCTCATCCAGCAGCGCATCCGGGAACCGGACCGGCGTCGCCGTCATCGCTCGCTGAGACTTGATCGGCCGCAGGACCACCGTCTCGCCGCCCTCTGATCCCAGCGACAGCGGCACGAGCACGGTCGGGCACTGCCAGATCTCGCCGTACAGGTCGTGGCAGCGCAGGCCTTCCATGACCAAGTGATCGGCTTCGCGGAGCAGGTCCAGCCGATCACGGGTCATGTACCCTTCGACAGGCTGTGCCTCCGTCGGATGGACGGTCCCAAGATTCCAGATGCAGCGGTTGAGTCCCAGAATGCCGGCGGTGATCGAGGAGGCTGCTTTCAGCAGCGTGTCCCAACCCACATCGCCCGACAGCAGGACCGGATGCTCGTACGCACGCAGGTCGGCCTTCACGCCGACGGAGCGAATCGGGAGCACCAGCGACTGCAGGCCGAACCTATCGGCGGCCGCGGTGACTTCCGGAACCAACCGATCGAAATCCTCGGTGTCGGGCACGCCGTTCGAACAGAGGAGTCGCACGCCCAGACCGGGGCCGGGGAAGGGGTGACGCCAGAGCGCCTCGTGGGCGATCCCCAGGGTCTCGCCCAGCTCGCGGACCTCGACCTTGTAGAGCTCAGCAAGCGGTTCGACCACCCTGCCTTCGGCGATCATTCGCTCGATCACCGCGACCCGGTTGTGGTGCGTCTTGATGGTGTCAGCGCGCTTGGTGCCGCCCGTTTCGACGGTGTCCGGATAGATGGTGCCTTGGCCGAGAAGGTGATCCTCGATGCCAAGCTTCTTCGCTTCACGCTCGAAGACGGCAACGAATGTGTCCCCGATCGCCTTCCGTTTGGCCTCGGGCTCGGTGAGCCCTTCGAGCGCCTTCAGGAAGTCATCGATCGCATCGATGAAGTGCAGGTTTTCACCCATGTCGAGCCGCTTGAACAGCTCGATCACCTCGGCACTTTCGTTCTTACGCATCATGCCGTTGTCGACGTGAAGCAGGTGCACCCGGTCCGGACCCAGGGCCTCCTTGAGCACGACCGCGGCGACTGTCGAGTCCACGCCACCGGATGCCAGGAGGAATACGGACTCGTCTCCGACCTGTTCGGTCAGCTTCCGACGCTCTTCCCGCATGAAGGCGTCCATGGACCAGGTGGGCCGGCACTCACAGATCTTGAGGACGAAGTTGCCCAGCATCTGATCACCATTGGTCGTGTCGTCGACCTCGGCGTGGTACTGGAACCCGTAGCGTCGCAACGAGTCCGAGCCGATGGCCGCGAAGCGATGGTCGGGCGTGCCGTCGGGTGACAGGGTGTAGCCGAGTTCCTCGAACTCCGGTCCCACCCCCGAGACCGAATCGAAATGGCTCATCCAGACCTGCTCAACCGGTGCCATTCCCGCAAAAAGCGGATGGTCCCGATTCACATGGAGATCCGCCTTACCCCATTCGCGGCCGCCGTGGACTACCTCGCCGCCGTAGTGCTTGGCGATCTCTTGATGCCCAAAACAGAGACCCAGGATCGGGATGTCCTTGTCGAAGACGGCCTTGGTGTAGTCCGAGTCTTCGCCGTGGGACGACAGGGCGGGGGAGCCCGACAGAATGATGCCGCGGTAGGCGTCGAAGGCTTCGATGGGATCTTCGGGCTGGCGGATCTCTGCCAGAACCCCAAGGCGACGCACCTTGGTCGCAATCAAGTGGGCGTACTGACCGCCGAAATCTACGACCGCAATAGCATCGTGCTGCATGGAGCGTCCCCGAGTTCAAGGGCTGGACAGAGCGGTACGGTACACGGATACGCGCCCGGCTGGAAGGGGGGGCCCGGAACCTTCGGCGACGAGGCCGGATTTGCCAGGGCAATAGGGGCTGAATTAGATCTGCTCTCTCCCCCGAACACCCCCAAGGAACACGAAAATGAAGAACTACGACGCCATCGTGATCGGAACAGGTCAGGCAGGAAAACCGCTGGCCGCGAACATGGGGCGCGCCGGCATGAAGGTGGCGATCGTCGAGAAGGGGAGGGTCGGTGGCTCGTGCGTCATTGAGGGCTGCACACCAACCAAGACGATGGTGGCCAGCGGCCGGATCGCCCATCTGGTGCGCCGGGCAGGCGACTATGGGGTGAACACCGGTCCCGTCACCGTGGATCTGAAGGTGGTGCGCGATCGCAAGCGGAAGATCGTCGACTCCTGGAGCAATGGCAGCCGGACCGGCTTGGAGAAGAATGAGAACGTCGATCTGATTTTCGGGCACGCTCGCTTCGTTGGGGCGAGTGAGATGGAGGTTGAGCTCAACGATGGCGGTACTGCGCGGATTACTGCGCCGAAAATCTTCATCAACACCGGTACCCGAAACCGCGTCCCGCCGCTGGAAGGGCTCAATTCGGTCGACTGGCTCGACAACGCATCTGTGATGGAGT
>JBDNHE010000303.1:0-3434 GCA_041688945.1 Gemmatimonadota bacterium | reverse complement strand
CGCTGCGAGGAGATTGGCGTGAACCGCGTTGCCGATGAACGTGAAATCGCGCGTCTGCTCGCCGTCCCCGTGAATTGTCGGGGACGTCCCAGCTTGGGCGTGCCGAATCAGCAGCGGGATCAGTGCCGAGTAGGCCGAATCGGGATCCTGGCGAGGCCCGAAGATGTTGAAGTATCGCAACACCACGGTCTCCATACCGTAGGCCGAGGCATATACGCGCACGTAGTGCTCGCCGGTCAACTTGGCTACGGCGTAGGGTGAACGCGGCACGCCGTGGTGGTCTTCGCGCTTCGGCAGTTCCTGGGTGTTCCCGTAAGCGGAGCTCGAACCTGCGTAGACAAAACGACGGACTCCCGATTCCCGGGCTGCCTGGAGCACGTTCAGCGTGCCGGTCGCGTTGACCTCATGGGAGGCGACCGGGTTGGCCAACGAACGAGGAACCGACGGCAGAGCGGCCTGGTGGAACACGACACGCGCGCCATGGCAAGCCCGCGCACAGACAGAAGGATCTTCAACCGACCCTTCGATGAAGGTGATCCGGTCCTCGATCCCGTCCAGGTTATGCCGTCGCCCCGTAGAAAGATCATCAAGGACCGTGACCCGGTGGCCGTCCGCCGTCAGGCGATGGACAAGGTTGGAGCCGATGAAGCCGGCCCCGCCGGTCACGAGAACCGAAGTCGCATCGATCATCCCAGGATCCTCGCCTGATTCTGTTCCCCGCCGCGAGAAACAAGCTCCCGGAAGTAGGGGATGGTCCGCCGCAGTCCTTCTCGCAAGGAGACCTTGGGTTCCCAACCCAGAATCTCACGAGCGCGAGTGATGTCGGGCTGGCGAACCTTGGGATCGTCCTCGGGCAATGGCAGGCGAATCAGCTCACTCGACGAGCCCGTTTCCTCAAGGACGATCCCCGCCAGCTCGCGAATCGTGAACTCGCCCTGGTTCCCGATATTCACCGGATCAGTCTCCCCGGAGTGGAAGAGTCTGACGATGCCCTCAACCTCATCCTCTACGAAGGTGAATGAGCGGGTCTGCCCTCCATCGCCATAGATCGTGATCGGGTCGCCACGCAGTGCCTGCACAATGAAGTTGGAAACGACGCGCCCGTCGCCTGGCCTCATGCGGGGGCCGTAGGTATTGAAAATCCGCACGATCCGCGTGTCGACACCATGGTGCCGATGATAGGCCATCGTGAGGGCCTCAGCGAAGCGTTTCGCCTCATCGTAGCACCCGCGGACTCCCACCGGATTCACATGGCCCCAATAGGTCTCGGGCTGGGGGTGCACCTTTGGATCGCCGTACACCTCCGACGTGGAAGCGATCAGGAATCGGGCGTTCTTGGCCAGGGCGATCCCGAGGCAATTGTGGGTCCCCAGACTCCCGACCTTCAGCGTCTGGATCGGGATCTCCAGATAGTCGACCGGGCTGGCCGGAGAGGCGAAATGCAGAACGCCATCGATCGGCCCTTCCGGTTCAATCGGACGGGTGATGTCGTGCTCGATAAACGAAAAGCCATCCCGTTCCAGAGGAGTCAGATTGGAACGCGAGCCCGTTGAGAAATTGTCCAGCCCAACGACTTCGTGGCCGTCGTCTAGAAAGCGTTCGGCAAGGTGGGAGCCGAGAAAGCCGGCTGCACCAGTAATCAGAATCCTCAATCGCCCTCGCTCAATCTTCCGGAATACCGACCGGGTCACGCCCGATCGAATGATATTCAAAGCCCAAAGACGCCATCTTCGACGGTTGGTAGAGATTACGTCCGTCGAAGATGATGGGGTTCAGGAGCCGATTCCGCACGTTCTCGAAGTCTGGCCTTCGGTAGGGCAGCCACTCCGTGTGGATGATGAGCGCCGAAGCGCGGTCGAGCGCGTCATAGTTCTTCTCGCGCAGTTCGATTGAGTCACCCAGAATTCGCTGCGCCTCATGCCCCGCTTCCGGGTCATGCGCCACGACTCGGGCGCCTCGCTCAAGAAGTCCCCCGATGGTGACCAGCGAAGGAGCTTCGCGCATGTCGTCAGTATTCGGCTTGAACGCCAGACCCCATAGGGCAAATGTGTGCCCGGACAGATCCTCCCCGAACCGCGCGATCACCCGATTGAGCAGAGTATGCTTCTGCAGTTCATTCACGTCCTCAACAGCCTCAAGGATCGAGGCGGGGACGCCGAGCTCCCGAGACGTGCGGATCAACGCCTTCACGTCCTTCGGGAAGCACGATCCGCCGTAGCCAACGCCGGGATAAAGGAAGGCTGAACCAATTCTTGAATCCGAGCCGATTCCCCGGCGTACGGCATCCACATCGGCACCAGTGACCTCGCACAGACGCGCGATCATGTTCATGAACGAGATCCGCGTCGCCAACATGGAGTTGGCGGCGTACTTGGTGATCTCAGCCGATGGGACGTCCATGACCAACAGGGCGTTCCCCGAGCGAAGGAACGGCTCGTAGAGCTCCCGCAACGCCGCTTCCGCGACTGGATGGTCCACACCCACCACCACGCGATCGGGCTTCATGAAGTCGTCAACCGCGGCCCCCTCTTTGAGGAACTCCGGATTAGAGCAGACATGGACCGGGTGGTCGGTCTCCGCTTCGATGGCCTGACGGACCTTGAGCGCCGTCCCCACCGGGACGGTGCTCTTGGTGATCACGATGCGCTCTCCGTCCATCGCCTGTCCGATGGCTCGCGCCACGCCCAGCACGTGCTGGAGATCCGCAGAGCCGTCTTCGTCCGGCGGAGTCCCGACCGCGATGAAGATCGCTCTGGAGGCGAGGACCGCTTCCGCGGTGTTGGTCGTGAAGGTCAGCCGCCCCTCATCGACGTTCCGTTTGACGATCTCTTCCAGGCCGGGCTCATAGATCGGAATGATCCCGTCCCAGAGCTTTCGGACCTTGTCTTCGTCGATATCCACACAGACCACGTTGTGCCCGGTCTCCGCCAGGCAGGCACCCGCGACGAGTCCTACATAACCGGTCCCAATCACTGCGACCTTCATGAAACCCCCTTCAAGATCAGGATCGTCACGAAATCGACCCCTGCACCGTCAGGCAAACCGCCCTCGACAACCGCCTACGCCTTCCCGTGACACTTCTTGTACTTCTTGCCGCTTCCGCACGGACAAGGATCATTACGCCCCGGCTCGTCAGACGCCGTGACCGGCTGCTGAGGCGCCGCAGCCTCCTGACGGTTGGTCTGAAGCTTCGAAACATCCGGGCTCTGCGCGAGGGGAGCAGGGCCACCTGACCGTGCCCGTGACGAAATCCCAGTCGCGTCGACCGCCGGCCCGCGCTGCTCCGGGGGACGCTGGGACTGAGCCCCACCCTGCACGCCTGTCGATCCGCCATCCGCCGGACCCGACAACGTCATACGCCCGAGGGGGCGCCGTTGCTGCTGAGGCGGCGGCCCGACCTGGGCACGGAACACGTTCTGGGCCACAGTCGAGCG
>JBDNHE010000302.1:0-2502 GCA_041688945.1 Gemmatimonadota bacterium | reverse complement strand
TTCGTTCGCAGCGAGGTCCAGGCATGGCAGGAATTCCGAGACAATCAAAACGCTACCCTCAATTGGCGCTTCACCACCCCCGACGCAAGGATCAAGCTATCTCGGCTCTATCCGACATTCGATGAGTGACACGACACTAGTGTCAGATGGCGTTCGAGTTCGGTCCTCAACCCGGGGCTCCAGGTGGCCGGAACAGGAAACGATCAGGGGAGCACCATGAGAACAGCCAAGACAGAAGCGTGCTTCGAGTCGCGGCGTAGGCCGCGGCCACGACACCGTCTCTTGGCAGTGCTTCTATTTGTGTTGCTCTGCGCCATGGGGAGCACGGGCATTTCGGCCCAAGGCATTCACGGCATCGTACTGGATTCCCTGACAGGGGCTCCACTCCCCGACGTGGTGGTTGTAGCCGAGAGCTCTGAGGGGCGACGTACCGCGCTGACGAACCGCGCAGGCCGCTTTTCAATTCTTCTAGAGGGCCAGCCCCCGTTTGAACTTTCCTTTCAGCGGCTGGGCTACCAGTACATCACTCACGCCATGGAGGCCCTTTCGGGCAGTCCGCTTGAGATCCGGATGGAAGAGATTGCTTTCGAGATGGACGCGATTGAGGCCGAGGCCGATGCGACCGACAATCGTTTCAAGGTATTTGGCGTGCACTGGGCCACCAATTCGGGCCTGACCACGCCCCTCTATCCCAACAGCTGTTACTTCCCGATGCGTGACAGCGTAGTGGTCAAGGACATGGAGCTCGTCAGGCCGGAGGTTTATCGCAGTTACGAGCGGTCCAATCTCTGGACGGGGGACAACGAGCGCTACTATCGGGAGGTTGTGTCCTTGCTCAGAGAGGAAATCTTTGACCGCCGACTGCGTCGAGATGCATGGCCCTGCGGCGTCTACAAGCTCGTGGAACATCAGGCCCTTCCCCGTGTCCGCCGCATCCCCCGGCCTCCCGCCCCTACCGGCACTCCCGCCGCGCTGACCGCCACTCGGACGCTCCCGCTCCCGACCGCCTCGACCTGCCCAGAAGCGATCTCGGTGTCTGCCACCAACCATGTCGCGTACGTCACGCGGGACACATCTCTCGTGCATGTGGTCGACACCGAGGCCAACGAGTCCTACTCGATGGATCCCGGGGTGCCGGCTGGATCCTATCCCTGTTCCATTCGAGTCGGCTGGCGCGGGGGCTCGCTCTGGATCACCAACGGGTCCACCGGTCAACTGAACGTGATCGACCCGGAGTCGAGCGTTTCCGCCATGGTGGGGCTGGGCGTGCCGGCGCGTATGGACTGGGCGCTTCCTGAACATCCTTTGCCGTCCCGGCCGCTTCGGATGGATATCCCTGTACCGGTTCCGGTCGCCGGCAGCCGCTGGCTCTGGACCTGGCCAGCCATGGATCCGCCCAGCCCGCCCATATACCCAGACGATCCGCCAGGCCGGCAGCTCGTCCTGCTGGATGAGGAATGGGAACTCGACCACGTCCTGCGTCAGCTACGTCCCGGTGCGGGAGCGGTAGACTTGGCGTTTGGGACCGAGCCGCTGATTGCCGAGCAGCCTTTCGGGGACCACCCCCTGGTGCAGGTTTCCCCGGACGGCGCTTCGCTGACGGTGGTGCAGCGCGAGCATCAAATGGCGTCGTGGATGACCGTCTATCGTGTTACGCGGATCGATTTCGAGGGCGACACCATCTTCCACAGGGAACGTCGCGCGCCCTACATCCGAGTCGACGATGACGACTGGGAAGCGATGCTGGAGCGATTGGCCAATTCACGGGGTGCGTTGGCGGCGATGCCAGGCGAGTCAGAGTCGCGTATCCGCCTCTTGGAGCGGATGGTCTATCGAGCCCCCTTTCATCCCAGCATCTCTGCGATGATGGTCGGGCACGATGGCACCGTCTGGCTTCGCTGGCCCGAGCACGAACAGGACGAGCCTGTGCAGTGGGAGGTGCTCGACGGGGCTACCGGAAACCCGCTCTACAACTTCGAAGCCGATCCGGCATTGGAGCTGATCTCGGCCAATGGAGAGACGGTCTGGGGCGTCCTTGCGGACGAGAACGGTGTCCGGCAGCTGGTGAGGTTCACCGTCGGCGTGCTTCCGAATTTGTCACGTTAAGAATCCGACAATTGCAGCACTAAGGGCGAAGTCTCATCGCGTCTAACGCTGCTCCCTACCGCATGGTCGGCACACCGTACGACAGCGCTGTCAGATAACACAAGTTGAAAGCACGCCCCCTGCGGGTACCATGGAGTTGCGAAACGACCTTGGACCGAAACAGAGGGCGGCTCTCATGAGACGGAACAGCCAGTATGTTGGTCTCGACGTGCATCAGGCAATGACGGCGGCGACAGTACGGGCGGAAGGCGGGCGGGTGATCGCGCGCAGCATGATCGAGACGAGCGAGCGCTCGATCACGGAGTTCTTCAGCGCTGGCCTGCCCCCCGGAAACGGATCCAAGTAGAATGGGAGTCCAACGACCCCACCAAGGGGAAGGACTCGATGATGAGAAAG
>JBDNHE010000301.1:0-2467 GCA_041688945.1 Gemmatimonadota bacterium | reverse complement strand
GCGGCCAGCTCACCGGCCGCCCTCAAGAGTTCTTCTCGTCTTCGAAGCTTATCCCCAGCAGCCCCGCAACTTTTCCCTGCACGTCGAGGATCAGGTGTGCCTTCCTGAGCTCATTCTCAAGACGTGCGTTCTGTCGCTCCAACTTGCGAACCTTCTCAGCCAGCGGGTTCCGCTCCGGCTTGCGGCCCCGCTGCTTCGACAGCGCCTTCAGTGACCCGTCCCGGGCCGCTTTGCGCCACGCCGTCAGGCTCGACGAATACAGTCCCTCGCGCCGTAGAAGTCGGCCCACTTCGCCCGGCTCCGTGCACTGGTCCGCTTCCGCCACGATTCGCTGTTTGTACGCCGCACTGAACCGGCGCCGCATCGGCTTGTCGACCACCTCCGCGTCCTGGCCACGGGCTGCCGCGCTTCGCTCAGCCTCCCCAGGCCACGGGGATCTTCCATTCTCTTTCATTCGTTCTCGCTGTCCTAACATCGGTTTCGCTGCCTTCGCCCTACTCTAATTCTTTACGTGCTCCGTGTCTCACGTACGTTGGCAGAGAGGGAAACCGCAATCACTACTACCTACCGCATAGTCGGCACACCCGTTTCAGCGCTGTCAGATAACTCAACTTATCTGACGGCGATTCGGACCACCCGGACGCACGATCGTATGCTCTCCCGCGGACATCAGTGTACGCCGCGATGCGACGCGCCGTCCGGTTGACACCTTATACGTGCTACACTATTAATCCCGGACCATGCAAGTTCATACCATCGTAGGAGGAAAAATGCGGCATTTGAGACTGGTGCTTGGCGTTGCCATTCTGGCGGCAGCTCCCAGCGCTACGACTGCTCAGTCGGAGCAGGATTGCATCGACTGCCTCGTGAGCGTCAACGAGATGTACTTTGATTGTGTGGATGAGGTCGGTTACGGCAGCTTTTGTACCAACCTTTGGGCCACTGTGCAGCAGTCGTGTGAAGTCATGTGCGGGCCTATCCCGAACTAGGATTCCGAGAGCTGCCGTGCAAACGGCAGCTCTCGGATCGGGTCTTCCCAACACTGTGGTAAGCGCACCTATCCGGATCGCAGCCCTCCGCCAATGGAATCAGTTGATGGTCGACTTCACCGTGAATCGCGCAAGGGGCCTACGTGTTTCCCTCCTACCAGCAGTTGTATTGGCCGGTCTCGGCTGTGGCTCCGACGGCCCAGCTCATAGCGCCTTACCTAGCCTTTCGGTCTCCAGTACTTGGGGGTGCGCCGCCTGTTCCGGTCCAGAAGAGCTCGATGCGGTGCTCGCGCTCGCTGTAGGCCCCGACGGGACACCCGCCCTGCTTGGACGATCCGCGCCCTTTGTCAGAATTTTCCGAAAGGACTCCATCATCGCTTGGGGTGTCTCAGGAGATGGGCCGGGTGAGTTGAAGGCCCCGATTGCCATGACTTGGACCGGGAGGTCTAGGCTCCGCATCAGTGATCTGACAAAGAACTCCCTACTCGAGTTCTCTTTAGAGGGCGAATTGATCGATGAGACAGCGTCTTCGACGACCGAACTGATACCACGTCCCTTCTCAATGGTCGCATCTCCAGACGCGTCGATGGCGATCGCTTCCGAATCGACCGGACCAGGAGGCGGGCCAAGGATCACGCTAATTGATTCAATTCGCGGCAATCTAGAGGTTAGATCAGTAGTCGTTCCGGCGGAACTCATGCCCCCCGGTCGATCTGCGCTGTTTGTGGCTCATGCGGTCAGTCAGCACGGGCTCGTGGCATTGGGGCGGGGACTACAGGGATATGACATCATTCTTCTCGGACTCGATGGTCGGGCCGTTGCTTCTTTAAGGAGGGACATCCCTCGCCGCCCCAGGACGGACGCGGAAATGGCCGCGGTTCGGAGTCTCATCGGGCACGGACCTGCGGGGCCATCCAGCACCGATCGAGCGATCGATCCTGAGAACCCTCATTTCTCAATGAACGGGCTTCGGTTTGACACACTGGATCGGCTCTGGATTCTTACTACTCATGGTGAACCCGGCACCAGTGACTTCCACGTTTACGACTCCGAACTGTCATTGCTAGGCTCAATTACTGTTGACTTTCCTTTGAGCCATTTCGACATCGGTGGACGGTCCTTAGCTGGTTACTACTTGGATGAACTCGGGATCCCAAACCTGATCGAATGGACGATCGAAGAACCGGTCGCTAAGGCTCCAGCCATGTGACTCGCCGACCTACTGGAGTCGGGCTCTACCTCAGACTGGATGTGCCAACAGGGGTTCGAGAACTGACCGGCCGCCGTATCCCAAGAGATTCTGCGGAATCGAAGTCAACAACCCCGGTCGCTACTACCTACCGCATAGACGGCACATCCGTTTCAGCGCTGCATATCAGATAACACAAGTTGAAAGCACGCCCCCTGCGGGTACCATGGAGTTGCGAAACGACCTTGGACCGAAACAGAGGGCGGCACTCATGAGACGGAACAGCAAG
>JBDNHE010000300.1:0-14250 GCA_041688945.1 Gemmatimonadota bacterium | reverse complement strand
GAGCGTCCATGAGACGTCACGAACCGAAAACTACCACCTGATCACTCCAGCGTCGCTTCGCTCCGATCACCCTGTCCACATGCCCCGGAACGGGTGGTCCACATGCAGCGGACTGGGTGGCCCACTTCGTCGGAATGCGCACAATCCCCCGAAAAGCCTGATGCTCCACGGGTTTCCGCTTGATTTGCTCCCGGTCTCTACCGTCGGCTTCCGGTGCCCGTTTCCAGTCTTTTCCGGCTTCGCTGACACAGAATTGACACAGTGCCGACCCTAGGGTGACTGGTTCTCAATGACCTGCCCGATACCATCGAGGAACGGCTCGAAGGCCCACTCGAACATGGCTTGGCAGTAGGCTCCGCCCCGGAAAGGAGCTGGCTTCCTTTCCGCGATCTCGAAACTAGCAATCGCCAGGAGATGGTTTGCTCGCACGAGCACCCTCAATTCGGTGACGAACCTCCGGAGGCGAGGGGCCAGAGCATCCACTGAACGTGCGAGCGGGAGCTGAAGGCAACTCTCGTGCGCGATCCAATTCCTGGCTAAACGACCCCGATCGAGGTCGACTGTGTCGTCACCGAAATCGCCCGCCTGCTCGAGGACTTCAATGAGCCTGGCCAGTCTCTTGTTCATCGTTCTCTCAGCCAGCATCGGGTCCCCTTGTGACTCACGACGGCGCTCCTCCGTGACCGCCGTTACGACGCCCACGTGCTTCGCCAAGTCTTCCATCTCCTGGCCGATGGCAACCGCTCGCCCGACCGCCGCGAGGTAGCCAGCATGCAGAGGAGTCATCCACCGGCCTGGCGATTGGTACTCGTCGGAATACGTTGAATTCACGCTTTCGAAAGTTCCCCGGGGGGTGTGGTTTCCCCAAGAAGATGAAGGGGCCGGAGGGGGAGGCCCAGTTCCTACCGGAGACGAAGCTCCACCTCCCTCTCTCATGATCCGCCTGATACGACGGAGGCCCCGCTACCGACTACGGCAAGCGGGGCCTCGACGCTGGGCCATGTACGGATGACGAGGTCAGTCGGCGGGATCCGCCTCATCAGGATTCCTGACCAGCGAAAGCACGTTGATCGGTGGAAGCAGTAGGCTACCCATCACTGGGTCGGTTGAGATGCTCGCCACGGTTGAGCGCAGGAATGGCAGCAGGATGGCCACACCTTGAATCCTGACGAATTCCGTCATGTCCACGGAGGTATCGCTCCCTAAAGGAACCGAGAAGAGCCCTGTCACCCCAACCGCCAACTCCCACCCAAACGGCCCACCAAAGGAAGCGGTTAGCGTCACACTGTAGGCCCCAGCGTCGGCATTGGCCGCCGAGGAGATCGTCAGTTCAAGCTCGGGGAGGACAGTCTCCCAGTCCCCGCCCGTACTCGGTTCATCACCTCTTGAGAAACGCACCGAATCAGTCCGCACCGAGTCAAAGGAAATCCCAGACAAGTGCTCAGGCTTGAGCTTCATGCGCAAAGAAGGAGTGCGTCGGGTTCATCCGGAACTTCCGGCGCGAGCGGCTCCCTAGGGGTCCAGTTGACCTTTGTCGACATGACGGGGGAACGAACCACTCGCCGTTCGACTTCTCCTCGGCTCCGATGGAGCGACTCGGTGACCGGAAGCCACAACGTGGTCTCCTGGCTCTGAAGCCGCCCGAGCACGCCCTGGACAGATCCCAAGGCGCTCACTCGAACGCGGTCGGACTCGACGGCCTCGTCGAACTCTAGCCCATCTAGAACGTCCAATATCTCAGATAGCACCTCCGGCGAGATGGAACCCACGGCGACTAGGTTTGAAGCTAGAGCCCTCCGCGTGTTCCACAGCGCGACGATCTGCGGTACGTCCAGACCTTCGCCCTTCCGGATTTCGACATCTGCAGCCGTGCGAGGAAACGCTTCCAAGGAATGGAGCGACGCAATGAGGACATCGTCCCCCCCTCCAGCAAGCACCAAGCCCAGCTTGGAAATCTCTTGCACGAATACAATGGTTCCTGCTTTCATCTGGGCAGACATTTTCCTACCCCTTTTTTTCGTCGTGTGCGCGTCGACTTTGCTGCCGGATTTTCCGAACTCCGGTCAACTTGTCCTCGCTGATCGTCCCGACTCGGTCATAGAAATGCTCTGACGCGACCGAGACCTCTCCAAAAACCACCCTGAAATGGGTTGGTTCTGTCAAATGTCCATGACAGCCCGTAGTATCGATCTCTTCGGGACTAACCACAACCATCCTCTCTTTTGAGAAGTTACCGGCCTTGGTGGTACCCGTCACCACAGTCACCGGTCCGCCAGCTGTCGCAGGGCCTCGTAGCACAAGGACTGGATGCGCTTTGGTCCTCTCGTCCCCAATCCCAAGATTGTGGTTGTGTATCCACCAAATCTCCCTCTTCTTGGGCGCCGGCCTCGGTTGGTTTACGATTGTGTGTGGCAATGGCCGCCGTGACCAAGGTAGCCCGCCAATTCCGGTGGCGGTGGGTACGCGTAGACAGAGAATTAAATCACTAAACAGTGGACGCGCAACTCGGGCCCTTCGAACACCGCCCACGGCCCCACTGAAGGGCCCTGTCTTTGCGTCAGGCAGGCGCCGCTGGAGGTCAGATGCAGTGAAAGTAGAGGAGGGCTCTGCGCTGGGCCATGTGTGGATGGGACCTCTAGTTCGTGATCAGGTCGGCGGGGATCTCGCGGGAATCGGCGATTCCAGCGGAGGTCAGCAGTAGGACGACCGCACGGGCTTCGGGTGAGCCACCCAATCCGCCGGCGCCGGTCGTCGAGAACGTGTGGGGCAACGACGAGTTCACGGCGATCCCGGTCTCGGTATCGACCCGCAGATCATCAATCCACAACTGAATCGAGATGGTGTGGTCGGAGGTGTCGACGTTGCCGTCGAAGGCCCAGGTGAAGGACCAGTCCATATCGGTCCCGTCGTCGAACGGAGCTGCTGAGAAATCCGCTGAAGCGATGCCCGGACGCGTCATTTCCGGAACCGTCACGGAGACCTGGCCCCGGTAGTCGGACCCATCCTTTACGGCGAGAATGACCTCAAGCGCGCCCGCGTCGTAGTCCGGGCGATCGATCGTGATGTCGTCCGGGTTGGTCGGTGCGTCCTGCCACGAGCCGTCGAATTAGGAGAGGGTCTGGCCGCTGGAGTCCCCATCCTTGAAGGCCTCGGCCGCGTTGATCGTGGCTGGGCGTCGGTCAGGGTGAGGTCGTCGTAGCGGACCTCGAAGTTGGTCAGGGGCCCGCGCAGGTAGCCGCGCCACATCTCGACGGTCTCACCGCCTCCGGTGTACTCGATGACCCATTCACCCGATGTGGCACCCTCGGAAAGCGTGGACGGCGCTGTGGCCGCATCGTCCATCACCGAACTCGGTCAAAGCGTCCGCAGGAAGGTGGGTCTAGAGAAGAGGGACGAGCGCAGGAAATATCTGAAACTGCTGGAGGAGCGCGGGTGCATCCAACTGTGCTCGCCGCCAACAACGGGCTCCGGAGGCCGCCCAGCAGGAGATGTTATCCACCTGCACCCAGACCTACGCCCTGAGAGCTGAGAGCGCCCCCAATATCCTAGAAATCCTTGAAACACCCCGGGCGAAAACTGACGCTGTACCAGGCTGGACAGAATTGGACACACCTCAGGGATGCGATCGCCGTTCTTTCGGGCCCAGAAAGCAGCCGATCTCAGGCCGGAGAGCTGGCTAGGACGCGCTTCCAACATGATGAACGACCGACTCCGCCAACTGCTGGGAAATGTCCTCTACGTCCTGCAGCCGCGCTTCCAGCTCGTCACAGAGCCTCATGAGTTCGTCGACCTTCGCGACGATGCGGTGCTGTTCGGCGAGTGGCGGGAGCAGAAGGGGCCACTTCTGCATCTTGTTCTTCGTCATATGCAACATCGCAAGCCCGTGCGATTGCTGGCGAACTTCTTCTGTAATCTGCCCCAATAGGTGATATGCGAAGCCCGGAAGAATCGCAGGCGATAGTACCAGCTTCCAAATGTGGTAGTGATAGATCGCTTTTGGCCCACTCCATATGTACGGTCCGAAACTGGCTGACCAAGCGAAGAGGAGATCACCACTCTCGCACATCTGCCGCGCCGGCAGGTCCAAATCAGAAAAATACCACTGCTGACCGCCATTGAGATTCTGAATTCGGATGACGGGGGTGCCCGCTTGCAGGAGTTCAGCCTGCTTGTATGCACGTCCGTTTATTAGCTGAGCGACCTCATTTAGGCGGCATTCAACCCACCCGCGCGGAATTCTAAGGCGACCGGCCAGTGCCTCGATGCTTGGCTCAGGGCGAGCCCGAAAACTGCGCTCCGGTGCCCTCCAGCTTGCGTCATCAATCACAGCCTGCGACGACTGTGACGCATTCCCCTCCTCCGGCCGCTGGTCCACCAGCCTCCCCCGCACCGCCAGATCAAGGATCGCCCGCCTGAGATCGTCGACGCTTTCCGGCGTGGTGAACAGCGAGTTCCAGTTGTCGCGGACGCGGTCCCACTCGCCGTTCTCGACGAGGGCGTGGAGGCAGGAGGCGCGGGCCCTTTCGCACCACTGATCCCGGAAGGCCCTGGCCGCTTCTAGGTCCTCCAGTTGACCCAGAAGGCGCGAGCATGCTTCGATGGTCCGGCGTTGTTCCGGCAATGGAGGCAAAGGTACAGGCAGTTCCCGGACCGTCCCCTGATTGATCTTCGGCATCGACCCTGACGTACCGCTCGCCCTCGACCGAAAAAATTCCCGTCCGAAAGGGGATGAACCCAAAAGGTGGACGAAGCGTGCCTCAGCCAACTCAGAGATCCGAACCTTGATCATGAGATCCGGGAAAATGAACTCCCCTGGAAGGCCATCGAAAACAGCCATCGTGCCGACGTAATGGATTGAATTGCTGCGTTGGATCAGTAGATCTCCCGGATCCAGCCAGAGAGTCGAATCCACGTCGATTTCTTCATCCACGTACTTGAAGTGCTGGTCCTTGAACACACCGCTCGTTGTCGCCGTCAGCGTCAGAACCTTCGTCGGCGTCTCAAAATCGACCCCACGGGGCGAGTAGCCATTTCGCGGACCAAACTCCACGAGCTGCTCGAGTTCAAACCACTCCCAATGGTCAGGGACGGAGGGCAAGCCGGTCCGAGGAACAATGGGGATCAACGCTCCCCCCTCAACCAGGCACGCTATTGACCCATCCCTAGGATCGGATTCTGCAAACAAACCCGTAATCGCGAGCCCCCGAACGACGGACCGGAGCTCCTCCGGGAACCCGCGCGAAATCAATTCGGCCATCGCCGCCGCGGATATCATCGATCCGGCACACCATCGAGGGCTGCGATCAGGCGATTAGCCAAACTCGCGACCTCGGATTGGGCCTCCCGGAGTGAGGCAAGGAGTACGTCGGGGTGAGCATGTCCAACGTCGATACGGTTTGGATTGGGAACGTCGAGATTGTACCCACGCTCCGCGACATCCTCTATGGAGATTCTCCAGCTGAACTCGCTCTCCGCCCTATCATTCCACCAAGCCTTCTCCGGCTGAAATTCTTCGATCCGCATCGGCTTGGTCTTCGAATACGACTTGTACCCCTCCGGATACGGGTGCTCGTAATACCAGATCTCCTGTGTGGGCTCACCCTTGGTAAAGAACAGGACGTTCGTCTTGATCGACGTATAGGGCGCGAACACCCCGTTGGGCAGCCGGACGATCGTATGGAGGTTACAGTCCCTGAGCAGCTTCTCCTTGATCCGCGTCTTGATCCCCTCGCCGAAGAGCGTGCCGTCCGGAAGAACAATTGCCGCCCGTCCACCGTCCTTCAGCAGTTCCATCACCAACACAAGAAAGAGGTCCGCCGTCTCCCTGGTCCGAAACTCAGAGGGGAAATTGCTCTCAATGCCGTCCTCCTCCATCCCGCCGAAGGGCGGATTCGTGACAATTACGTCGACCTGATCCTTCGGTCCGTAATCGCGCAACGGCTTCGCCAGAGTGTTCCCCTCCCGTATGTGAGATGGGACCGCGATCCCGTGCACCATCATGTTGGTGACACACAAGAGATGCGGCAGGGACTTCTTCTCGACGCCCCGGATACTGGACTCCACGATCCCCTGATCTTCTGTCGTCCTCACCTGCTCTTTCAAGTGCTCGTAGGCGCAGGTCAAGAAGCCGCCGGTGCCGCAGGCCGGATCAAACACGATCTCACCGAGCTCCGGCGCGACCATGTCCACCGCGAACTGGGTCAAGGCTCTCGGCGTGTAGAACTCACCAGCGTTTCCCGCCCCTTGGAGATCTTGGAGGATCTGTTCGTAGATGTCGCCGAAGAGATGACGGGTCTTCGCTTGATTGAAGTCGATGTCCGAATGAAGGCGGTCGACGACCTGCCGCAGCAGAGTCCCGGACTTCATGTAGTTGTGATTGCCCTCGAACACACTCTGGACGATTCCCGCGCGCTTGAGCGCGTCCCCTTCTAGCGCGGCGAGGTCCAGCCCTTTTAGATCCGGGAACAGGCGGTTGTCGACGAGGTCAAGCAGTGCTTCCCCGGTAGGCGCATCCTTCCCCAGTCGCTCAGAGTCCGCCCATGAATGCCACCTCAACTCCAGTGGAATGGGAGACGAATAGTCAGTCCTGGTGAGTTCGAGTTCTTCCTCGAGGTCACTGAAGATCTTGAGGAAGAGCATCCATCCGAGCTGCTCAATACGCTGGGCGTCTCCATCAAGGCCCGCGTCCTTCCGCATGATTTTTTGGACGGATTTGATTGTTGCCGAAAGAGACATCTAGGCCACGTCGTCTGAGTAGAGTTCAATTTCCAGTTTTCTTACCGCGTCCAGGTACTTCTGCTTCCCGCCGAAAGCCTTCACCAGCTCCATCGGGGTGCCCAAGTCAGAGAGAGGGCGCAGCTGGAGGACCGCGAACTCCTCGATCTCTTCAACGCCCTGATCTGCGTACTTCTCGAGCAGCCCGTTGAGCACGGCCCGCGCGGTCTCCCCGTACTTCGCAAAGACATCACGCTTCTTCACATTCTCCGCACGTTCTTTGCGGGTCAGAGGCTTCTGATCGAAGGCGACGTGGCAGATGAGGTCGAACGGGTCATAGTCCGGTCCGACCATGTCCGCGAGAGCACCGATCAACACGCCGTGTTCACCCAATTCCTCGAGGATCGCCCGTTTGCGCTCGGCACTCTTCCAGCCCTTTAGGAAGTCGTCCAGGGATGCGAACTGCTCCCCCACCGCGCGCTTCGTGTAATCCTTCAAGGACTCGGTGACGAGCTTGCCGTCCTTGTCGTAGTACTGGATCCGCTCGGCCACGATATCGACCGGTTGACCGCCTACGACGTACTTCGACGTGGGTTCGGTGACCTCAGGGGGATCACCATCGTCACCCGGAGGGGCGATCGGCTCCTTCTCCCCGGGATTGTAGACCTGCAGCGGAGGACCGTCCCAATCGGGGTCCGCAAACAGCTCCGTGGCCTTTCGGAAGTCGATGATCGTGAAGAACTGCTTCCCGTAGTCCTCACGAATGCGTGTGCCGCGACCAATGATCTGCTTGAACTCAGTCATCGACCCAATCCGGCGATCCAGAACGATGACGTGGCACGTTTGGGCATCCACACCCGTCGACATCAACTTTGAAGTCGTTGCGATAACGGGGTGAGACTCCTTGGGATTGATGAAGTTGTCCAGCTGGGCCTTCCCTTCCTTCTCATCCCCGGTGATCCGCATCACGTAGCGGTGGTCGGCCGTGACCAGAGGCTGGTTCTCTGGGACATTCACCAGCGCCTCACGCGTCCTCTCCGCATGGTCGATATCCTCACAGAACACGATCGTCTTGTGCATCGGGTCCGTCGCATGGAGGAACTCCGAGACCCGCTCAGCAACACGCTTCGTGCGCTCCGGAAACACGATCTTCCTATCGAAGTCCATCTGATTGTAGATGCGGTCTTCGATGAGTTCACCCGCGTCATCCAGCTGCCCCGCCGTCGGTCTCCACCCCTGCAGGTCCACATCCATGTCCACGCGGATGACCTTGAAGGGGGCGAGGAACCCGTCCTCGATGCCCTCCTTCAGGGAATACATGAAGACCGGCTCGCCGAAGTAATCGATGTTCGACACGTACTTTGTCTCTTTCGGCGTCGCGGTGAGACCCAGTTGGACGGCCTCGCCGAAGTACTCAAGGATCTGCCGCCACTCAGAGTCCTCGCGAGCCGAGCCTCTGTGGCACTCATCCACGACGATTAGATCAAAGAAGTCCGGCGGAAACTTGTCGTAGATCGCCTCCCGGTCCTCGGCTCCGACGATCCCCTGGTAGAGCGCGAGGTAGATCTCATAGGCGGTCTCGACCTTCCCGGAAACCTGGTCGACCAGAGACCGATCCAGCTTCGTCATCGCCCCACCGAACGGCTGAAAGTCGTTCGTAATGGTCTGGTCGATGAGGATGTTGCGATCAGCCAGGAACAGGATCCGCTTAGCAGTCCCGTGCTTCCACACCCGATGAATGATCTGGAAGGCCGTGAAGGTCTTGCCGGTGCCCGTCGCCATCGCGAGAAGACACCGCTTCTGCCCCTTCGCAATCGCCTCGACCGTCCGATTGATCGCCAACTGCTGGTAGTACCGCGCCGTCTTCGACCCCAGTGTCGCGTAGTCGGGCGCCGTGACGATGGCCTCCTGCTCAGGCTTCAGTCCACGCCACTCCATGAAGCGAGCCCACAGCTCCGCCGGGGTTGGGAACTGATCCATTGGGATCGTTCGCTCCAGCTTGCCGGGCAGCCCCGTCCGGTCGTGAAGCAGAAATCCGTCCCCATTCGAGGAGATCGCGAAGGGCACGTCGAGCTTGGTCGCGTAGTCCAGGGCCTGCTGGATGCCCGCCTGGACGCTGTGCTTGTTGTCCTTGGCCTCAACGACCGCGATGGGGACGTTGGGGCGATAGAAGAGGACATAGTCGGCTCTGCGCGGCTTCTTCCTGGACGCCACGTTGCCCCGGACAACGATCTGTCCGTCCGTGATCTGATACTCACGACGGATCAGGTTCTTCGCCCAACCCGAATCGTGAATCGCCGGCGTTATGAACCGGTCGCAGATGTCGGTTTCTGAAAGGTCTTTCTTCGACAACGTTGGATCGTCAGGGCGAAGGGAACACGGAACCGTCGAGCCATGTTAAGCGCAGGCCGGTGGGCGCGCACTCTGCACCAGCAATCGGACCGGGCGCCTACATCCGACTGGCGTACTCCTCCGCTTTTTCGCGTGAAAGGCCCGGATGCGAATCCATCAGCGCCGCCACCATCGGATCCGATACCGGCCCGAACTTCGTCGTTGACGAGCTGTCGCTGGACTCTTGCCCGGTTTCGCTCGTCGAGTCCTGCGCGGAGGGGGGGTCCAACTTGTCCACCCATTCCTTCAGGATCTGCCACTGCGATTCGGTTAAGGGCGATGCCAGCAATTCGATCAGTTTCATCTTCAATCACTCCGTGAAATGGTTACCGAAGGCCGATCCACGCTGAGAGGCGTTGTGTCAGCGTGAACCCAAACTACATCGTCGCCCCCAAACCCCGGACCCAATCCGATAGAACACGTGAGACAGAACCTTCAAGAAGTCCGCGTCCGTGGAGCGATCGCGTCGTTCCTACTGCCAAGACCGCCGAGGTCGGCCCAGACTAGGACCCGCTTTCAACATCGCCTAGGACGCGCGGCATTGGATTCCGAGATCGGTCAAATAGAATTCGAAAGTGACGCGCCAACCTTAGTTGGCCGGGTAGGTCATACTTTTAGCACCCTCGACCTTCGGGTTTCGCCATCCCAATAAATCAGAACCAGAAGTTCGAGCCTCCTCCCCGCCAATCCGCACTTGGATGCTCATGGGACAGAGTTGGTAAGACTCGACCGTCTTGGTGTATCTCTTTCCGGCGAAGGCGTAGTAGCACTGTTTGGTTGTACCAGTGGTCTGCTCCCCTGTCTTCAAAGCCGTCACAGTGCGAGGCGTGGGAGTCGGCATCGGATCGGGCCGGGATGTAGGGCTTTGCACCCTGATGCTCAGCGGACAGAGTTGGTAGGACTCAACGGTCTTTGTGTATCTCTTTCCGGCGAACGCGTAGTAGCACTGTTTGGTTGTACCAGTGGTCTGCTCCCCTGTCTTCAAAGCCGGCACCCACGTTTGGGCATGGAGCGAGCTGGTCGGACCAGCGAACGTCGCGAGGACTGCCAAGAGAAGAGAGTTTCGTAAGAGACCGAGGGTCATCATTGTCCTCCATCAAGTATGCCGTGCACATCGCACAGCTTCTGGCCATCGCTGGCAATCCTCATCGTGTTTCTCCGAGGGCACTCAGCGAAATCTAAAGTCATCACCACGGAAGTTCTTCTGCCTGGGCCAAATGCCTGTCAGCACCTAGCCCACTTCGCACGGGAACTCGCTAAGACGACTAGGCTAAGCTGGAGCAATCTCTGTCTCGCATCTTGGTCGCTGGACTGATCGATGTAAAGAATTCTGTCCTCACGGCGCTCTATTACAGGAAGGCCAAGGGGGCGCCCCCCGAGAGCGAGCCCCCCCCCACAAGAGTCAGTCGAGCCTGGCGCTCGGGGTCAACTGAGTGACCTTCATGTGAGCGTAGTCTTCGAGCTTTATCAACATTGCCAGGAGCGTTTCTAGGTCCGCCGTTGATTCGAACGGCCGTCGGGCCAGTCGCGATATCGGAATGACGAATTCGACCGCATGCACATTAGCCCCGACGAGTGTAACCCCCCTTGAGCTTCGATCGGAGTGGGCGAAATCTTCCTTCCGGGCAGTCACCAGGCGCTGATCTAATGCGCTTTCGAGCAGATTGTATAAAGCCTTGGCCCGGGCCTCTAGGTTCTCCGACGCCCGGGTGTAGCTGAGTACCACCTGGGTGGTATGCGCCCGTAGATCTACTCGTGGCGCAGCGGAGCCAGCTTCAGCCAACTCGAACAGTCGGTCAAGAGATGCCCGCATCTCCTCAAGATCTTCCTGAGCGAGGACGGTCTTCTCGAGCTGAACCCTCATCCCCTCGGCTTTGTCCACTCTCTCACCGCCAACGCTCGGGTGCCTAGTAGTTCCAGGTTCCGTCTGAATTCCACCGTGGAGGAAGCGGCGACAAGACGCCGACTGACTCCAATAGCATACCTGTCAGACTCCTGCCTTCGGAGATGAACTCGCCCTGTTCCCGACAATCTGGGTCAGGACCAAATCCAGCTTCACGAACCTGCTCTATGGTTGTCATCGTGAACCCAGACGACTCGAGTTGATCGATCGTGCCTAGAGACCCGCCATCGGCCATCCAACCGGGTGGCACGACGCTCACACAGTTCGGTCCGAAGTAAGTGTTCGATGATAGGTCCGCAGCAACGAAAGCCTCGGGAGGGGCCGATCCGGATGAGTCGATTCCTAGACCGAGAAACAGCAGCATTCCTGCTCCGATGAGAACACTCTTCGCGTAGCGATTCAGCTTTTCCATGGATCTACTCCCCGCTGTACCCAGACCGAATCGCTAGTAGCGCCTCGGGACCTCTAATTCCAACTAAACATCGTTGCCGGCAGACACACCCGCACTTAATCTACGCGTCGAACCCTGATTGAGACGGAGGTGAGATGATTGGACTGGCTATCGGCGTGCTCGTGGGCGGGATGGTGGTGGGGGCGCTATGGACCTTCGTCATTGGTCTGGCCGGAGCTCCGGCCAGCATCGTTGCATTGAAATCCAAGACGGAGACCGGCGCATACCCAACATGGTCCATCATGCTCGTGGCCGCCTCACAGCTCGTGGCTTTGCTCATTTGGTCTGCCGCATGCGTCGGTAGTGCGGCGGCGTTGACTGTCGACAGCTCGGGTTTCGGCGTCTGGATTTTGTGGGGAGCCTTCGCTCTAGTGTCCTTCATGCCAGGGGCCTCAGCTCTTAAAGACTCCGCAGACGCGAGTGCACCCGCCCATTTGGCCATCACCATTTCGACACCCCTCAACTTCCCGGGCTTCCTGATCCTAGCGTTCGCCCCCGGTGTCCGAGAAGCTGCCTTCGGATGGGTGCCGGTGTTGGCCTTTAGGAATGCGAGCTTGGGGAAGTCAGGATTTCGATGTCTGAAATCACCACTTCCGTGAGATCACAGGTCAAGAGACTGTGGGGTGACCTACCTGTCACTATTACCGGGGTGGGGGATCGGTTGAGTTGGGCCAGACACGGACCTCCTGCTAGCGACCTGACATCTATACGGGTACTGTGCGCCAGTGCCACTCTCGGTGTGAGGTGGGGTTTGGAGATCTTTTATCTGGTCGGCGGGATCATACTCGTCTTCACCTTAGTACCGCTGCTCTTGGGTAATCGCGGCTTCTGGACGCTCGTCGCGAAGTACCCAGATGAGGCTCTGGGGTGGTTCGAGGTCGAGCCGATTTGGCGGATACAGGAGGAGAGGCCGAACCAGGCTTGTTCTGGTCCCTTCCTGCACCCGATAGACGACGGTCCACCGACAAAGATTTGGGGCGAGGCATCCGAAACGGAAAGAAGCCCGAACCGATTCCGGGCCCGGCAGCGGAAGCCGCCGCCGTCCCGCCCTTCCCCTCGACAGGATTGATGAGATGGCCCTTCAGCCGTGCGAAGACTGCGGGTTCCCGTTCTCGGAGCGAGCCTCGGCTTGCCCGAAATGCGCCGGGCCGCGGAATCCAATCGTTCTCCAGAACGCCCGCCCACCCGAGGCACAACACCCACCGCGAGAGGTCACTAAACAGCCCGATCCCAGCCACAGTCCGCACGAATCACAGTCCTCCTTTGCAGACACCGGTACAAGCCACCAAATGGAACAAGGACCGGCGGGTAGCGGCGGAGTGTCGCAGACTCGCGTGGACCGTCACGCTGACTTCCCCGAGGCTGCGACGATGTCAGGTGGCCAAGACCGTGAAGGTCAGGGAGCATCGATTCGTCAGCATCCTTCACGAGTAGGGGCCAAGGAGAATGTCCACCAACCTCCCGAAGGTCAGCCAGCTGCCACGGACGCTCCTACAGCGATCGCGGAGGAGGAAACGCCCAGGCACCCTTGGCGGCGCTATTGGGCGAAGATGACGGACGTAATTCTGTTCTCCATCGTTTTCATTTTCGTCGGGGCGGCGTTTTTCCCAGGGTTGTTTGAGACGGAGGGGATGGACTTTCTGTTAGGGATACTGGTGCTCGCCGCCTTCGCGGTCTGGGACAGCGTTATTTTGTGGGCGTTCGAGACTTCGCCCGGTCGTAAGCTTATGAAGGCAGAGTTGTTCTCAACGGACCAGACACCGCTTACGCTTGAACGCCTTCTGGCCCGCAACGGACGTGTATATTTAAACGGGCTCGGCGTGGGCTTCCCACTCGTCAGCCTGTTTACCCTCGCGAACGGTCATAAAAAGGTCTCGCAGGGCAAACTAACAAGTTGGGATCGCTCCGCCCGGACCAATTACCGCTACGGAGAGTTGGAAGCGTGGTCTTGGATTCTCTTGATCCTTTTTTTCGGCGCTTGGTTCGCTATTACGACTTGGGCTGCCGGACTCTGAGTCGGGCGCTCGAATTCTGATCTGCGAAAACCTATGGACAATAGACAGCTTGCTGTGGCCGGAACCGTGATCCTGTTGCTTGGCGGCTCGATCTTCCGCCTCGCCACAGCAGACGGACCGCCCGTAGTCGGCCCCAGTGAGGGCCAGACTGGAGCGATCTCGACCCAGCGCCCGGCCGGTGTCGCGAACTCCGACGGCGGGGCGCGGGTCGATGAGCGCGGGCCCCAGGACGCTCCGGCGAACTCGACGCGAACTTCAGCGACTACTAGGACCGGTGGCACTGTCCCGCCCTCCAACACGTCGGGGCGCCCCTCCGCGGAGTCGGGCAATGAGACCAACGCTCAACCTGATTCCTCGCATCAACGAATAATCACGACTCTGGAGTCGGTGTTCGTTGGGCTCGACGAGAATGACATCCGAAGAGCGGTAGAAGGGGTCGGGAGTGACTGGGGCACCTTCCTCACGACTTGGGCCGACTCGTCGGAAGTAGGCCTCACCAACGCCGCCTCCCTCGCAAGCGTGACCGCCGCGTCAAGGGAAGAGTTGCTGCGCCTCTACCTGATCCGTGCGAAGCTCTACAGAGAGGTGGTGGACGCTCCCGAGCTGCATGAGGTCTGCAGCAGCGGGTTTAGTGGCGACGACACGTCTCTATCGCCGGCACTTCGCGAATACTACGCAGCCTCGGGGCCCATAAACGTGGCCGCACTTGCTCGTTGGTCTGGTGGCGCAACCTCCTGGACTCCGCCTGTGCCGTTTAGCGAACTAACGTTGGATGG
>JBDNHE010000299.1:0-5883 GCA_041688945.1 Gemmatimonadota bacterium | reverse complement strand
GGCGGCATTCTACATCCTGTCGTACGGGGTGCTTGGCATGATCCCCTGGTACTGGGTCGGCCCAAAAGTTGCGGCCGTCGGTCGGAACAGGGGCTTTGTCACCCAGGCCCAGTTGATCACCGGACGCTTCCCTTCCCGCTCCTTCTCGATCCTGATCGCGGTTCTCTCGATCGCCGCGTTCATCCCCTACATCACGCTGCAGATGCGGGGCGCCGGCATCGTGATCGAATCGGTGACCGAAGGGCACATCCCGCTCTGGATGGGGGCGGCTCTGGCCTACGGAATTGTCATCCTGTACGTGCTGTCGTCGGGCGTTGCGGCCGTAGGCTGGACGAACACCTTCCAGGGGATCTTCATGGTGGTGATCGCCTGGACGCTTGGGCTGTATCTGCCTCACCGGATCTACGGCGGAATCGGGCCCATGTTCGATCGGATCATCGCCGAACGACCGGACCTTCTCAGCCTGCCCGGACTGACCGCATCGGGGGATCCGTGGAGTTGGGGAGGCTACTCGTCGGCAATTCTGGTGAGCGCCGTCGGGATTTCGATGTGGCCTCATCTCTTCATGAAGGCCTTCACGGCGCGTGACAGCCGCACGCTGCGCCGGACCGTGGTGCTCTTCCCGACCTTTCAGCTCTTCCTGATTCCGGTCTTCCTGATCGGCTTTGCCGGCGTCTTCTTCATCGACCCCGCTTCCATTGCGGGCACGGATTTCGTGCTTCCGGAGATGATCCTGAGGACGGACCTTCCCGCCATAGTGGTGGGCCTTTTCTGCGCCGGGGCGCTGTCCGCATCAATGTCGACCGGGGACGCCCTGCTCCACGCGGCAGCTTCGGTCGCAGTTGAGGACGGAATCGGCCCCCTGAGGAAGCTCACAGACGCGGCAGCCACGCGGCTGATCCGGATCCTGGTGGTCGTGGTCGGACTGATCTCGTACTGGTTCGCGCTGGACGAGGACTCTTCCCTGGTCGTGCTGCTGCTGACCTCCTACGGCATCATCGCCCAGTTGGCGCCTCCGGTCCTGGCTGCGCTCTACTGGCCCCGGGCAACCACGGCCGGCGCCGTTTCAGGGATGGTGGCCGGATCGTCGGCGGCCGTCTTCTTCTACGCCAACCCGAATCTGCGGATCTTCGACCTCCATGAAGGTCTTCTGGGGCTGGGGGTGCACCTGATCGTGCTGATCGGCGTGAGCCTGGCGACCCCTCCCCAGGACACGTCGCACGTCGATGCCTTCCTGACACCCGAGGGACTCTGATGTCGGAGGCTGAGAGACGACTGGATCAGATGCGATCTCGGATTCTCGAGGTGGACGAAGCGCTGGTGCGGCTTGCGGGCGAACGGCTCGAACTGGTGCTCGAGATCGGCCGGGCCAAGGCGGAGATGGGCAAGCCGGTGCTTGATCCGGGCCGGGAAGCAGCGGTGGTTCGTCGGGCGTCCGAACGCGCCCGGGAACTGGGGATTGATCAGGAACTCGTGCGCGACCTGATCTGGCGAATCATTGACGCGGCTCGTCAGGCGCAGGAAGGGCACAGCAGTTGGGGTCCACCCCCACCGCTTCGGTCAGAAGACGACTCCAGCAACGGCTGAACCGTGGCTGGAACGTCAGCCACATCAATCGCCCGCCCCGCCCTCGCGCTCCAGTGACACCCAGATCCGATCACCGGGGCCGACCAGCCCGACCCGGAATGGCCGTTGCAGGTCGCCATCGGCGTCATAGGTCTCCACCTCGATACGGGCGTCGTTCGGGACACCGCAGGCGGCCCAGGCTCCACGCTCATCAACCGGCACTTCCACCCCATGCCAGCGCTCGGCCGCTCCCCCCGCAGCATCGAAGTTGACGGCACTCCACCGGACCCTGACTCGGTCTCCGTCTGTGGGAAGGCCGCCCGCGTCACGCAGCAGACCGCCCACGATTGCCGGTTCGCCGGACCGTGAAAAGGGTGATTCGATCTCCAGGAGCGGGTGGCCTTCGCATCGTGAAGCCAGTACGGACGCCCGGTCGGGAAATCGCAGAACTCCGGCATCGACTACGTCACCGGCGCTGATCTCGACCGCGACGGACGGGGCCGGAATCCCGAGGTCGGCACGCACCGGATGTTCTACGACCAGACTGTAGATCCCCGGTCGAACGCCCTCGATCAGAAAGCTCCCGTCCAAAGCGGTAGTCGTGGACGCTCCCGCCCCCGAGGGATAGGCGATGGCACCTTCGAGTGGCCCGATCCCCGTCGTATCCTGGACCACTCCACGCGCCGCGCCCAGCCGATGCGAGTATGAGATCTGGCTCCTTCCAGCCTCCTGGGGTCGGGCCTCAAGAACGACGCCACCCACCTCGACAACCGCGTCGAGGAAGCGCTGCAGAATGTCACCGGATGGATCCACCTGATGCCCGACCCGGGGCATGCGGATGCTCCACTCCCGAACGATCCACCCCCCCGTGTCGAGCCCCTCGAACTTGACCAGCCCCCCGAGGGAGACCCGACTGATTTGTCGTTCAAGGGTGCGGGCGCGCGCGATCAGGCCAGTCAGGTTGGTATACTCGAATTCGAGCCGATCCAGAAAGCCTGTTTCGTTCAGCCAGATCGTCCCCTCTACGTCGGGGAGTTCGCGGCCGGGCGCAGGTTCGAATTCGAGCCCGAGGCGATCGTCTTTGCGAACGGTCCGGAAGCAATGAGTCCGAAGAAAGCTGTCAGAGAGCAGCACGGAAGCGTCCGGTGCGTAATAGGAGAGATCGTCCCCGTCACCGATCACGAAGCCAAGCGCCTCAAGCGAATCGGCGGAGATACTGCGAAATGCCCCTTGGCCCGACCGGAGCACCGTGTCTCTTACCTCGGACACGATGCTGCGCCCGTCGCGCTGGTACTGCCGCTCCCAAACCTCCGACGTATAATCGTAGAGGCCCATCTCTTCACTCCACGATGCTACCTCAAGCGCCTTCCGGGCTTCCTCCCAGACGGCCACCGTCCGTCCGGCGTCGCCGCGGAGGTCACAGCGCCTCTCTCCCGACACTGACAGTCCATCGAGCGAGATCACTTCGGCCCTCAGCTCGAATTCACGGGCCATCACCTGGCCGGCAACAAGTTCAAAGGGCTCGGAGAGCGTCCCGTCGATGCCGATCCGCTCCGCCTTCAGTCGGTAGACACCGGCGGGCACGCGAAGGACGAACTGGCCATTCAGCGCGGAAAGCGCACCGGCCACCCGAGCCCCGGTCGAGTCCACCAGCGTCACAAACGCACCCGCCACCGGCAACCGACTCGTCTGGTCAATAGCCGTACCGACGATGGTGGCCGGACGACCATCCACCTGCGCATCGACCCCGCGCCCTGTTGCCGCCATCAGGGCAAAGAGCACGGGGCCGAAATACAGGCAGACTCGACGCATCATGCGCCGGCGTCCCGAGTTACGTCAGTCGTCATCCGTCAGATTCGTCCCCCAGGGGCCACCCCCGAGAGAAGCGACCACCCGCTGCGTAGAGCCAATCGGGATCCTCAGAGCATACGCTCCGCCCGGTGGAGTCATGCCACGCAAAAGATGCGGGTTCAAGGCGCGCATCGTGGCGTTGTCGACATTTACCGCGCGTGCGACCTGATAAAGCGCGGTCCCACCAGGTACCCAGACCCGATCATACTCGTAGGGCCCCACCTGCTCGCCATCGGCGAATCCATACTCCCCCGCCCGGCGGGCCAGGAGTGTGGCGGCAATCAACCGCGGTACATGCTCGCGCGTCTCTCTGGGCAGCATGTGCTGGATGCGCCAGTAGACGTCCGTGTCGCCTTCTGCCTCGCCTCCGCTCCTCAATGCTCGGTCAACTCGCGTCGGCCCCGCATTGTAGGCGGCAGCTGCCAGATACCAGGAATCGTACCTGGCGTGCAGCCAAGAGAGGTAGTCGAGGGCCGCGTCGGTCGCTTTGACCGGGTCGCGGCGTTCGTCCACCCAGCTGTCGATCCGGAGGCCGTACTGGCGGGCCGTTGGGTCCATGAACTGCCAGACACCGGCGGCCGCAACCTGAGAGGTCGCTCTGGGTCTCAGTCCGGACTCGATCATTGCCAGAAAGAGAAGTTCTTCGGGCATTCCGCGTGCCCGTAGCTTACTCCGGATCATCTCACCAAAGACCTGTTCACGCACCATGAAATACTCAAACGTGGGGCGCTGATCGGTGTTAAACCGCTCAACCCAGTAGAGAACCCTCTCGGTCTCCTCAATGGGAAGCGCAATCGGCGGGTCACCCATGTCGGCGAGCCGGACGGCCAAAACATCCTGAGTGTCGGTCGAATCGAACACGTAACCGGCGGCCGGCGCGATCACTGAGAACGCCGCGACCACTGCCAACCCAGCTACCCCCACCCCGATCCCCGTACTGCTATTCCTGCTGGCGTCCTGCTTCGACGCCGATCTATGACTCGAAAAACCCGATTCCTGGCGTTTTCGTGCGAACATTCATGCCTCCTCGTCCGTCTCCTCGTCCTCGGCTCATCCCGCAGGATGGAGTCTGCCATTGGGCAAGAGGATGGGAATAAAGGCCCCGGTACAACTACGTCGCTATCGACGTAACCGGAGCGGCACTCGGCCGAGATGCGTTGCCGAGTACACTTGGGTGCAACCGGGTTTGAGACCCGATCGCGCATAAAAAGATCCGCCCCGAGCCAGTGCCCGAGGCGGATCTTAATGTTTTGAACCCGATCAGTCCGCCGGGTAGACCGAAACCGCCTTGCGGCGCTTGAAGGTCTCGAACTTCACCACACCGTCGATCAGCGAGAAGAGCGTGTCATCACGTCCCTTCTTCACATTGAGGCCCGGGTGGAAGGGAGTTCCACGCTGACGGATGAGAATGTGGCCCGCACGGACCTCTTCCCCACCATAGCGCTTAACACCCAGATGACACGGGTTACTATCACGACCGTTTCGGCTTGAGCCGACACCCTTCTTATGAGCCATTATGGACTCCTTGCGACGTCACGAGATGGTCCGCCCGACGGGTCAGACCACCACCTCGCTGACACGAATTTCGGTGAATCCCTGACGATGACCCTGTTTCCTGCGGTAGCCCTTGCGGCGCTTACGCTTGAACACGATCACCTTCTTGGTACGACCATGACGGAGAACCTCCGCGGTAACCGAGGCACCAGCGACCATCGGAGCTCCAACCTTCACATTGCCATCATCGGCCGCGAGAAGGACGTCCTCGAAAGTCACGGTCTCTCCGGGCTCAGCCGTAAGGCTGGGCACCTGGATCGTGTAGCCGAGCTCGGCCCGGAACTGCTTTCCGCCTGATTTGAATACCGCAAACATGCTTCTGTTCTCGCAATGAGGTGCTTGGGTTGCGTAGAGCCTGAAAATGTCACCACAATGGGCAACAGGGTCAAGACCACCTCGCATCATCGTTATTGGAGCCCGGGCCGGGCCATCTATCGGGTAGCGTAACGCTCCGTTACATCTGTCTCAGCCGGCCCCGCGAGAAGCTGAAACTGATCCTCTCGCAGCAGCGGGTCATCGCGCAGGTCCAGGCGAAGCTTGGTGGCCTTCCCCATCCGCTTGATGAAGTTGGGCTCGTCCTCGATGACCTGCAGAGCCACCTCTGGATGTACCCGTACGACCATCTGCTTCTCGTCGCCGGTGGCTGCAGCCCGCACAAGCGAGCGCTCGATCCGCCTGACGACCGTTGCGGGAGTGTAGAGCCGGCCGGAACCACTGCAGTAGGAGCAGATCTCGGTCAGCGACTGAAGCACCGACGGGCGAACCCGCTGGCGGGTCATCTCGATGAGACCCAGGTCCGACACCTCGAACGCCTTGGTCCGCGCACGGTCACGGCCCAGATGGCTGCGGAGCTCATGCACGACGCGCTCCCGGTTCTCCTGGCGATCCATGTCGATGAAGTCGACCACGATG
>JBDNHE010000298.1:0-68719 GCA_041688945.1 Gemmatimonadota bacterium | reverse complement strand
CGCCCTTCAGCGGGCGCCCGGAAACCTCCTGCTCTCCTGGTCCGTTTCTCTTCCATTCCAACATCCGGCATCTTCCTTGTCGCCCTCATGGCTCCGTAAATTCAGAAGTTAATCTGTCTCACTGGATGTTGGCAGAGAGGGCGCGGATCGACGCCTTCGCGCGCTACGGTCGGGCGAATTCCAACGCCTATCTGGTGGGAACCGGATGGGGCGGCGGAGTCGTGGCCAGCGGGATCTTCGGGCGCGAGTCGGATCGGCTTGGACTGGCCCTGGCGATTGCCAGTGGTGCCGACGAACTCGGGAACGACTTCACCGAGACCGTAATCGAGGGGACGTACTCGCTGGTGCTCGGGGACTACTTCGAGGTGCGCTGGGATGCGCAGTGGGTCGATATCCCGGAGTTCCTGAATCCGCGCGGAAGCGATCTGGTGCTGACGCAGCGGGTGGTCGTGGGCTTCTGACTCCGAGTTTCCTGACTCTGGGCGATCCAGCAGGTCAGCCACCAATGGCAATCGCCCTCAGTTCAGAAACATCCAGCAGCTCCACCTGGCCCGGGCCGCGTCGGGCAATCACGCCGGCCTCCTCCACGGCGGCCAGCTCGCGCGCCAGCACCTCGCGGACCGTGCCCAGATCCTCGGCCCAGGTCGCCTGCGGACGGGGGATGGAGACGATCGCGGTTGCTGCCTCCTCGCTCGCATCGAGCAGCCAGTTGGCGAGCCTGGAGCGCACGCCGCCAAGGGTCTGAGCTTCCAGCCGCGCCACCAGCCCGTCGACCCTGCGGCAGACCTCCCGGAGCAGATGAGCGGAAAAGGCTGAGTTCGAGGATGCAACCGCTCTGACCTTGTCGGCTGGCAGCATCAGGCAGAGCGCGTCCCTGGAAACCAGAGCTGTCGCGGGGTAGGGGACTTCTCCAAAGAGAGGGACTTCTCCCATGGTCGCGCCGGGTCCACTCGAATGAACCAGGTGGTCGCGCCCATTCCGGCTTCGCACCACCCGTACCTCCCCCTCAAGCACGATGCACAGGCCCCGGCTGACCTCACCCGCGCGCCACAGCACGGTCCCGGCCGGACATGACTGGACGCTCGCTGCGCGACTGAGCGTCGCGATGTCCTCTGGCAACATCAGCTCAGCCAGCCCCGAGCCGGCGAGAGCATCTTTCAGGTCTTCAAGGTGCATGTGATTTCCGTCACAGACGGCGGCTGCAGAGTGGGTGAGCTTTCCTGTCACACTCGTTCCTCGTGACCGGCAGGTAAAGATGATTCGGACTCTAGCCCCCCTCGTGCTGACCCTCCTCGCCACCGCTCCGCTCTCCGCCCAGCACGAACACGCCGCCGCGGGCTACGACCTGAGCCTCTTCGTAGAAGGCACGGTCCTGACCGCCGAGCAGATCGCCGAACTCCGCACTGGCGGCGGAGCCGGTCAGGCGCTTCCCGCCGAGATCAACAGCTATCCGGGTCCGAAACATGTGCTGGAGCATGTCCCCGGCCTTGGGCTGACAGGCGACCAGTCCGAAGCCATCGAGGCGATCCGGGTCGAAATGAACGAGGCGGCCGTGGAACTCGGAGAAGAGGTCATCGCCGCTGAACGCCGTCTCGCGGGCCTGTTCGCGTCAGCGGCCGCCACCGCGGAGCAGGTTGTCGATGCGACGGCCAGTTTGGGCGCGCTGCGCGGGCGTCTTCAGGCGGAGCATCTGGTGGCCCACATTCGGACGCGGGCGTTGCTGACGGCGGAGCAGGTGGAGGCGTACGATCGGTTGAGGGGGTACCGGTGAGGGCCTACCCCTTCGTCAACGTCAGAATCGCACCGTTCACCACACCGCCAGCATCCCCCGCCAGGAACCCGATCACCCCGGCGATCTCATCCGGGGTCAGCCACTTCTCGAGATCTCCGTCCGGCATGGAGCTACGGTTCGCCGGCGTGTCGATGACATCGGGGGCGACGGCATTCACACGGATCCAGTCCTTCCCGCCTTCCTTGGCCAGCGACCGCGTCAGGCTGACCACGGCCGACTTGGTCGCGGCATAGGCGGCCATGTTGGCGGTGCCGCGGTCGAGGGCGGGGTGGGCGGCCACGGTCACGATCCGTCCGCCTCCGTTCTCGCGCAGCACGGGGAAGGCCACCTTCGCCGCCCGGAACACCGTGGTAGCATTGAGCGCCACCAGCCGGTCCCAGTCGTTCGGGTCGGTCTTGTCGATCGGACCCATGGAGAAACCGCCCACCAGGAGGATGGCGTTGCGGAAGCCGCCGTCCCGGTTCGCGAGGTTGATGGCCGCGTCGATTCCTTCGGGCGACGTCATGTCGGCCTGCAACATCTCGGGACGGGCGTCGATTCCGGCTTCGTCGAGGAAGACGTTCAGGCCGTCGACTTCCGCCTCGCTGTGCCAAGGGACCACAACCCGGTCGCCCTTCCGCAGAAAGTGCGCGACCACCGCGCGGCCCAGGCCGCCGGTGCCGCCGGTGATGAGTGTGGAGTGCTGGGTCATGTTGGCATCCTGTAGGAGCGGGGTCGTCTGGACACCTGAGCCATGACCCCATTACTGCCCGGGGGGTCCCAATCCAGGTCGATCCATTGAAGGAGGATGACACACACCATCCGCCATCCCGATCCGGACCCCAAATACCCCATCGAAAGTCGGGAATCCGGCCCATTCTTCACTTGCTCCGCCCCCCACCTGCAACGAAGTTTCGCCATGCCCGTTTCGGGCCACGACGGTCACGTACGACCTTGAGCGTCAGATGGATGGCGCCACGCTGCTCCGGACGTCGGAGTTTGCGTCAGCGATCATCAGCCACATGTAAGTGAAGCTCATGGAACTGAGTCTCAGACACGAAGTCGCCCTCGACGGGCTGGACACGCCACTCCTGGTGGCGCCGGTCTTTTCCGGTGACAAGGCGGATATGGCTGAGGGCGTGGCCGCTCTTCTGTCAGATACCGCGGTCGCGGATGCACGTGGGACCGCCGGGGCCGAGGTGATGAGCTATAGTGCGGCCGGAGGACCGACCCGCATCGCGCTGGTCGGAGCGGGGAAGAGCCGGGCCGAAATGGGGCTGGAAGATGTTCGACGGCTGGCTGGGCGAGCGGTTCGATTGGCCGAGCGCCAGCGGATCACCAGCCTGACGCTCCTCCTGCCGGTGATGGAATTGGATGTTGCCGAGGCGCATCAGGCCGTGGCTGAGGGGCTCTGCTTGGCGGGCTGGAACTTCCGCGAACTGAAGACGGGCGTGGGGGAAGACGAGTCGCCCTCCGCTGTGAAGGCCGCCGTCGTGATCGGCTTTGGCGATGCATCAGCCGCGAGTGCCGGATTCAAGGTCGGCCGCATCCTGGCGACCGCCGAGAACAAGGCGCGTGATTTTCAGATGCGCCCGGGCAATGTGGCCACGCCCACGCACCTGGCCGAGCAGGCCGAGCAGATCGCCAAGGAAACCGGGATGTCTGTCGACATTTTGGGCCCGGATCGCCTCAAGGCCGAGCGGATGAACGCCATCCTCACGGTCTCGGCCGGATCCGACGAGGAACCGCGCCTGATTGTGCTCAAGCACGACGGCGGGAAGGCCGGCGACAAGCCCCTGGTGTTGGTCGGGAAAGGCCTGACCTTCGATGCCGGCGGGATCTCGATCAAGCCGGCATCGGGCATGGAGGACATGAAGTTCGACATGTCCGGTGGTGCGGCTGTGCTGGCTGCCATGTGGGCGATCGCTACTCTGGGGATCAAGCGGAACGTGGTCGGCGTCGTGCCCTCTTCGGAGAACCTTCTGGGCGGCTCGGCGGTCAAACCGGGTGACATCATCACCACGCGCGCGGGGATCACGGTCGAAGTCATCAACACCGATGCCGAAGGCCGTCTGATTCTGTGCGACGCGCTCGATTACGCCACCGAGATGGAACCGGAGGCCATGGTCGATTGCGCTACGCTGACCGGAGCTGTCGTGATCGGATTGGGCCACAACGCCATTGGCGTGCTGGGCACCGATCAGGCGGTGGTGGACGAGGTTCTGGCCGCGGGGGAGCGCTCGGGCGAGCGGGGATGGCAGCTTCCGCTCTGGCCGGAATACCGCACGCAGCTCGAAAGCCCGGCCGCCGACCTCAAGAATGTGGGTGGGCGTCCAGCCGGGGCGATCACCGCCGCGACCTTCCTGCGAGAGTTCGTGAAAGACGTGCCCTGGGTCCACCTGGACATCGCCGGCACGTCCTACGGGACCGGGAACAAGATCCCCTACCGCCGCGCGGGTGGGTACGGCGTGCCGACTCGCATGCTGGTTGAGTGGGTTCGGGGTCGCGCTACGTGAGCAGTGTGGTATATCAAAAGTGTTTCGGCCATTCGATCGCCGATGCATCCTGCCCTGCGTCGTTGTCCCCAGTCGGGGTAGCGCTGCTATCCCTCCTCGGATCGCCTGGCAGGATCCGGCGCCTCGGCGATCTCGAAGGCTCGCAAACTTTTGATACACCACACTAGGCTGTCCCGTTTTTTCGCAGTAGTCTCGGCCCTGACCCTCATGGTCGGGGCCGAGGCGCGAGCGGCCTCCGCACAGGAGCCGCCGGATTCGATTCCGCCGGTTGTGGTCGATCCAGTCACGATCCCGACTGACACCATCCCGGTCGACACGCTTAATGCGAGTGGTGCCGCCGGAGAAACCATCACGGGAGACACCCTCACCGCCGACACGATTCCGGTGGTCCGTCTGCTCCCCGATCTGCCCGCCGACCTGCCACGGCCCGAGCGGACCGGCGTCGATACCTGGCGTTGGGATCGGGCGGCGCTTCTTGGACGACCGCACTTCACTCTCGTCGAACTGCTGGCCGAACTTCCCGGCACTGTCCCACTCCAGTACGGAGACTATGGTTCGCCGGAAGGGGTTGTCTGGAATGGCATGTCCGGGGGGCGCCTCCGGGTGTTCTTCGATGGCGTAGAGGAGATCGGGCTGGCCGGGAATGGTCCGGACCTGTCACGGATTCCGATCGTGGCGCTCGACGAAGTCGTGGTTCGTCGCTCCGGCGGCGAGATCCGTATCGAGCTGCATGGCCAGAGCCCGCGCGAAGCTCGCCCCATGTCGATGATCGAGGCTGGAACCGGTGATCTGGACACCAATTTTTTCCGGGGCACCTTCGTTCATCCCGATGCCCTGGGCGGCGGACTCGGGGTCGGCATTGAGCGAATCGACACGCAGGGCCCCGGTGGCAACGAACAGGGCTCGCGGCAGGGTGTCTGGATGCGTTACCTGCGTCCGATCGGGGATCGACTCACGGTCGCGGCCGAAATCCGACGCGGCATCAGCGAGCACTTTCTGGACAGTGGCCCGGCAAAGCTTCAGCGGAACGTCAGCATTCTGAGAGGCCGTTGGGCCTTCAGTGAGAATCTTGGCGCCGAGGTGTTCTACGCCCGCAACAGCCTCTCCGAGAAGGACGACACCCTGAATGCGATCGCCTCTAGCGTCGACCAGTTCGGCGGCCGACTGGGGTGGGAAGGCGAGAACGTCTGGGGCCGAGGGGAGATTCGGAGCTTCTCCGGGAGCACTCCGGGGCTGCGGGTCGACCTGGACGGCGGCATGGCCCTCGAAGAACTGGGCTGGGCCGGCGGTCGCCTGGGGATGGACCGATTCGATGGCGAACAGCGAATGGTCTGGGGGCTTTCTGCCCGGACGGCCCCTCGCTTCGGTGTTTCCGCCTTTGGCTCGATCGACGGGGGAGAGCGGGGCTGGCGTGCGGGTATCGACACCCTGATGGCTACCGAGGCCGACACCACAATCGCCGGCGAGCCGATCACCGACCCCGCACGGGATCCGCTGACCGCGTTTACCACCCGGGACCAGCTCCGAATGGGCCTGAGCTGGAGCGGGTGGGGTGCGGACGTCTCGGCAGCCTGGCTGCGCACGACGACCGATTCCATCCGGCCGGCGGCCACCTTTCTGGACCGTGACGGCATTGCCTTTGCGGGCGACCAGGCCACCGGATGGGAGGCCGCCCTCAACTACCGCGTCCCACTCATGGAGGGGCTCAGCCTGAACGCGTCGTGGCAGCAGTGGGAGACACCGGGGATCTTTCGGCCCGAAGAGATCTATCGGGCCGGACTGGCCTTCCACCGTGTCTACTACGACACCGGCAACTTCGAGTTCTGGTGGGGGATTCAGGCGGTTGGCCGGTCGGCCATGGAACTGCCGTTCGCCGACGCGGTGCTGAGCACCGCAGATGCCGCCGTACCGGTCACAGTTCCGTTCCGGCAGTCCTGGGATGCCTATGTGCAGATTCGGGTGGTCACCGTCCGGATTTTCATTCGATTCGAGAACCTGGGGATTCGCGACCGGAATCAGGACTTCCCGGGCCGGATTCTTCCAGCCACCCGGGCCATGTACGGCGTACGATGGACGCTGTGGAACTGATCGAACCGCGCGTGAAAGCCAGTGGTGACGGCGTCGATGGCAATCGCCAGAATGCCCGAAAATCGCTACGTTATCCGGCTCCCCAAGGAGGCCAGCGGTGATTCGCAGCATGACCGGCTTCGGGGAGGCCGAGACCCCAGTCGAGGGTGGCCTCCTCCGAGTCCAGATCAAGACGGTAAACCACCGGTTCCTGAACACCACCATCCGCACGCCCTACGGCTTTGACGGGCAGGATGCCGAGATTCAGAACTGGCTGCGACCCTTCCTGTCGCGTGGGCACACCAACGTCACCATCGCCTTCGAACGGGGGGGCGCCGCGACCGGCCCGGCCACGACCGGCGATACCGTCGACCTGCCGCAGGTCGATCTGGTGCGGGCCCGGCATTACTTGGCCGAAATGCGTCGCATGGTCGATGCCCTTGGGCTGACCGACACCATCGGCGTTCATGACCTGATGAGCTTCAAGGACGTCTTTCAGTCTCCGGATCGGATTGAGGCCGAACCGCTCGATCCGGCTGTCGTGAAGGCAGCGGTTGAAACCGCCTGTGCCGAGGTCGTGCGCTTCCGCGAGGCGGAGGGGCTGCGTCTCCACGACGATCTGGAGGTCCGCCTGACCGCCATGTCGGAGCAGTTGGGCCTGATCGAGGGTCGTGCCCCGGAACGGCTTACGGCCGAGCGAGATCGGCTTCGGGCCGCCGTGCGCGAGCTGGCCGAACAGGAGGACATTGACGACGAGCGTCTGGCTCGCGAGGTCGCGTGGCTGGCGGAGAAGTGGGACATCAACGAAGAGCTGGTCCGCTTCCGATCTCATATCGAGCTGTTCCGCGAGGCACTGGACGCTGATGCGAAAGAGCCCATCGGAAAAAAGCTGTCCTTTCTGGTGCAGGAGATGCATCGCGAGGCCAACACCATCGGCTCCAAGGCCAACGACGCGGCGATCACGCACGCCTCGGTGGCTCTGAAGGAAGACATCGAACGGGTCCGGGAGCAGGTGGAGAACGTCGAGTGACCGAACGCGCTCGCCCGGTTGTGCTGGCGGCCCCGAGTGGCACTGGCAAAACTACCATTGCTCATCGGCTGGTCGGCGAGGAAGCCGACTTCTGCTTCTCGATCTCCGCGACCACGCGGGATCCTCGCGAGGGCGAAATCGATGACGTCGACTACCTCTTTGTCGACCAACCGGCGTTCCGCAGGATGGTGGAACGAGGGGAGATGGCGGAGTGGGCAGAGGTGCATGGGCGGCTGTATGGCACGCCCCGCGCCAATCTGGACTGGGCCGCCGTTAGGGGGATCCACGCGGTGCTGGACATTGATGTGCAAGGCGCCGCACAGATTGCCGATTCG
The DNA here is from genome assembly GCA_041688945.1 of Gemmatimonadota bacterium. GTDB lineage: Bacteria > Gemmatimonadota > Gemmatimonadetes > Longimicrobiales > Gaopeijiaceae > Gaopeijia. The sequence goes on along the minus strand of JBDNHE010000298.1, from coordinate 61,000 downwards.
ATTGACGACGCCCTTCTGGTCTTCATCCTGCCGCCGTCAGCGGCGGAACTGATGGAGCGGCTGACCGGCAGAGGCACCGAAAACAGGGGCCAGGTGGCAAGACGTTTACGCTCGGCACTGGAAGAATTGGCCCGAGTCGGAGAGTTTGATTGTGTTGTGGTAAATTCGGATCTGGATCGCGCCGTCGACGAGACTCGTCGTCTGGTGCGTGGAGAGACCCGAGGTCGAGCGCCGTCGGAGGAGGCTGAGCGTGTGACGAAGCTGTCTCACGAACTCGCCCAAATCCTTGAGGCGCAGTTCAACGATTCGCAGGAACAGAGGAACTGAAATGCGTGTTTTCACGCCTGATGAGCTGGCCACCCAGACCTACAGCAAGTACTTGGGCGTCCTGGTTTCCGCCAAATATGCACGTGAGCTGAACCGTCTCCCGCGAGAGGTCCTTCCTCTCGGCGAAGAGAAGAAGCTCACCACTCGCTCGCTCGAAGCGCTGACCTCGGGCCAGATCGAGTTCCGTCTGGTCAAGCGTCGGAAGCCGGGCGAGTAAGTCCGGACCGCCTCATGACTGACCCGTCTACCGAATCGCGGCCGCCCTGGAGCGGACGCCGGATCGTACTGGGGGTCACTGGAGGCATTGCGGCGTACAAGTCGGTGCTGCTGGCCCGCCGCCTCTCCCTTCTGGGGGCCGAGGTGGATGTGGTCATGACCCATGCCGCGGGTAAGTTTGTTGGGGCGCTCACCTTCGAGGGTGTCACCGGCCGCAGCGCCCTTTCCGATCTTTTCTCGGTTGAGGGTGCCGCTCGGCACATCCGCCTGGGCAAAGAGGCCGATCTGGTCTGCGTGGCTCCGGCCACAGCTGACTTTCTTGCGCGGGCCGCCCAGGGCAGGGCCGACGATCTGCTCACGACCACGCTGCTCGCCACCCGTGCGCCCGTGCTCATCTGCCCGGCCATGAATGACGCCATGTGGAGTCATCCCCAGGTCCAGACGAATGCAGCCCATTGCAGAACTGCGCTGGGATATCACCTGGCTGGCCCGGCCGAGGGCCTGCTCGCGGTCGGCGAAGCTTCGGGTCCCGGGCGCATGATCGAACCTGAGGAGATCGTCGATCATATCGGCCTGCTGCTGACGCCGGATTCCGCCCTGAGGGGTCGCACGGTCTTGATCACTGCGGGTCCCACCCGTGAACCGATCGATCCGGTGCGCTACATCGGCAATCGCTCGTCCGGTCGTATGGGGTATGCCCTGGCGGCTGCCGCCTGGCGTCGCGGGGCGAAGGTCAAGCTGATCAGTGGCCCTACGGTCATCCCCACGCCGACCGGTGTCGAGACGATTTCGGTGGAGACGGCTCTGGAGATGAAGGCCGCCGTCGACGGACGCCTGGGCGACGCAGACGTGCTGATCTTTGCGGCCGCCGTTGCCGACTTCCGTCCCTCCGAGCCAAGCGACCACAAGGTCAAGCGCGATCGAGATGGGAATGAAATGACGGTTGAACTTGAGGCCAATCCGGACATTGCGGCCGGGAGTCAGAACCAACGCTGGCCGGGGGCCGTCGCTATCGGCTTTGCACTTGAGACCGAGAACCTGGTCGAAAACGCCAGTCGCAAGCTCAAGGCCAAGGGACTCGACCTGATTGTCGCCAATCCGGCCAATGAGCCGGATGCCGGTTTCGGAACCGAAACCAATCGGGTCACTCTGGTCGATCATGCCGGCGCCGAAGAACTCCCGCTCATGCACAAGGATGCGGTCGCCGACGCGATCCTGGATCGCCTTGAAGGCATCCTCCGCGGTCGCTCGTGAGCGGGCTGGATCCGAAGGACGTCGCCCTCCTTCTTCGCCAGCGTCAGGAGATGGGCGCGAGTGAGATCTTTCTGGATGAAGGATCCCGGGCAGCCCTGCTGAAGACACTCCAGTCGGTGTCACCGCCCAAGGCCACGACTCCGTCCGCGTCTCCCGCAGGAGCAACTGGCGCCGCCTCGAAGGACCGACCTCCTGCGGCGCCCGTAGTCCGCCCAGCTCCCCCGACGCCTCGGGGCCGCCCCGCACCCCCAGAGTCCGTGGACGAGCCGGCGACAGACGATTCGACGAACCCGTGGGCGGCCGGTTCAGCCCGCCCTCCCGCGGCCCAAAAGCCGGTCGTGGCTGCAAAGCCCGCTGCCTCAGGGATCCTCCCCAAAGTCGACGGTCTCGACTACGACGCCCTCCGCGAACTGGCCATGGGCTGCACCAGATGTGGTCTGTCTGAGACTCGTAATCAGGTGGTTTTTTCCGACGGCAATCCCAACGCGCGACTGGTCGTGGTGGGCGAGGCGCCGGGAGCCAACGAGGACAAGACGGGCGTCCCCTTCGTCGGGGCGGCCGGCAAGCTGCTGGACCTGATGCTGGCAAGTGTGGATCTGTCCCGGAAGGACTCGGTCTACATCTGCAACGTCCTCAAGTGCCGGCCTCCCGGGAACCGCAATCCACAGCCCGATGAGATCCGGACCTGCTCCCCCTTCCTGCACCGCCAACTGCAGCTGGTAGAGCCCCGGGCCCTGCTTGCCGTCGGCACCTTTGCGGCACAGGTTCTGACCGGTCAGGACGACGCGCTGGGCAAGCTGAGAGGCAAGGTCTACAGCTACGAGGGGATCCCTCTTGTGGTGACCTACCACCCTGCGGCACTCCTCAGGAACTCCGGTTGGGCGCGACCCACCTGGGACGACCTGCAACTCTTGCGACAGGTAATGGACGGGGGCTGAGATCCGGTTGCGGGTCGCAGTCCCCTTCGGCACTTCGGGCACTCGACGTGAGCTCAAACGAAGACTTCTCCCCCGGCTCATCGGGGATTCCGGGCTATGACCGGCGACCTCCGTACTCTCCCGAGGCGGAGGTTTCGGTGCTGGGCGGCATGCTGCTCGACGCCTCGGCGATCGACCGGGCCATGGAGGTGCTGGATGCCTCCATGTTCTTCCGCGAAGCCCATCGCAGGCTGTTCCGTTCGATCGTACGCCTCGTGCGTCGTGGAGAAGTGGTCGACATCGTCACGCTCCAGGAAGACCTGAAGAGGACCGACGAACTGGAGTCGGTCGGTGGTCTCGATTACGTCGCCGAACTGCTCGACGCGGTCCCGACTGCGGCCAACATCGAGTACCACGCCCGGATCGTCCGCGAAAAGGCGCTGCTTCGCCGGCTGATCGATGCCTCCCAGGAGATCATCCAGGACGCGTACGCTCAGGGTGAGCGCGAAGTCGACGAGATCATCGACAGCGCCGAATCGAAGATCTTCCATGTGGCTCAGGATCAGGACAAGGAAGGCTTTGTCCGGGTCAAGGACCTGCTCTGGCCGACCTTCGAGGAGATCGAGCGGCTGCAGGATTCCAAGTCGCCCGTGACCGGTGTGCCGACCGGCTTTGCCGACCTCGACAAGATGACTACGGGCCTCCAGCCGGGAGACCTGGTGATCGTGGCCGCGCGTCCGTCGATGGGGAAGACGTCCTGGGTGCTCAATGTGGCCGCCACGGCCGCCATCGATCACAAGAAGGCCGTCGCGGTCTTCTCGCTCGAGATGGGGAAGGAACAGCTGCTCAAGCGGTTCCTTTCGTCCGAGGCCCGCATTGATGCGCAGCTGCTTCGTCGCGGTGGCATGACGCCCGAAGATCACAAACGTCTTGCGGCCGCCGCCGGGCATATGAACACCGCCCCCATCTGGATTGACGACACGCCCGGCATTTCGGTGCTCGAGATGCGCGGAAAGTCACGGCGCCTGAAGGCCGAAATCGAATCCGAGGGCGGCGAGCTCGGAATGGTCATCATCGACTATCTCCAGCTCATGGGAAGCGACGGCCGTTCCGAGAGCCGTGTACAGGAGGTCTCTCAGATGTCCCGGGGCCTCAAGGCGTTGGCGCGTGAGCTGCAAGTACCGATCGTCGCGCTTTCGCAGCTCTCTCGTGCGGTGGAATCGCGACACGACAAACGCCCGATGCTCTCCGACCTGCGTGAGTCCGGCGCAATTGAGCAGGATGCCGATCTAGTCATGTTTCTGTACAGACCCGAATACTATTTTGGGCCTACAGACAACGACGGAAACTCGATCGAAGGACTGGCAGAACTCATCGTGTCCAAGCAGCGAAACGGCCCGGTTGGCACCGTGCCCCTCTACTTCCACAAGATGTACACCCGCTTCGATTCGGCGGCCCGGGATCAGATCCCTGCCAGCCAGATCAATGTGGGTGGGCAGCAAGGGAAGAGCTGGGGCGGAGGCGGAGGCGGAGGCGGCCGCTTCGGCGGCGGATGATCGCCGGGATCCCCTCCAGCCACACCACCGCCAGCCCTCGTACCGGAGTCGCGATCCCCGCGGCGGGAGTCGGGCGTCGAATGGGTGGGGTCAAGAAGCTGCTTCTTGAGCTCTGTGGGGAGCCCCTGCTCGTGCACGCACTGCGCCCCTTTCTGGCTGACTCCCGGGTGGTGGCAGTACGCGTTGCCCTGGCCCCGGAAGATGCGGCGGACCCTCCTGAGTGGATCGAGGCGCTGGATCCTCGGATCCAGGTTGTGGCCGGAGGAGCCTCACGGGCCGATTCCGTAGCCAACGCCGTTTCCGCGCTACCTGACGACATTGAGGTCATCCTGGTCCACGACGCCGCTCGACCCTTGATCCAGAGTGCCGCAATCGACGCCTGCATCAGGACCGCCGCGACAGGGAAGGGAGCCGTAGTCGGGATTCCGGCCACCGACACGCTCAAGCAGGTCGACGCGGACGCCCGTGTGACCGGCACTCCGGATCGCAGCCTGTTGTGGCACGCTCAGACCCCTCAGGGCTTTCCTGCGGCGATGCTCCGGACGGCGATGGCGCGCAGTGATCTACGGGCCACCGCAACGGACGATGCCTCTTTGGTGGAGGCGGCCGGCGGTGAAGTTGTCATGGTCGAGGGCTCGCCCAGCAATCTGAAGGTGACCCGGCCCCAGGACCTCCCCCTGGCCGAGTTCTGGTTGGGGGTCATCGCGCGGGAGACCACAGGGTGACTCGGGCGATTCAGCGACTTGATTTCAGGAGCTTCGGCCACGGAGGGGCGGAGCCAGATACAGCCGACATCGCCATGCTGGACCGGGTTGTCGCACACCTGAATGGCGGGGGTCTGATCGGCTACCCGACCGAGACGGTCTATGGTTTTGGGAGTGGATTGGTCGCCGAGGGCATCGAGGGGCTTCGGCGCCTCAAGGCCCGCCCTGACGGAAAGCCGGTCCTGGCACTGGTTCCCAGCGTCGACTCCGTCGCAGAGCTCGGCTGGAGTCCAGCGGCTCGGGAACTGGCTCGAGTCTTCTGGCCCGGCGCCGTCACCCTGATCCTGCCCGACCCCGCCGGATGCTTCCCGTCGGGCGTGCGAGGGACCGACGGTACGGTCGCCGTTCGTCAGAGCTCTCACCCGGTGGCCGCAGCGATCGTGGAGAGGCTGGGTGCACCGCTTACCTCCTCAAGTGCCAACCTGCCCGGGGAGCCCCCTGCCATGGATGGCGACGGTGTGCTCCGAGTTCTCGAGCAGATGGACGGTGCCGGGAGCGAAGTCTGGGTCATCGATGCCGGGCTTCTACCCGCCTCGGCGCCCTCGACGCTGGTTGACTGTACTGGGCCCTCGCCGCGGGTTGTCCGGGCGGGTGCCACGCCGACAGACCGGCTCCGTTGTCTGATTCCCGAAGTGCTGGACGACACCACCGATGGCTGATTCTCCGGAGTCATTTCGACTCCTCTTCGTTTGCACAGGCAACACCTGTCGCAGCCCTCTGGCCGAGGCAATCGCCCGTCGCCTGTTGGCCGAGCGGGGCTGGACGTGGGTTGCGGTCGGCTCCGCCGGTGTGGCGGCGTTCCCCGGAGAGACCGCCTCCGACGGATCGCTGGACACGGCTCGGAGACATGACCTCGACCTGAGCCGCCACCAGGCTACCCGGCTCACGGAGACCGTCGTCAGCGCCTCGGACCTGATCCTGACCATGTCGCCTGGCCATGTGATCCGCGCCATCGAACTGGGTGGGGAAGGTCGCTCCGCCCTTCTTACCGCATTCGCCGAAAACGGTGCTGACGGCGACATTCTGAGTGGAGCGGGCGTGCCTGACCCGTTTGGCGGGAATGAAGCCGCCTACGAGGCCGCATATGAGGCTCTGGATGCCCTCGTCTCTCAAGTGATCAATCGACTGGAACCGCTCGTCTCACCATGAACACCATCAATGCCGGCACCCGGGTTTTCGCACTCCTTGGCGACCCCGTAGAACATTCGCTTTCCCCCATCATCCAGAACGCCGCCCATCGGGCCGCGAAAAAGGATGGTGTCTACGTCGCGTTGCAGACCGACATCAACGATCTGCCGGGCTTCATCAAGGGACTCTCGCGCAGTGGCGGGGGTGGGAACGTGACATTGCCGCACAAAGAGAAGGCGGCGTCCGTGGTCGATCTCCCCAACCCTGCGGTGCGCCGGACGGGTGCGTGCAACACCTTCTGGCTCGAAGGTGGCAAGGTGATCGGCGACAACACCGACGTGGCCGGATTCAGTCGAGCTCTGCGCACCTTCGTTTCCGGCAGTCCGGAAGGATTTCGGGTTCTCCTCCTGGGTGCAGGGGGTGCCGCCCGCGCCGCCCTGGTCGGCCTGCTCGACGAAGGGGTCGCGGAGATCCGACTGCTCAACCGCTCCGTCGAGCGGGCACGCAACGTCTCACGTCGGATTGGCGGGGAGCGCGTGCGGGTGGTCCAACTCGCTTCTGAACTCAACGATGGTGACTTCGATCTGGTCGTAAACGCCACCCGCCTTGGCCTCGATGAGGGCGACCCGCTTCCGTTCGACCTGTCCCGGCTCGATCGGGCCGGGGCCGTCATGGATCTGGTCTATGGTCAGGAGAAGACCCCCTTCGTGAAGGCCGCCGAAAGCCTCGGGGTCCGCGCCACCGATGGCCGGGAGATGCTGGTTCAGCAGGGCGCGGTCGCCTTCGAACGGTGGTGGGGTGGAGAGGCCCCGGTCAACGAGATGCGAAAGGCGCTGGATCTGCACGAGGGCCGTTGAACGGGCCGCTCCGCGCATGGCTCAGCTTTCTGCTGCCGCTCCGCTGTCTGGGGTGCGGCGGCGGGATTCCTGCCGGAGAACACACGCCGGTCTGTCCGGGGTGCAGGACACGTCTGGCACCGCTTCCGTCTCCGGTCTGCGTCACCTGCGGCACGCCTGGCCTGAACGTGGGTTCCACCACCGCTGACCGCCGCTGCGCGCAATGCGAATCCTGGCCCGAGAACGTGCTGGCGCGTTCCGCAACAGCCATGACCTCGCCGGGTGACCGGCTGGTCTACGCATTCAAATACGAAGGCTGGCAGCGGATCTCCGGACTCCTTGGGCGCCGGCTGGCTCAGGCGCTTCCGCCCGACTGGTCGGCCGACGCGATCGTGCCGGTTCCGACCACTCCGGGTCGCCTTCGCAGTCGGGGTTTCAATCCAGCCGAGCGCCTCTCGCAGGCGTTGGCTGAGGTACTCCGCGTGCCCGTGATCGAAGCCCTCTGCCGCCCCCTTGAGGCGCCCCGTCAGGTCGGGTTGCCCCCCGATCTGCGCTCGGCTAACGTCCGGCATGCGTTCTCCCCGGACCCGGGGTTCTCCACCTCGATCCGGGATAAAAAAGTTATCCTCGTCGACGACGTCCTGACCACAGGGGCTACCGCCATCGAGGCGGCACGGACGCTGGGTTCGATGGGTGCAAGTTCAGTGCTGATTCTGACTTTTGCCCGGGCGCTTCCCCAGCGACCAGATGAGTTCCGCCAGGCGTCCTGACGACTTTGGGAGATACATCAAATGGCGATTCGCGTCGCGATCAACGGCTTCGGCCGCATCGGCCGCAACGTCCTCCGCTCTGCCAAGCAGGCGGGCGTGACCGACATCGACTTCGTAGCGGTCAATGATCTGACCGACAACAACACTCTGGCGCACCTGCTGCGCTACGACTCGGTCCACGGGCGCTACCCTGGAACCGTCGAAGTCACCGCCAGTGGCCTTTCGGTCGACGGCGACGAGATCCGGGTGCTCTCCGAGCGGGATCCCGCCAAACTGCCCTGGGCCGAACTGGGCGTCGACATTGTCATCGAGTCGACCGGTCGCTTCACGGACCGCGCCTCGGCAGCCAAACACCTGGAAGCAGGCACCAAGAAGGTCATCATCTCGGCTCCGGCCAAGGGTGAGGACATCACGATCGTTCTGGGCGTCAACGGCGACAAATACGATCCGGCCAACCACCACGTCATCTCCAACGCCTCGTGCACTACCAACTGTCTGGCCCCGGTGGTGAAGGTGCTCCTGGATTCGTTCGGGTTCCGCCGCGGACTCATGACCACGGTGCATGCCTACACCAACGACCAGAACATCCTGGACCTGCCGCACAAAGACATGCGTCGGGCTCGCGCCGCCGCCATGTCCATGATCCCGACCACCACCGGCGCCGCCAAAGCCACGGCTCTGGTCATCCCCGAGGTCGAGGGTAAGCTCGACGGAATGGCGATTCGTGTGCCGACTCCAGACGTTTCGATTGTGGATCTGGTAGCCGAGGTCGATCGCGAGGTTACGGTCGATGAGGTCAACGCGGCGATGAAGGCTGCGTCCGATGATGCGATGAAGGGCATTCTGGGCTACTCGACCGAGCCGCTTGTCTCGATCGATTACACCGGAAACCCCCACTCCTCGATCGTGGACTCGCTCAGCACAGCGGTCCAGGACGGGCGCATGGTCAAAGTTCTGAGCTGGTACGACAACGAATGGGGCTATTCCTCACGCGTCGTCGACCTCGCCCGTCACGTTGGAGCGAGACTCTGATTCGGAGTTGAAATGAGCGACACCCTTCATTCCTTTCGCTGCCCGGTGTGCAGCCACGTAGACGAGGCATCAACCGGGGCAGGCGAGACCGCGATAGAGTGCAGCCATTGCGGCACCGCGCTTGCTCTGGCCTCGCCCGTCCGGGCTCGATGGGGGTCGGCGTCAGGGTGGCGGGAAGACCTCGACGAAAGGACCGTGAGGCCCCTCCGGTACCGGGATAAGGGGCACCTCCGGCGCGCGCGTTTTGATCGAGTGCAGACGAGGATGGCACCAGGCGAGTGTGGTGTATCGAAAGGCTGCCACGCCCTGGTTCGATTCCTGTAACATGGAGCGTCGTTATGGCGTAGAATGAGACATGACCAGAATCGACACGCGAACCGCCTCCGATTCCGCTCAGCGGAACGTAGCAACGCCGCCTCACCGCATTGCCGGTGACGAGGCGTCAGGTCGCCTGCCTCAGGATTTCGAGGCCTGGTACCACGACCATCGTCCCACGGTCTACCGGTATATCCGGTTCCGGGTGGCGACCCGAGAGGCTGCGGAGGACGTTACCTCCGAAGTGTTCATGAAGGCTCTGCGCTCTTTTGGGCGGTATGACGCCACCATGGCGTCGCCCAGAACGTGGCTCCTCCGCATCGCGCGCAACGCGGTAACCGATCACCTGAGGGCTCTTCGCCGTCGGGGATCACTGCACGTCTCGCTTGACCGTGTGCCGGATCTTGTAGCCGACACGCCTTCGCCAGACGAGCGGATGATGAAACAGGAGCGCATCCAAACGCTCCTGAACGGCACCCAGACGCTGCGGAAGGCGGATCAACAGATCCTCTCCCTGCGGTATGGAGCCGGGCTTGGGAACGCCGAGATCGCTGAGGCACTCGGCGTCAGCAACAATGCTGTCGCTGTTCGACTTCATCGCGCATTGAAGCGCCTGAAGGACGCAGTCGACGAAATGAAAGACGCCGGAAACGGTTCAAATAGATGATGGACGAGAAAAACCTCGAGCCCCTTGAGGGACTGCCACCGGATCTGGCCGAGCTTGACGCTGAGCTTGCCGAGATGTTGGCGTCCGAGCGGCCTTCATTCGGCCCTGAACTGCAGGCCGAGCTTTCCCGGGAATGGGTAAGTCGACCGTTGAGGGCGCGTGGTGCCTTGGCGCGACACGGAGCGGCGGCGGTCATCGTTGCGGTCTCCGTTCTGGGTGTGGCGGTTTCGCCGGCCCGGGCCTCGCTTGTGGGGCTGTCCCAGCGGATTCTCACGGTGTTCCAGGACAAGCAGGGAACGGTCGTTGAGCTTCCGGTCGATGACGTTGCCGATCTGCCGATTTCCACACGAGCCGGTCAGACTGAACAGGCGAGCCCCCTTGATATGGCAGCCCTGTCCGAAGGGATGAACCCGGTCATGGCGACCGAGGATCTTCCGCCCTTCGTTCCAGGGCTGACGACCTACCCTCGGTTGGTGAATCGCCGAGCCGATGCCGAACTGGCGCGCCAATTCTACCCGCGGACTCTCCAGTTGGCTGGCGTTGGTGGCACAGTGGATCTTTCGCTCTGGGTCGACAGCACGGGTGCCGTAGATCACGTGCAGATGCGTGAGACGTCAGGCGTGCCGGCCCTCGATCGCGCGGCCATGCAGGCGGCCCGTGAACTCCGGTACCATCCGGCCACCCGCAACGGCCGGCCTGACGGGACCTGGGTCGAGTTCGCGATGACCTTCACCCCGGATCCGGACGAGGCGGTCCTGCCGATTCCGGAGACGCCTGGAGTCCCGGCTGAGCTTGGCTGGGAAGTGCCGGACGACTGGTCCGAAGCGACCACGGTTCCAGCACCAATCCTTTTGGAGACGCGGGAGCTGCTTCAGGCGGCGCTGGGCGAGTCCATGGAGGACATTGAGGACCGGTTCGGCCCGATCGACGGTTTGCTCGAAGGCGACGCTCCGGCAGGTGTGAGCCCGCTGGAGTGGCGCAATCAGGCAGCTCAGGCGCTTGAACGGGCGATGGTCCGAGATCCGGAGAACCCGGCACCGTACTTGGCGTTGGCGCGTATTCGTCGCAAGCAGGGGCTTCGTGATGACGCTCGCATGCTCTTCGGTCGCGGTGTCGACCTGGCGGTGCGGGCAACTCGGCCCATTTCACCGAGGCTCCTTGCCGAACTGGCGTGGGAGAACGGCCGAGTCACGCGTGAGGCCTGGCTCGGATGGAGAGGCCTGGGCGAGCTCTCGCCCGAGGCCATGGGTTCAGCCAGCTGTGGTGCCATGCGTGGCGCACCGGGCGGAGTGGTTACGCCCGAGGCACTGATCGCTTGGAACTTCAACTGTCCGGACGCTCTGAACGAGCTGTTTGCGACGGGATTCCACTTCCGCCCCGAGGGTCAGATTCAGGCTGGGACCATACTGGCTTCGTTCCGCGAGGCGGTCGATGCCTATCCCGCCCATGTCGAAGCGAATACGGAGATCCTCCTCGCTCTGGCGGATGAGGGTGCCTGGCAGGCGCTGCTCAACGGGTCTCGGCGTTTTGCCTGGGCCAGTCAGGGTCATCCATATGCGATGCTCATGAGTGGCCTGGCGCTTCATCGGATGAATCGCTCCGAAGAGGCGATGGTAGAGTTCGAGAACGCACTCGACCTGATGGGGCCGGGCCAGCGTGCCGCCTTTGAGGAGACCGCTGTACTGCAGGCCGGGGGCGCCACATCTTCCGGCCCGGCGTTCTGGCGCCCGATCGACCCGATCCTGAACACACAGGTCAACGAGAGACTGGTCGAGCACTACGCGCGGTCGGCCTATGCGCTTCTTCGCTTCAGTTCACTGCAGGCCGACGCGTCTCGGGTCTGGCTCCGCTACGGCAGGCCCGTTGCGATCCGTGCTTTTGGGACCGGGTCCGGCATGCGCACCGAGTTCTGGGACTACGGCCAGGGCCCGGATATCACCTTCCATCGGCCGTCGTCCTCTGCCAATGGGGCGCTGACCTCCGAGTCCGAAGACTACCTGGAGGATCTCAGCGAAGTCTTCCCGAACTGGTATGGAACGCTCGCACGGGGGAGCTATGCACTCCCGGCCCGAGTCAGCCGCTTCCGCGGTCGCATGCAGGGGTCCACAGAGGTCGAATTTCACTTCTCGATCCCGACCGAAATGTTCTCATCCTCCACGGACTCGCTGGAACTCGGTCTGTTCCTGCTCGGGCCGGATGGTGAAGACCTCCTGACCAGCCGTCGCATGATTTCGGCAGGGGAGCGGGAGCAGAAAATTCTTGCTCCTGCCGGTGTCGAGGTGAGTCGAGTCGCTGTCGAGGTCTACAACCCGCGACTTGGGATGGCTGCTGGAATTCGGGTCGCCGTTCACGAAGGTGCGCGGGAAAGAGGGGCAGGGGTATCGAGCCTCATGCTCACCGACGCCGCGATGCCGCTTGAAAGGGACATCGACCGGGGCGATGACTGGGTGCACCCGCGCAGGGACGCTCGGCTTGACGATGCCGAAATCGGCGTCCTCTTCGAGGTCTATGACCTTCCCGAGGATACCGGCCCCTACCGGATGAGCTTCGAGCTGGTTTCTGAGGAAGATGGCAGTCGTACCTCGGTCAAAGTTCGACCCGCTGGGCAGGAAACCTGGGGGATCGAGTGGCTCAGGGCTCCCGTCTCCAGGCGGACCGTCGAGTTTGTGACCATGGACCTGTCGGAGATCCCCGCGGGCAGATATACGCTGCGTGGCAGGGTCGAACTCGACGATGGGACCGGCATCGTACAAGAACTGTCCGGACTTGCCCGCCTTATCGCCCTTCCGGCTACGCAGATTCCGCGTGGTGGATGGGAAAGCGAGTGGGAGATGGGGTCGTTCTGATCTGACCTCGTGTGGTGTCTCAAAAGTTTCGTTCGAATGGCCGAGACACTTTTGAGACACTACACCCGTCATAGATGACGTTTATGGGCTCCCGGGGTGCGTTGTCGGCCTCCGGGGGCCCGTTTACCTTCCGGGCCGTTGACCCGTCCACTCCAGAAGGCTGGTTCATGCCCAAGGCCCTTCTTTCAGCGCTCGACCCTGCGACCCTCAGCGGTCGCACGGTATTGGTCCGGGCCGACCTGAATGTCCCCCTCGAAGGCGCTGAGATTGGTGACGATACGCGGCTGAGGGCGTCCCTGCCTACACTGGAGCTACTGCTCGGGTCGGGTGCCCGCGTGGTTCTGATTAGCCACCTGGGCCGACCGGGCGGCATCGCCGACCCCCAGTTCTCGCTGGCCCCGATCGCATCAGAGCTGCGGGCACGCCTGGAATATCCGGTGCATTTCGTTCCGGCCACGGTCGGCGCTGAGACAGAAGCCGCTGTCGCGGCCCTGCGAGCGGGCGAACTCCTCGTGCTCGAGAACACACGTTTCCTGCCAGGAGACACCGGGAATGATCCGGAAATGGCGCAGGCCCTGGCTTCCATCTGCGACCTTTTCGTCAACGATGCCTTCGGCGCCGCCCATCGGGCGCACGCCTCGACTTCGGGTGTCGCGGAGGCAGTCCGGGCCAATGGAGGCATGGCTGTGGCCGGCCTGCTGATGGAGAAGGAGCTTGCCTTTCTGGGCGACGCGCTCGATGAGCCCCAGCGTCCGTTCGTGGCCGTCCTGGGTGGAGCCAAGATCTCGGGAAAGATTGATGTGGTCGAAGCCCTTCTTCCTCGTGTGGATCGCCTGCTGGTGGGGGGCGCGATGGCCAGCACCTTTTTCCTTGCGCTCGGGCTTGAGGTGGGAGATTCCCTGGTCGAGACTGACCGGGTCGAGATGGCCCGGGAGCTGATGGATCGGGTGGGAGATCGCCTGGTGCTCCCGGTGGACTGCCGAGTTGCCACGGAGATCTCTCCGGACGCCCAGGTGAGAGAAGTGGAGCGTACGGGGGTGGAGGCGGGAGATCGAATCGGCGACATCGGGCCGAGCACGGAGCTCCTCTATGCGTCGATGCTTGAGGAGGCCCGCACCGTGTTGTGGAACGGCCCCATGGGCATCTTTGAGCTGGCTCCGTTCGCGGGCGGTACGGTCGCGGTGGCCGAAGCCGTAGCCAGGGCGACGGATGCCGGTGCCACAACCGTTCTGGGGGGTGGTGACTCCGCCGCTGCGGCGGAGGCCGCCGGCGTATCTGGGCGAATCACCCACATCAGCACGGGTGGTGGCGCCGCACTTGAATTCCTGGCAGGCGCCGTGCTGCCCGGTGTAGACGCCCTTTCGGAGGCACCCGAATGAAGCCCGTGATCGCCGGTAACTGGAAGATGAATCTGACCCCGCGGGAAGCGTCAGCATTCATGGCCGAGTTTGACGCATCGGACCTGCCGGTAACGGCGCTGGTCTTTCCGACCGCCCTCTGCCTTTCAGCGGTCCTTCAGACCGCCTCCGAGAAGGGCGTTGGTGTCGGTGTTCAGAACGTCTACTGGGAGACATCGGGGGCTTTCACCGGCGAGATCTCGGCCGAGTTGGCGGCCGGGGCCGGGGCCGGCTATGTCCTGGTCGGCCATTCCGAGCGGCGGCACGTGTTTGGCGAGACGGATGAGATGGTGGCCCGGAAGGTGGCTTCCGTGCTGGCCGCAGGGCTGACTCCGGTGGTCTGTGTCGGCGAGACGCTCGATCAACGCCGGACCGGCCAGGTCGACCAGGTGATCACCCGCCAGCTGGATGCGGCACTGGGCTCCGTGGACAGGGACACCACCTGGATGCTCGCCTATGAGCCCGTATGGGCGATCGGTACCGGCGAGACCGCCACTCCCGGCGATGCCAGTGCTGCGCACACGACGCTTCACGCTCGTCTGGTCGAGAGGCTCGGCGGCGGTGCCGCCGGTCGAATCCCGATCCTGTACGGCGGAAGCGTGAAGCCGGAGAATGCCGCGGAGTTGCTTGCAGCGGATCAGATCGACGGTGTTCTTGTGGGTGGCGCGTCGATGAAGGCGGCCTCTTTTCGAGCCATCGCCCAAGCGGGGGCCTGAGTCGGGGGCTTTGTCCCGGCTGCCGGTTGACACAAATCCCGAATCTACGCGAGTTTTGAAGTCTCCTGACCCTGAACAACGAAAGCGATCATGTACGGATTTCTGCTGGCATTTCTGATCCTCGACGGCCTCTTCCTGTCCGTCGTCATTCTGCTCCAGTCCGGTAAGGGCGGCGGTCTCGCTGCCATGGGCGGCGGCGCAGCGGCGACTGATGGGGTCATGGGTGGACGTCAGGCCACCACCATGCTGACCCGGGCCACCTGGACTTCGGGGACGCTCTTCATGGTCGTTGCATTTGTTCTGTCGATCATGTCGTCGAATGCGCGACTCCCTGACTCGGTCATTCGTCCGGACCTTCCGCAGAACTCTGCGCCGGCCCCGATCCTTCCGGGTGTTGGTGGTGATGGTGGTGCCGCTCCGGCGGACGCTGGAACGGCTCCGGCTGGCGGCGAGGGTATTGATCCGGCCGGCAACTGACCGACTACCGGTAATTGTTGAGCGTCAGATTTTGAACGGGTGCGGACTCCTTGAGAGGGTCCGCACCCGTTTCTGTTTTCGAGGAGATCGATGATCGATGACAGGGGCCTGGACCGAGCACTGTTGAGAGCGCTCGCCTTTGAACGGACCGTCCTGGACGCGGGCCTGCGAGAGCGGGCTCACATGTTGCCGGGTGTTCCGGCTGCGCTGGCACTTCGTGGGTCGGCCGACGATCAACCGGACATTTTCTCCATGCGGTGCGGCTCGCCGTCGGCGGCGCTCTCTCGCGGCCTGAGCCCGGAGGACCTTTTTCGTCAGCTCCTTGGCCGGGCCACGGCGAGCGCAGAGGGCCGTGACGCCGGCGCATTCCCCACGGTTCCCGAGCTGGGTCTTCTGGCTCCGGTGGAGTTGCCGGGAAAGGGGACCGAAGTCATGTGCGGCGTTGCGATGGCGATGCAGATGCAGGGTGAGGACCGCGTTGCGCTTCATGTCGACAATGTGGCCGGAACGGCTTCGGGCGATTGGCACGAAGGATTCAACTTTGCCGCCGTCCGTCGGGCTCCACTGGTTGTGGTGATGGATTGCACCGGCCCGATGCACCCTCACACGGCCGTCGATCGACTGGCCCGGAAGTCAGCGGCCTACGGGGTTGAGAGCTGGTCGGTCACGCTAGGTTCACTGGCCGGCATGCTGCGCGCGATCGCCGAGGCGGTGGCCCACGCCCGGTCAGGGAACGGCGTCGGTCTGGTCGAGGTACTGCCCGATCCCACCGTCTCGGGGCCGGATGCCCCCTCGTTTCGCGGTCAGGTCATGCAGCGCATGGATGATGGTGCCGAGCAGTGGGACGCGGACATGGCCGAAATGTCCTCGGCCTTAAGTCGCGTGACGGAAGAGCCCGAACCCGGCGCTGCGGCTGCGTACGGCGGCGCGGCGCCCCCATGGTACAGAACGCCCACCCTTCGGATGCCAGCTGAATGAGCGACCAGAAGCCGACACGCCCCGAGCACGTCTCACGGACCGCGGCGGGTGAGCCCGTCACCTTTCTGGAGGCGATCTCCGAAGCCCTGTTCGAGGAGATGGAGCACGACCCCTCTGTGTTCCTGCTGGGAGAGGACATCGGTGAATACGGCGGAGCCTTCAAGGTCACGCGTGACTTCCTTGGCTACTTTGGCGAACACAGGGTGATGGACACGCCGATCTCCGAGGGTGGATTTACCGGCGCGGCGGCCGGGGCCGCTCACATGGGGATGCGCCCGGTGGTCGAGATGCAGTTCATGGATTTCATCTCGCCCGCCTACGACGTGCTCACCAATTACGTCGCGACCTCGGCTTATCGGGGAGCGGGTGCCCTGCCGATGGTCGTCCGAGGGCCGGTGGGAGGAGGCAATCGTGGAGGGCCGTTCCACTCTCAGAACATTGAGATGGCGTTCTTCCACACGCCCGGGCTCAAGATTGTCTATCCGTCGACTGCCCATGACGCGAAGGGACTCCTGAAGGCCGCGATCCGCGACGATTCGCCGGTGCTGTTCGAAGAGCACAAGGGCCTCTATCGGGCGCCCTGGCTGCGCGAAGTGCTGCCCAAGGACGACTACATCATCCCATTAGGGAAGGCGCGGACCGCGCGGGCAGGCACCGCGCTGACCATCGTCACCTATGGCCTGATGGTCCACCGGAGCCTCAAGGCCGCCGAGGTACTGGCGGCAAAAGGTGTCGAGGTCGAGATCCTGGATCTGCGGACCCTGCTGCCTCTGGATGATGAAGCGATCATCAGATCGGTGAAGAAGACCGGGAAGCTGCTGGTGGTCCACGAGGACACCCGCACGGGCGGGATCGCCGGCGAGATCGCCATGCGGGTCAGTGAGCAGGCTTTCGAGTGGCTCGACGGCCCGATGCTCAGGGTAACGTCGATCGACGCTCCCGTGCCCTATTCCGGGGCCCTGGAGGACGTTTTCCTGCCCCAGGTGGACGACATTGTGAAGGCGGCCACCTATCTGGCCGAATACTAGGTCGAACGGCAGGCCGAATACCAGGCAGTTGAAGTCGCATCGGAAGGCTGGAAGCGCTTGCCTTTCGACGCGGCTTCGGTAAACTCAAGGTCGTTCGCGCCGGGTGAATTCAGGCTCGACGGGAAGGCCCACACAAAACGACACCGAATCTGGAGAGACGAGCGTGGCTCGGATCGAAGTCCCCATGCCCCAGATGGGCGAGTCCATCACAGAGGGCACGGTTTCCAAGTGGCTCAAGGCCCTCGGCGACACCGTGGAGCGCGACGAAGCGATCCTCGAAATTTCCACCGACAAGGTGGACGCCGAGATTCCGGCTCCTGCCGCAGGAACGCTCGTCGCGATCGAAGTCCAGGAGGGTGAGACCGTTGAGGTCGGAACCATCGTGGCCTACATCGACCCAGACGGTGGTGCGGCCGAAGCGCCCGCTGCCACTCCTGCCGCCGAAGCGCCCGCTGCCGCTCCTGCCGCTGAAGCGCCAGCTGCCGCTCCTGCCGCTGCAGCCGCTCCGGTAGAGTCTGCTCCGGCGCCGTCTGCTGCGGCCGCCGCAACACCGGCCGCCGCAGCTCCAGCCGCCACGGGCGGGGACGAGTCTGAAGAAGACCGGCTTCGCACCAAATCGACTCCGGTGGTTCGCAAGATCGCCGAGGAGCATGGCATCGATATCGCGGCTGTCTCGGGTTCGGGGCACGCCGGTCGGGTGACCAAGCAGGACATCCTCGATCACATCGACTCCGGTGCCCCTGCTGCAGCGGCCGCTCCTGCTGCCCCGGCGCCTGTTGCTCCGGCTGCCGCTCCGGCTGCCGCTCCGGCCGCCGCTCCGCCGACGGACATGGACGCCTTCTGGAAGGCCTTCTACAGCAAGGTCCAGCATCCGGAATTCCCGGTGCGGGCGGCCGACCAAGTCGTGCCGATGGACAAGATCCGTCGCCTGACCGCCGAGCACATGGTGATCGCCAAGCGCGTCGCGCCCCACGTGCATTCGTTCATCGAGATCGACTTCACGGCCATCGACCGCATCCGCGTGGCCAAGAAGCCGGAATGGGCCGCTCAGGGAGCTCGGGTCAGCTACACGGCCTTCGTTTCCTACGCGATCTCCCGGCTGCTTCGGAAGTATCCGACAGTGAACGGCACGGTTTCGGGGAACAACATCATCCACCGCGGCAATGTGAACATCGGCATTGCGGTGGACCTGAACCCCGGGCTGATCGTTCCGGTCATGCACGACACCGACAACCTGAGCCTGGTCGGAATTGGTCGTAAGATCATCGATCTGGCAGAGCGGGCCCGCAGCAAGAAGCTGCAGCCGTCCGACATCCAGGGCGCCACCTTCTCGATCACCAATCCCGGCGTCATGGGGACCATGGTCGGAATGCCGGTCATCCCGAAGGGCACGTCGTCGATTCTGGGCACGGGGAGCATCGACAAGCGAGTGGTGGTGGTACAGGACGCAACGGGCGCAGACACGATTGCGATCCGCAAGCGCTCGTACTTCTCGCTCGGCTACGACCACCGTGTGGTTGATGGCGCCGATGCGGCCCGCTTCCTGGCGGAGCTCAAGGACTACATGGAAGACTTCCCGGAAGACGCCTGATCGGCGGCGCCCACTGGGAAGCTCTGTTCAAAGCTTCCACGGGGCGCATTTCCGAAGTACGCGGGAACGGGCCCGCTTCCCGGAGGGTTCTGGGGAGCGGGTCTGTCCGTTTGGAGCAGGAATGAACGAAGCAGCTGAGGACGAAGGAACGGAGGTTGCCGAGCCTGCCATGGGCAGCAGCTCGGATTCGGGTGCCGACCCGATGGAGGCGGCTCCAGGCCTGCCGCGCCCCTTGGTCGTCCGGGAGCTGGGAAGCATCGCCTATTCGGACGGGCTGGCGCTTCAGTCCGAGTTGGTGACCCAGCGCCGGTCCGGTGAGATCCCCGATACGCTCCTGCTTCTGGAGCACCCCCATGTGATCACCATGGGGACTAGCACCGAGCCCGAGAACATTCTGGTTACCGAGGCCGAGCGGGAAGCCATGGGAATCGAACTCTTCGGGGCGGGGCGGGGTGGGGACGTCACCTACCATGGGCCCGGTCAGATCGTGGGGTATCCGATCCTGGATCTGAAGCCCGATCGGCAGGATCTGCACCGCTATCTGCGTGACCTGGAAGCGATGATCATCGACGTTCTGGCTGAATTCGGTGTCCCCGGCCGCCGTGTGGATGGTCTTACCGGTGTGTGGACCCCCAAGGGAAAAATCGCCGCAATCGGGATCCGCGTTTCGTCCGGCTGGATCACCTCACACGGCTTCGCCCTCAACGTCTCAACCGACCTGAGCTACTTCGGCGCGATCGTGCCGTGCGGGATTCAGGATCGAGGGGTTACGACTCTGGAAATGGAGTTGGGCGAGGCAGTTGATCCGGCCCTGGTCAGGCGACGGCTGGCCGCCGCGACCGCCGCGACGTTTGGCCGGGTACTCAGCCCTTGGGGGAAGCTCTGAACAAGTATGGTGCCCCGCGTTACCCCGTAACCCACAACCGCGTAAGCTTCATATCTTCCTTGGTGTTGGGCGCAGGGGGGTTACGCCGCTGATAGTTCGTCTCTCCTCCTCGCCGTAGCGCTGCTACGACTCGTCGTCGTTCCTGCTCTGAGCAGCGTAAGCCCCCCGCGCGCGCGGGGCCCTACTTGTTCAGAGCTTCCCCGGCGCCTCAAACTCCATGAAGTCCAGGTAGCGTCCCTTCTCTCGCTGTCCATCCAGCCACTCCTGGAACCCGGACTCGACCAGTCCGGCAGAGTTTGCCTGCTCGGTTGCGGCCATGACGGCCAGGTCATTCACGTACTCGTTGCGGGGATGTCCGGCGTGACCCTTCACCCAGCGCCACTCCATCTGATGCCTGGGCAGGATCACGTCCAGCCGCTTCCAGAGCTCCAAATTTTCGATCGGCCCGGCCTTCCGCTTCCACCCACGCGTCTTCCATCCGGGCATCCATTCCGACGCGCCCTTCACCAGATAGGTGCTGTCTGAGACGAAGGTCACGTGACAGGCGCGTTTCAGAAGGCCGAGTCCCGCAATCGCGCTGCGGATCGCCATCCGATTGTTGGTGGTGTCGCGTTCGGACAGGAAAAAATCTCGCCGGATCCATTCGCCGGCCCGCCAGACCTCCACCAGTCCGCCGGCGCCGCCCGGGCTGGCGCGCTCCTTGAACTGGTTGCCGAGGCAGGACTCATCGGCATGAATGAAAACGCGACTTGCTGCTGACATCGAATCTAGAAGCCTGTTGAAGAAGTGGGGCGAGCCGCGTTACGAACGCCATGGGGCCTGATTCGAGGCGGATCACCGAAGGCATAGCCGTAAGCTACGTCGAGGCGGTCCAACGACGAAGATGGCCCCATGCCGCTCGTGGGCACCACCGCGTGAGCGGTGGTCCAGAGGGCGAAGGGGGGTTCGGTGGTCCATGCTGCGTCTCTCCTCCTCCCCGTAGCTTTCGCTACGCCTCGTCGTCGTTCCTGCCCTGAACACACCGAAGACCCCTTCGCGCGGCCGCACCCCACTTCTTCAACAGGCTTCTCGGAGGCTGGGGAGGAGACAGGCCCGGAAAGTAAGGCCAATTCCTTGACGCTTTCCAGCCCTTGCCTACCTTCTCTGAGCCACAATACACCCCAGCCGCGAGACTCTGCTGTCCAATCCCGCCTACCTGCTCCTTGAGGACGGCCGCCGTTTTGACGGCATCGGACTCGGGGCCGAAGGACCCGCCCTCGGCGAGGTAGTTTTCAACACCTGCATGACCGGCTACCAGGAGGTCCTGACCGACCCCTCGTACACCGGCCAACTGGTCACGATGACCTGCCCGATGATCGGGAACTACGGGTTGAACAGTGAGGATCTGGAGTCGCCCTTCCCGCGTGTGGCTGGCTTTGTGGTTCGTGAGCCAGCCCGGCTCCCGTCGAACTGGCGGTCCGAAGAGGGGATGGAGGCGTATCTGGCGCGCTACGGCATCGCCGGCATCGCGGAGATCGATACCCGAGCCCTTACTCGGCATCTTCGCGACCACGGCGCCATGCGTGGCGCGATCGCGCCAGCATCATTGCCGGAAGCAGAGGTGCTTGATCAGATCCGGGCTCATCCTCACATGGAAGGGCTCAATCTGGCGTCCGGCGTGTCGACTTCGGAGCCCTACGAGGTTCCGGCGGTCGGCGATGAGCGTTTTCACGTCGTCTCGTATGACTTTGGCGTAAAAGCCCACTCACCAAAGCTCCTGGCTGAGCGTGGCTGCCGAGTGACGGTCGTGCCCGCCGACACCTCGCTGGATCAGTTCCGGGCCCTCGGGCCGGATGGAATCTTTGTTTCCAACGGCCCCGGCGATCCGGCAACGGTGGGCTCGGCGGCCGATGCGATTCGAACCTTTTCCGAAGAAGGCGTCCCGATCTTCGGAATCTGTCTGGGGCACCAGCTGATTTCTCAGGCGTTCGGAGCCGAGACCTTCAAGCTCCCCTTTGGGCATCACGGCGGGAATCACCCGGTCAAGAACCTGGATCGTGGAACGGTTGAGATCACCTCCCAGAATCATGGCTTTGCTGTCCGTGCGAATGAGGGCGGGTCGATTCCGGGTGCGCCGGAGCTGCGGCTGACCCACCTGAACCTCTACGATGGCACCGTCGAAGGGGTCGAACATCGGACGCGCCCGGTCTTCTGTGTCCAGTATCATCCGGAGTCCGCTCCGGGGCCTCACGATTCCCGCTATCTCTTCGACCGCTTCCTGGAGCTGATCGGGTCTCGGAAGTCCTGACGGCACAAGGATCTTGCGGGTCACTACCTGGGTACGTAGCCTGCACTGGGCTGGGTTTTCTGGTGAGAGGCGTTTGGGAGGCGAGGAATGACAAAAGCGGATCTGGTAGAGCAGGTCACCGAGGCCATCGGGCCGGGGATCACAAAGAAGGATTGTGCCCTGGTTGTCGACGGCTTTCTCAATGCCGTGAAGCGGGCCCTGGCGAATGGGGATCACATTGAGATTCGGGGATTCGGGACTTTCAAGGTGCGCCGCCGCAAGACGCGGGTCGCCCGTAATCCGCGGACCGGCGATGCGGTCGAGGTTCCCTCCCGTGCCGTGCCCGTGTTCAAACCATCCAAGCACCTGAGGTCGAAGGTCGCTCGGATGAACGAAGACCGGATGGCCGAGTAGGCACCACGCCGGCTCGAATCTGATTGCAGTTCGGACCCGAGAAGGCTGTTGAAGAAGTGGGGTGCGGCCGCGCGAAGGGGTCTTCGGTGTGTTCAGGGCAGGAACGATGACGAGTCGTAGCGAAAGCTACGTTGAGGAGGAGAGACGCAGCATGGACCACCGAACCCCCCTTCGCCCTCTGGACCACCGCTCACGCGGCGGTGCCCACGAGCGGCATGGGGCCATCTTCGTCGTTGGACCGCCTCGACGTAGCTGACGGCTATGCCTTCGGCGATCCGCCTCGAATCTGGCCCCATGGCGCTCGTAACGCGGCTCGCCCCACTTTTTCAACAGGCTTCCAGGCCGAAGGTCCATTCTCCACGCCCCCCCCGGTCGGCCGGTCGACCGTTTAACGATCCCGCCCCCCCAGGCGTCTCCCTACCAGTGAAAGACCGACCTCAGAACGGCGACGTCCCGGATGAAGATCTGGTCATCCACGCGCGAGAAGGTGATTCTCGTGCCATGGATGAACTGGTTCGCCGCCACCACGAGACGGCCTTTCGAGTGGCCATGCGAATCGTTCAGGATTCGGATCAGGCCGCGGATGTGGTGCAGGACGCGTTCGTGAAGATGGTCGGCGCGCTGGGGAGTTTTCGGGGAGATGCTCGATTCAGAACCTGGCTTCTGACGATTGTCGCCAACGAAGCGAAGGGGGCGATTCGGAAGAGTCAGCGACGCCGCGAGTCCGCCATGGACGATGTCGGACCGGTCGTCGACGAGACGCTCGCCGTTGATGATGGGGTGGTCGGGCGATCAGAGGCCGAGCGGGTACGCTCGTTTCTGATCCGACTGCCGGACAAGCAGAGAATGGCGGTGGAGTTGAGGATTGACGACGGCTTGAGCTTCCGGGAGATCGGAGACCTGATCGAATCGTCTGAAGGTGCGGCACGGGTGAATTTTCACCATGGAATCAAGAAGCTGCGGGAATGGCTGAGCGAGGAATCGTGATGCAGTGCGAAATGATGGTGGATCTGTTCGCCGGCTTTGCGGCCGGTACGCTGGACGAGGAGACTCGTTCGCGTGCTGCGACGCATCTGGAGAACTGCGAGGACTGTCGCGCGGAGATGGAGATCGTATCCCTTCTCGCCCGTGCTGAGCCTGTCCGGGCACCGTCCGATCTGGAGGAACGGGTTCGCCTTGCTGCACGCCAGGCCATGCAGGACCATGTCGCTCCGTCCGAGCGTGACGTGATCCCGCTGCGGCCGCGTCGTACGGTTCCTGCCTGGGCGCTGAGTGCGGCGGCCGTGCTCGTCCTTGCGATAGGGACCCCGTTGCTGGTGGATCAGATGACCTCGGGCGGGGCTGGTGATGTAGTTTCGGCCGACGGGTTTGACGATCCGGTCGCAACCGTCTGGACGACCGAGGACGGCCTCATTGCCGGCGCCCCGGCGCTGGACATGCTCACCGACGATGAACTCAGGCAACTGCTGGAGGAACTCGACGGATGAACCGATCAATTTTCCGCAGCGCCTTGAGGGTTGGGCTCTCGCCGTTCGCCGTCAGCCTGCTTTTTTCGATGGCCGTTCCTGTACCCGGATCAGGGCAGGGACGCGACGATCGTCCCAGCCGCGCCGAGATGGAACGCCAGTTCCGCCAGCAGTTTCAGGCCGCAGTCCGACGCTCACTCAGCCTTTCCGAGGCCCAGTCGAACGCGGTCCAGGCGATCGTGGATGACATGCAGGACGATCGCCGCCGGCTGGCTGCCCGCGAATATCGGCTTCAGCGGAAGCTCCGTTCGGATTCGGTGCTGACGGCGGCCGAGTCGACGGCAGCGCTGAACGAGTTGGTCGCCATCCAGCAGGAAGAGGCGCGGCTGATGACGCTTGAAACGACTCGGCTCAGAGGTGCGCTCTCCGATGCCAAGGTCCTGGCGTTCTATGACCTGCGTGAGGCCATGGGTCGCCGCATTCAGAATCTGAGGCGTGGTGGCGGTGAACGTGGTGGCGGTGAACGAGGGGGCGGCAATTTGTATTTTCAGGACGATGACTTCGATCCGTTCGCGGTCTTCGGGGCCCCTTCTCGTCACTGACCGGCGTTGACTTGGAATCGGCACTTCGGATAGCGTTCGGAGCCCCGTCCTTACAACTGGCCGCAGATGACCATCAGGGTACTTCTTTTCGCGCAGTACAAAGAGCTGGCTGGCACCGGAGAGATCTCTCTCGATGTGCCCGTCCCTGGGACGGTTGGCGCCGCTATTGATGCTCTGCGCAGCCAGCCGGGATTCGACCGGCTCCCCGCGGCACCAGCGGTGGCGGTCAACCGCACCGTTGTTCGTTTTGATGCCCCCATCGCGACCGGCGACGAACTGGCGCTCCTCCCTCCCGTGGCAGGTGGTTGAGATGATCGCCGTGATCACGCCGGATCCGATCGATACGGCCAGGTTGATGGCTTCGGTCGGCGGCGAAGAAGACGGAGCGGTGCTGCTCTTTCTGGGGATTGTGCGGGATCACGCCGATGGACGCTCGGTCCAGGGGATGCGCTATGACGCCTACGCCGAGATGGCGGGGCCCGTCCTTGAGGAAATCGCCCGCGAGGCGGCCGAGATCGTCGGGTCTGACCGGATCGCCGTGGTGCACAGGACCGGGGAATTGCGAATCGGTGAGGCCAGCGTGGCGATTGTGGTGTCCTCACCCCACAGGGCTGAAGCCTACGCGGCTTCCCGCCACGTGATTGAGGAGATCAAGAAGCGCCTGCCGGTGTGGAAACACGAACACTACTCGGACGGCGAGTCGGGGTGGGTAGGCGGAGTGACGCTTGAGCCGGATCAGAGTGAGACGATCGCTCCAACGGGGGGAACCGAATGAAGCGGACCGATCTTCCGATCCTGCCCACGGGGGATATTCCCTTCGATCCCGGCGCGAGCAAGGGGGCGAAGGGCGGCCCGGATGAGGCTGCCGCGGACCCGCGGAACGGCATGGTGGACGGGTTCGGCCGTCGGATCGAATACCTGCGCATCTCGGTGACCGACAAGTGCAACCTGCGTTGCGTCTATTGCATGCCGCTGGAGGGCCTGCCATGGCTGAAGCGCGAGAGTCTCCTGAGGTACGAGGAGATCACTTCGGTTGTGCGCACCATGGCTCCCTTGGGGCTCAAGCGAGTGCGGCTGACCGGAGGCGAGCCCCTAGTGCGAAAGGACCTTCCCGCCCTGGTGAAGATGATTTCAGGCGTTCCCGGAATCGAGGAGATCTCACTCTCCACCAACGCCGTCCTCCTGGCAGACCATGCCGAGGCGCTCAGGGATGCCGGATTGACCCGCGTAAACGTCTCTCTGGATTCTCTCAGGGCCGACCGCACGGACGCGATCGCCCGTCGACCCAATTCATTCCCCCGGATCATGGCGGGGCTTGAAGCGGCTGAGCGGATGGGATTTGGGCCCATCAAGATCAATGTGGTCCTGATGGGCAGGCAGAACGATGACGAGATTGAGGATTTCGCCCAGATCACCAGGGAAAAGGCTTGGCACATCCGCTTCATTGAGGTGATGCCCACGGGCGCCAATCTTGAGGTCTCACGCGACAACTTCGTGTCCTGCGCCGACGCACTGGAAAGGATTGGCCGGATCGGGAAGTTACGGCCTGTCTCCGGCCCGACCGGGAATGGACCGGCCACGTACTACCGGTTCCAGGACGCCCCGGGCACCATTGGCGTCATCACCCCGATGAGCCACAACTTCTGCGATCAGTGCAACCGAATGCGGCTGACCGCTGACGGGCAGCTTCGCCCCTGTCTGTTCGGGGATCTCCAGACCGATCTGCGGACTCCTCTCCGGGCCGGAGAGTCCATTGTCCCGCACATCCTGCACACGCTCCAGGTCAAGCCGGAGCGCCACTGGCTGGAGCAGGGGAGTGCTGCCGGATCGGGCGGTCTTCAGGCCCTTTCCCAGACGGGTGGTTGACCCCTTCGAAGCACCTCCGGTCGCATTGACTTGGGAGTCCCCCGAAAATAGGTTCCGACTGCTGCCAAGGCGGCCGCAAGTCCTTGAATCTTCTGCCCGATACGCCATGGGCGACTTCCAGCATCCCGGTTAAATGAGCGCCAGAAAAATCACCGTCGTAGGGGCAGGTCACGTTGGAGCCACTGCGGCCCAGCGGATCGCCGAAAAGGAACTCGCACGCGAAGTCGTCATGGTCGACATCGCCGAGGGCATTCCCCAGGGAAAAGGCCTCGACATGTGGGAGAGTGCTCCGATTGAGGGGTTCGATTCCCGTGTCACTGGTTCCAACGACTACGAGGCTGCCGCCGGGTCGGAGATCTTTGTGGTTACGGCCGGAATCGCCCGCAAGCCGGGAATGAGCCGCGACGACCTGCTCAAGACCAATGCCGGGATCGTGAAGTCGGTCGCCGAGAACATCGCCCGAGTGGCGCCTGATGCGATCATCATCATGGTCTCCAATCCGCTCGACGTGATGGCCTGGCAGGCCATGCAGGCCAGTGGCTTCCCGCGTGAGCGCGTCATCGGAATGGCCGGGGTGCTCGACACCGCGCGCTACCGTTCCTTCATCGCCATGGAGCTCGACGTGAGCGTCGAGGACATCCAGGCGCTGGTGCTGGGCGGACATGGCGACACCATGGTTCCGCTGCTCAGCTACACTACGGTTGCCGGCATTCCGCTGACCCAGCTCTGCTCCATGGAGCGGATCGACGCCATGATCGATCGCACCCGTAAGGGCGGCGCCGAGATCGTGGCCCACCTGAAGACCGGCTCGGCCTACTACGCCCCGTCTGCGGGTGCCGTGCAGATGGTCGAAGCGATCGTGAAGGACAAGAAGCGCCTCCTTCCGTGCGCCGCATACCTGACCGGCGAGTACGGCCAGGACGGCATCTTCCTGGGCGTGCCCTGCAAGATCGGCGAGGGTGGGCTGCAGCAGATCGTCGAAGTCGAACTCAACGACAGTGAGAAGGCCGCGCTCCAGAAGAGCGCCGATGCAGTCCGTGAGACCATCGCATCACTGAGCTGAACCAGAGATGGGGAAGGGCCTTCGCGGCTCTTCCCCATTTTCTTTTCCGGAGCCTGATCGCTCCTAACTAGTCGTTTCCACGGAGTCGGAATGCGTCGCGTGGTCAATCTCTACCAGACTTCGGTAGGAAAGAAAATTCTGATGGCGGCCTCTGGGCTGCTTCTGTTCGGGTTCATAGTCAGTCACATGACTGGGAACCTGAAAATGCTTCAGGGCTGTCACCCTGCTGAAGCGGGTGAGGCGGCGGGTCTTTCCGTTCCCGGCCAGGTCTGCAGCATGGACACTTATGCCGAGTTCTTGCGCGAAGTCGGCTATCCCATGGTCCCACATGGTGGAGTGCTCTGGGGCGCACGACTGGCCCTCCTGGGCGCGGTGATGCTGCACATGTTCTCCGCCTTCCTGCTCTGGTCGCGGAGCCGTGCCGCTCGCCCCAAGGGGTACGGGAAATGGACCAACCAGTCGTTCCATTATGCGTCGCGGACCATGCGCTGGGGCGGAGTGATCCTGCTCCTGTTCATCGTCTACCACATCCTGCATATGACGACGGGGACGCTCCATCCCGACTTCCAGGCCGGTGCGGTCTATGCGAACTACATCGCCGGATTCCAGAATCCGCTGGTGTTCCTGTTCTACGTCGTCGCACAGCTGGCCCTCTGCTTCCACCTGTATCACGGGCTCTGGTCGGTCACTCAGACGCTCGGGGCGAACCATCCGAAGTACAACGGAATTCGCCGCCCCATCGCCATCGGCCTGTCACTCGTGATTTTCATCGGATTCCTCACGCCGCCGGTGCTGGTACTCGCCGGCGTCGTGTCTTGATAAGGACGACTGAACCATGGAGCTGAACGCACGGATCCCCGAGGGTCCAGTCGAGGAAAAGTGGGACAACCACCGCTTCCGGATGAAGCTGGTGAACCCCGCAAACAAGCGGAAATACTCGGTGATCGTGGTCGGGACCGGACTGGCCGGCGGCGCGGCTGCCGCCACCATGGGCGAGCTCGGCTACAGGGTGAAGGCCTTCACCTTCCACGACTCGCCGCGCCGCGCTCACTCGATCGCGGCCCAGGGTGGGATCAACGCGGCCAAGAACTATCAGGCCGATGGTGATTCGGTCTTCCGGCTCTTCTACGACACGGTAAAGGGCGGCGACTTCCGCTCTCGCGAGGCGAACGTTTACCGCCTGGCCCAGGTCAGCGTAAACATCATCGACCAGGCTGTGGCCCAGGGCGTTCCGTTTGCCCGGGAGTACGGCGGTCTGCTGGCCAACCGGTCCTTCGGTGGCGCCCAGGTTTCCAGAACGTTCTACGCTCGCGGCCAGACCGGTCAGCAGCTGTTGCTTGGAGCCTATCAGGCGCTCGAGCGGCAGGTCGATGCCGGTACGGTCACCATGGAGACCGAGCACGAGATGATGGATGTCGTGCTCGTGGACGGCGTGGCGCGCGGCATCATCACCCGGAATCTGCGGACCGGAGAGCTCGAGCGGCATGTCGCTGACGCCGTGATTCTGGCCACCGGCGGCTACTCCAACGTGTTCTTCCTTTCGACCAACGCGAAGAAGTGCAACGTGACCGCCACCTGGCGGGCGCATCGCCGCGGTGCCGGCTTCGCCAATCCCTGCTACACGCAGATTCACCCGACCTGCATTCCGCCCTCCGGTGAGTATCAGTCCAAGCTGACTCTGATGAGTGAGTCGTTGCGGAATGACGGACGGATCTGGGTGCCCAAGAAGAAGGGTGACGACCGGCCGCCGGCACAGATCCCCGAGGACGAGCGCGACTACTATCTGGAGCGCCACTACCCGAGCTTCGGCAACCTGGCGCCCCGTGACATTGCATCGCGGCGTGCAAAGGAAGCGGTCGACACCGGTCACGGCGTGGGCCCGCTAAAGAATGGCGTCTACCTGGACTTCAAGGACGCTATCGCGCGGCTGGGCGAGCACCTGATCAGTGAGCGCTACGGCAATCTCTTCAGCATGTACGAGAAGATCACCGGAGAGAATCCGTATGAGACGCCCATGCGCATCTACCCTGCGCCCCACTACACCATGGGTGGACTCTGGGTCGACTACAATCTGATGACCACGGTGCAGGGACTGTTCGCGATTGGGGAGGCCAACTTCTCCGATCACGGCGCCAACCGCCTGGGTGCGAGTGCGCTGATGCAGGGGCTGGCCGACGGCTACTTCGTCATGCCGATGACGGTCGGGAACTACCTGGCAGGCGTGAAGCCGGGTGGGCTCGACAGCTCGCATGCGGCCTTCGATCAGGTAGAGAAGGAGATTCAGGAAAGGATCGACCGACTGCTTTCCGTGAAGGGGGAGCGCACGGTGGATTCCTTCCACACCGAGCTCGGTCGCCTGATGTGGGATGAGTGCGGCATGGAGCGGACCGCCGAGGGACTGAAGCGGGCCCTGGGTCGGATCAAGGAGATCCGCGAGGAGTTCTGGAAGAACGTGCGCGTGCCGGGTGAGGGCGCCGACCTCAATCAGGAGCTCGAGAAGGCCGGTCGTGTGGCCGACTTCCTCGAGTTTGCCGAGGTCATGTG
Organism: Gemmatimonadota bacterium; assembly: GCA_041688945.1. Classification (GTDB taxonomy): domain Bacteria; phylum Gemmatimonadota; class Gemmatimonadetes; order Longimicrobiales; family Gaopeijiaceae; genus Gaopeijia. Next base: position 31,078 of record JBDNHE010000298.1, on the reverse strand, counting down.
CTACGACGCGCTGAATCGTGACGAGTCATGCGGCGCCCACTATCGACCCGAGCATGTCACCGAAGACGGTGAAGCGAAGCGCGATGACGAGAACTTTGCCTACAGCGCGGTCTGGGAGTTCAAAGGGGCTGGAGTCAAACCGGTGCTCCAAAAGGAGCCGCTGGAGTTCGAGAACGTTCAACTCTCACAGCGGAGCTACAAGTAATGAATCTGAAGTTGCACGTCTGGCGCCAGAAGAACGCCAACGATACGGGAAGCTTCGAGGCATTCCAGGCCGAGGATGTGTCGCCCGACATGTCGTTCCTGGAAATGCTCGACGTGGTAAATGAAAAGATCGTCCGCAGTGGCGGAGTGCCGATCGCCTTCGATCACGATTGCCGTGAGGGGATCTGTGGCACCTGCGGCATGATGATCAATGGCGTGCCGCACGGTCCCCGGAGCATGACCACCGTCTGCCAGCTGCACATGCGCAGCTTCAAGGACGGCGACGAGCTCTGGATCGAGCCGTGGCAGGCCAAGGCCTTCCCGGTGCTCAAGGACCTGATCGTCGACCGCTCCTCATTCGACAAGATCATCCAGTCCGGCGGATACATCTCCGTGCGGACCGGAAGCGCATCGGACGCCAACATGGTGCCGATCCCCAAGGTCTTCGCCGACGAGGCGTTTGACGCAGCAGCGTGCATCGGCTGCGGAGCCTGTGTGGCGGCGTGTCCCAACGCTTCGGCCATGCTCTTTACGGCGGCCAAGGTCACGCACCTGGCGCGCGTCCCTCAGGGTCAGCCTGAGCGCTATTCTCGCGTTCTGCGCATGGTGAACACGCACGACGAAGAGGGCTTCGGGAACTGCACGAACCACGGCGCCTGCCAGAACGCGTGTCCCAAAGACATCAGCGTGGACTACATCGCCCAACTCAACCGGGACCTGTTCAAGGCGACGGTTACGGCGCGGCCGGAGGCAGTGGGGACCGACGCTTAAGCGTCAGTCGCGCTTCCGAGGGCGGTACGTTGGGCCCTTGTAGTTGAATGAGGCGGGTGGTCGATCCAGGTCGGCCACCCGCTTTCGATTCCGGCATGTCCTCAGACTGGTGGAGCGCCCGTCCACCTGTTCTGCATCCACCGCGTTGCGGCCGGGCGGTACGATGCCCTAGTGTCGCCAAACAGCAGTTCGTCACACTTGGCTGCCCATGCCCCCCACCCGTGAGCCCCGCATGAGATCTCTCGCCAGCCGGCCCCGTTCGGTCGGAGTCGTCGCCCTGTTCGCAGTCCTGGTAACCCTTGGCGGCTGCAGCGCCGGGGGTGACGGCGCCGACATGGTCCTGATCGGTGGCCGCATCTGGACCGGTGAGGCCGAGCGACCGATTGCCCAGGCGGTGGCGATCAATGGCAACCGGATTGTTGCGGTCGGCGATGACTACGCGATCGGCGAAATGATCGGGCCTGACACTCGGGTGATCGAGCTGGACGGGCGGTTCGTTACGCCGGGCTTCATCGACAACCATACGCACTTCAACCGGGCGGGCGAACTCCTCCTGGGTGTGAACCTCCTTGAGGTCAGCGATGCCGAAGGGCTCGTGACGGCGGTGCGGGAGACGGCGGGGCGACTTCCGGAGGGCGCGTGGATGGTCGGCGGGATGTGGGGGGCCTACGAGCAGTGGGCCCAGAACTCGACCGGCACGGACGACGAGGCGGACGCTAGCGGAACCTTCAGCCCGGATCGGGCGCTGATCGACCCGGTGTCTCCGAACACCCCGGCGATCCTCTGGAACTGGGACCGCTCCCTGAATCTGGCCAACGGCGCGGCGCTCGCGGCTGCCGGTGCCGACTGCGGCTGGGCCGGCGTCGAGTGCGAAGGCAGCGAAATGACCGGGCGCGTGTCCGGGGAAGCCGTTGCCCGAATCCGGGGGGCGATCCCGGCCAAGACCAAGGAGCAGCGCCTGGCCGAGGCCCGAGCCGCTCTGGCCGATCTGGCTCAATTCGGCATCACCACCTTCTTCGACATCACCCCCCCCGAGCAGGTTGAGATTTACGAGTCCCTCCGCGAGTCGGGTGAGCTGACCGCCCGGGTCAACATGCGCATGGTCCTGGACACCTGGGACGAGATGCGAGATGCGGGCATTACCGAGGGGTTCGGCGATGACTGGATTCGCTACCAGGGGCTGAAGGGCTTCGTGGACGGGATCATGGGAAGCTCACAGGCCCGCTTCTACGAGCCCTACGTCACGACCGGCGTCCGTGGCCAGTGGCGGAACGCGAGCAACACCGGCTACGTGACGGGCCAGGGCTCGGGGATGGCTCCCACCGGCAACATGGAGTCCCTTCTGTTCGGGGCGGACTCGGCTGGATTCAACCCACGCGTTCACGCGATCGGAGACGAGGCTATCGATTCGATCATGGTCCTGATGGAGCGGGTCATGCGGAACAACCCGAGCCGGACCGACCGACGGTTTGCGATCATCCACAACCAGGTCATCCGGGGTCCGGAAACAGCGCGTCGCCAGGCCGAACTGGGAATCATCGCCGAGATGCAGCCCTACCATACCATCGACGACATGCGCTGGATGGAGGAGAGGATTGGTGAGCGGAGCCGATGGGCCTATGCGTTCAAGACTCTCGCCGACGCAGGTGTGCTTCTGTCATTCGGCAGTGACTGGCCGGGTACGAATGCGGCTTGGTACACGGTGAACCCGCTGCAGGGGATGTACGCAGCGGTTACTCGGCAGACGCTGGACGGGCAGCCCGAGGGCGGGTGGTTTCCCGAGGAGCGTATCGACGTGGAGACGGCACTGCGCGCCTACACGGTGAACAACGCCTGGGTCGCCGGAGAAGAGGACAGAAAGGGCCGGATCGTTGCTGGCTTCCTGGCGGATCTGGCGGTGCTGGGAGCCGATCCGTTCGCGGTCTCACCCGAGTCGCTCAAGGATGTCCAGGTTGAGATGACGATCGTCGATGGGCTGGTGGTGTATGACGCCAGCGGTGGGAGGTAGGCAGGCTCGGACGCTTAACAGGTTGGGATGCTGGCGCCGGTTTTGGTGGCGCCGGTCTTGGTGACGTTGTGTTGTCAGGCGGTCCAATGAGACAAGGATGAAGCGGTTGATGCTGGAGATTGATCAGAAGGCCGACAGGGCTATTGCAGCGCACGCCGGGCGCCCGCTGATTCCACTCCCCAGGGCGGGCGGGGGGAGACCCGGGCGTTGGCGGTCCACCGCACGCCTCTCGTTCCTTTCGGGGCTGTCGCTCCTGGCGCTCGTGGGCATGACGGGGTGTGCGTCAGCTGGTCTCCCACCCGGCCCGGACGTCGAGCCTGAGGACGCCGTGTATTCGGAAGAGCTCGATATCGATTTCTCCAGGATGGAACGCACGTCGGGCGGGCTGTGGATCGAGGTGGTGACCGAAGGCGTTGGGCGGCAGGCCGTGCGGGGCAGGGAGGCAGTCATCCATTTCGTGGGATTCCTTCCCGACGGGACGATGATTGACTCGTCCCTCAACGGTGACCCCTATGCATTCGAATTGGGTTCCGGCGAGGTGATCCGGGCTTGGAACGAGGGCATCGTTGGTATGAAGGTGGGCGGCCGACGGCGATTGGTGGTACGTCCGTCGCTTGGATATGGGGGGCGCGGCAAGCCGCCGACGGTGCCGCCACGCACTATTCTGGTGTTCGACATTCAATTGATGGACGTGCGCTGACGATTTTGCGATCATGGCGGGTCGGATGCCGACTCATGGGGCCGGCCTTTCGGAAACAAAACCCGCCTGAGGGCGTATCTCGCGGGTGTCAGGGTGTCCCGATGACGGGGCGTCGCCTTAACGGAGGTCTAAATGAAGTACGCAACTCCCCGATGGATTCGCGCCGCGGCGCTGGTACTCACCGCCGTGGTTGTTGGCGCCTGCAGCGACGATCCCATCGGGCCGCGCGAGGCGACCGACGTGGAATTCGCTGCGTCCCTGGGTGTCGACCTCAGCCTCATGGAGCGGCTCCCCACTGGCACCTACATCCGGACGCTGCAGGAGGGTACGGGGCTGAACGTCGTCAACCGCGGCGTCACCGTTGCCTACACTTTGTGGCTATGGGAGGGGACGCAGGTCGAGCAGGCCGCCAGCTTCAGCTTCGAGCTGGACGAGGGCGAGGTCATCGACGGCTTCAATGACGGCGTGAAGGGCATGAAGCTGAACGAGACGCGCCTTATCGTGATTCCTTCTGCCGAGGGGTATGGCCCGGCGGTCCAATCCGGGATCCCCGCGCATTCGGTCCTGGTCTTCCGGGTCCAACTGATCGCGGCGGCGGCGCTCGAAGGTCCGTCCTGATCCAGAGATCTGACTGAACGAAAAAGGGGGGCGGTGGGCCATTTTGGCCGCCGCCCCCCTTTTTGTCGTCCTGCGACTCGCCCCTACATCCGGGGCAGAACCACGCCCTTCTGGTTCATGTACTTCCCTTTCCGATCCGCGTAGGCCGTCGCCGGCGGCTCATCCCCCTCAAAGAAGAGCAGCTGCGCGATCCCCTCGTCGGCATAGATCTTCGCCGGCAGCGGCGTCGTGTTGGAGATCTCCAACGTGAGAAAGCCCTCCCAGGTCGGCTCCAGCGGCGTCACGTTCACGATGATCCCGCAACGCGCATAGGTGCTTTTGCCCACGCAGATCACCAGGACGTCGCGCGGGATCTTGAAGTACTCGACCGTTCGCGCCAATGCGAAGGAGTTCGGCGGAATGATGCACTCCTTCTCATTAATGTCCACGAAGGAGCGGTCGTCGAACTTCTTGGGGTCCACGATCACGCTGTGAACGTTGGTGAAGACCTTGAACTCCGGAGCGACCCGGATGTCGTAGCCATACGAGGAGAGCCCGTAGGAGATCTTGCCCCCACGGACCTGATCGGCCTCAAACGGCTCGATCATGGCGTGCTCCTCACTCATCTTCTTGATCCAGTTGTCGCTCTTGATGGGCATCGGGTAGCTCGGGACTTCAGTTGGGCAGGGGGTGCGCCGAAATGTACGTCTTCGGGACGAAGATCCGGCGAGGAACGGACAGCAAGATAAGCAGTTACGTCAAGGGGGGGCAAACGGGCCAAAAAACCTTGAATGGAGCGGCTTTCGGGCGGTTGACACTCCTTCCGGCATCCCGATATATTTTGGGGCTCAAAAGACACGTGAACTTTTTCACAAACCAACGGACTGCGCATGTCGGGATCGTACATCCCGCTTCTGATCCTCTTCGGCGTTTCCATTCTGAACGCCGTCGGTATGGCCGTGGCCTCACACGTGCTGAACCCGCGGCGGCCTACGGCCGAAAAGGATATGCCGTACGAGTCGGGAATGATTCCGCTCGGCGACACCCGGGAGCGTTTCAGCGTCAAGTTCTACATGGTCGCAATCAGTTTCATCGTCTTTGACCTTGAAACGATCTTCCTTATTCCGTGGGCTGTGGAAATGCGCTCGCTTGGTTTTGCGGGCTTCATGCCAATGCTCCTCTTCGTTGTCGTTCTGACGCTCGGGCTGGTTTACGAGTGGAAGAAAGGTGGTCTTGAATGGGACTGAACGAGAATCAGCTGCCTGGCGGCGGAACGAGTTCACGCCCCGGCGGCCACTTCGGCGCTGGTGGCCCGACCTTCCTGACCACCAAGATCGACTTCCTGGTCAACTGGGGTCGGCGCAATTCTCTGTGGCCGATGCCGTTTGGTACGGCGTGCTGCGCGATCGAGATGATGGCGTCGGCGGCCTCAAACTTCGATCTGGCGCGGTTCGGCATGGAGCGCATGTCGTTCTCACCGCGGCAGGCGGACGTTTTGATCTGCGCCGGGCGCGTGCCCTACAAGCTGGCTCCGGTCCTGCGTCGCATCTGGGACCAGATGCCGCAGCCCAAGTGGGCCATCTCGATGGGTGCCTGCGCCAGTTCGGGTGGAGTCTTTGACAACTATTCGATGGTGCAGGGGATCGACACGATCATTCCGGTCGACGTCTACATCCCCGGATGCCCGCCGCGTCCCGAAGCGCTGATCTATGGCCTGATGATGATTCAGGAGAAGATCCGTGAGGAAACGCTTGCAGATCACGAGCGCAACCGCGCTGAAGATCCGCTAGCGACCGGGCTACCCGAGGCTACCGTAGAAGAAATGCAGGGACTTACGGGTCCGTTCGGAAACTCGACGCGCCAGAATCGGGTGAGTGGACTGGTCCAGACGGATCGGATTCACCGCCCGGCTGATCGCCTTCCGTAGGGCGGAGCTCAAATGTCCGATGAGATTCGCAGCGGCCTCGACGCCGTCGAGGACGGGCCTTCACTCAGTGATGCGGCCCCGAGTCACAGTGTAGTACTCGCGGCTCAGGACCCGTCTGAGCACCCTTCGATCGTCGCCATGAAGGCGAAATTCGGAGACTCGGTTCTCCGCTGGGAAGTCGTTGCCGGTGACGAGCACGTCGTGTTTATCGACCCCGCCAAGGTGCTGGACATCCTCACCTGGCTTCATCAGGACGAGGCGCAGCACTACGAGTTCCTGTCCGACGTAACCGCCGTCGACTACGGCGGCGGCAAGCCGCTCCAGGTGGTCTACCAGCTCTTTTCGCTCGCCCGTCACCGCACACTGCGTGTGAAGGCAGAGCTTCCGCTGAATGACCTGGTTGTTCGTTCGGTTGTGCCGCTCTGGCGCACGGCTGACTGGCTCGAGCGTGAGGTTTTCGACCTGTTCGGGATCACCTTCGAGGGCCATCCCGACCTTCGTCGAATCCTCATGCCGGACAACTACGCCGAGGGCCACCCGTTGCGGAAGGACTTCCCGCTGCGTGGTCGGTTCTCTCGTGCCGAGCAGACCCGCCGGGCGCTGAGCCATGAGGTCACCGACTTCTACATTCCGCTCGAGTTGGAAATCGGACGGGATCCCCAGACGGTACCGGCGCCGGAGGGCAGCAATGCTTCCTCCGACGACACCTGAGCCGGGAGCACGGCCATGTCAACCAAGACGGTAGAGTTTGCGGTCGGCCGCAGTCCGGAGATGGGAATGGATTCCCGTCCGGCCTATGGCCCACTCGCCCCGGTGGATATCGCGGAGCCCCAGATCGACTCCGAGACCATGCTCATCAACATCGGTCCGCAGCATCCGGCCACGCACGGCGTGTTGCGGCTGGTCTGTGAGCTCGATGGTGAGACGGTCCTCAAGGTCATCCCCCACATCGGCTACCTGCACTCGGGGTTCGAAAAGCTGGGTGAGTACCGCGACTGGAATCAGATCGTGACGCTCACCGACCGCATGGACTACCTGACGCCGTTGATCTACAACTGCGCCTACGTCATGTCGGTCGAAAAGATGATGGGCATCGAAGTGACCGAGCGTTGCAAGGTCACTCGGGTCATCATGATGGAGTTGGACCGGATCTTCGGTCACCTGCTCTGGCTCGGGACCACGGCAATCGACGTAGGCGCCTTCACGCCGTTCCTGTATTCGTTCCAGGAGCGCGAGAAGATCTACACGCTCCATGAGTCGCTGACCGGAGCACGGATCACGACGTCATCCACCCGTGTGGGCGGGCTGATGGCCGATCTGCCCGAAGGGTGGGATACAGCGGTGCGCGAGTTCATCAACGAACTGCCGCGGACCATCGACGAGGTCGATTACCTGCTGACCACCAACGCCATCCACCTGGGCCGTACACAGGGAGTCGGTGTGATCTCGGGCGAAGAAGCCATCAACTACGGCTTCACGGGCCCCAACCTGCGGGCCTCCGGCGTTCCGTACGACGTCCGCAAGGACAAGCCGTACTACGACTACGAGACTTACGACTTCGACGTACCGATCGGTGAGCACGGGGACTGCTACGATCGCTACCTGTGCCGCATGGAAGAGATGCGTCAGTCGATCCGGATCCTGCATCAGGCGCTTGATCGCCTGCCAGGTGGACCGATGGATGTTGACGATCCGCGCATCACGCTTCCAACCAAAACCGACACCATGAACGACATGGAGTCGATGATCCATCACTTCAAGCTGATTACCGATGGCATCAAGGCCCCGGCAGGCGAGTCCTGGTTCAGCGTTGAAGGGTCGAAGGGTGAGTTGGGCATGTACGTGGTCTCGGATGGCGGCACCAAGCCGGTCCGCTGGCGCGTGCGCCCCCCCTCTTTCGTAAACCTCTCCGTGATCCCGAAGCTCGCCGAGGGCCACCTCCTTTCGGATTTGATCATGATCAATGCCTCCCTCGACATCGTGCTGGGAGAGATCGACCGATGAGCGACGTCCCTTTCAAGAATCCGGGCTACGCCGGCAACACGGGTGAGTTCGACCTGACCGAGGCCCAGGTGCGCGGCGACGATTTCGTCGGCACCCGTCCTCCCGAGGGGGACCACGCCGCCGGAACCCCCAGCTACGCCTTCATGCTGGCGGACAAGGATCCGGATGCCCCGCTCTTTGAAGGCGCGCACAAGGAGCGCTTCGAGAAGATCCTGACCCGCTACCCGGAAAAGCGCGCTGCGCTGGTTCCGACGCTGGCTCTGGCTCAGGAACTCCGGGGGCACGTTTCACCGGACACCATGGACCAGGTGGCCAAGCTGCTGGATCTGCCCAACGCGTACGTCCGCGGGGTGACCAGCTTCTATACGATGTACAACAAGCAGCCGGTCGGTCGCTTTCTGGTGCAGGTGTGCACGAACATTTCCTGCAACCTGTGCGGAGCAGACGAGGTGCTGGCCGCCTTCCTGCGCTACACCGACACCGAGTTGGGCGCGACCTCAACGGACGGCGACTTCACCGTGGTCGAGGCCGAGTGCCTTGCCGCCTGTGGTTTCCCGACCTGCGTGCAGATCAACTCGCGCTACTACGAGAACGTGAATCCCGACGACGTTCCGGCAATCCTGGAACGACTCAAGGAGCGGGGCGAGTAAGCCCCGGGGATCAGACATGGCGTATCCGTATCAGTCGGAGCATGAAGTTCGCATCCTGAGTCAGCACTTCGGGGAGCCGCGCGCGCGGACCCTGGAAGGCGCGCTTGCGAATGGACGCTACAAGACACTCAAGAAGGCCTTCGAGATGGGGCCGGACGGAGTCATCGACGTGGTCAAGTCGTCCGGACTTCGCGGCCGGGGCGGGGCAGGCTTCCCGACCGGCGTGAAGTGGAGCTTCATGCCCAAGGACGATGGCAAGCCGCACTACCTGCTGTGCAATGCGGACGAGTCCGAGCCGGGCACCTTCAAGGACCGCGAGCTGGTTCGCTGGGATCCACATCAGCTGATCGAGGGCTGCCTGATGAGCGCCTTCGCGATCCGCGCGCAGCACGTCTACATCTACTGCCGTGGGGAGTTCTTCGAGGCTACCGCGGTCCTCGGACGCGCCGTCGAAGAGGCCTACAAGGCCGGCTACATCGGCAAGGACATCATGGGCACCGGGGTCGACATCGACGTCACCGTCCACATCGGTGCCGGCGCCTACATCTGCGGTGAAGAGACCGGCCTGATGAACTCGCTGGAGGGCCGTCGTGGTGAGCCCCGGGTCAAGCCGCCTTTCCCGGCGGCGGTCGGTGCCTTCGGAATGCCGACCACGATCAACAACGTCGAAACGCTTTGCGCCATTCCGCACATCATCGAGCACGGGGGCGAGTGGTACCGCCAGTATGGCACCGAGAAGTCGCCAGGGACCAAGCTGTATTGCGTTTCGGGCCACGTGAATCGCCCCGGCAACTATGAACTCCCCCTTGGCTTCCCCCTGAAGAAGCTGATTGAGGAGGTCTGTGGCGGGATGAAGGGCGGCAAAAAGCTCAAGGCCGTGATTCCGGGCGGATCGTCAGTCCCGATTATGAATGCAGAAGAGTGTGAGAGTTGCACGCTCGACTACGAGGGCGTGGTCGAGGCCGGCTCGATGCTCGGCTGTGCCTCGGTGATCGTCATGGACGAGAACACGGACATCGTGAAGCAGGTGAGCCGGATGGCCTACTTCTACGCTCACGAGTCCTGTGGTCAGTGCACGCCCTGCCGCGAGGGATCGGCCTGGGTGGTCAAGATCCTCCGGCGGATCGAAGACGGCCGCGGCACTGAGGAGGATCTGGACACGCTGATGCAGGTCACCGATCAGATGGTCGGCACTACCATCTGCGTGCTGTCGGACTCGGTCGCCGCACCGGTTCAGAGCAGCATCAACAAATTCCGTGACGAGTACCTGGCGTTGATCCGCCGGGGCGAGCGAGTGGGGGCTGCCTGATGTCAGACAACGCCACCCAGACCGAAATGGTCACGCTGACCATCGACGGCCGCGAGGTCACGGTTCCCAAGGGGACCTCGATCCTGCAGGCCGCCAAGGGCGAGGACATCACCATCCCGCACTACTGCTTCCACGAAGGCCTGTCGCGGCCGGCCATGTGCCGGCTCTGCCTGGTGGAAATCGAAGGCGCGCCCAAGCTCCAGCCCTCCTGCAACACGGCGGTCATGCCGGGTCAGGTGGTGTATACGCAGTCCGAGAAAGCACTGCAGATGCGCGAGGGCGTGCTCGAGTTCTACCTGGTCAACCACCCGCTCGACTGTCCGATCTGTGACCAGTCCGGCGAGTGCATGCTCCAGGACTACACGCACATGGAGGGCCGTGAGCACGGCCGTTCACGCGAGCCCAAGCGGGTATTCGGCCGCGATGACTTTGGTGGCGACGTCCTCTTCTATGGCGACCGCTGCGTCATGTGCACGCGCTGCGTGCGCTTCATGAACGAGGTGGAGCAGGATCCCCGCCTGACCGTGGTCGAGCGTGGAAGCCGGTCGGTGATCGACACCTTCTTCGACGACGGGCTCGACAACACCAAGTGGTCGGGCAACATCGTCGACATCTGTCCCGTGGGTGCGCTGGTCTCGAAGGACTTCCTCCACAAGCAGCGTGGATGGGACCTGGACCACAATCCGTCGATCTGCGCGTCGTGCTCACAGGGCTGCAGCATTGATCTGCACACCCGCGACAACCTGGTTCAGCGCATCAAGCCGCGCGTCAACCTGGATGTGAACGCGTACTGGATGTGCGATTACGGTCGTGAGAACTACGAGTTCATGAACCGGCGCGATCGGAACGAGGCTCCGCTGGTGTCGAACGGCAGCGGGCACACGGCCATGGGCTGGAAGGCCGCGCTGACCGACCTGCTGGACAAGGCCGATGCGCTCAGTGGCAATGCGGTGAAGGCCCTGGTCTCGCCCAACGCCGCCAACGAGGATCTGGCTGCGCTCAAGGCACTGATGGATGGCTTGGGTGGCGGAGAGATCGTCTACCGCATGGTCCGCGCTGCTGATGAGGACGTTCTCAAGGGGATGCCTTCGCTGGCCCGCCGCCGCGATCTGGCCGCGAACGGGAAGGGTGCGGAGATCATCGGCGCCTCGCGTGTGGGTGACGACAACGGCACCGGCGGCCTCGACGGGCTTGCCGGTCATGGTGGCATCTTGATCGTGATGGGGGATGAGCTCGCCGACGCGGCCGAGGACTTCGGCACGAAAGCAGCGCTCTACATCCATCTGGGTGCGCACACCTCGCCGGTGCAGAGCAACGCCCACTTTGTGCTTCCGATCACCACGCACGCGGAGCAGGAAGGGACGTTCACAAACCTGAACGGACGGGTTCAGCGCTTCTGGCCGGGACTCCAGGCCCCGGGTGCAGCTCGCCCCGCCTGGATGGTTCTGGGTGCTCTTGCCGCCGAGAAGGGGCAGGGAACCGCAGCCGGCACGGCCGCCGAGGCCTTCATGGGCTTTGTCGCCAAACACGGTGCGTTCCAAGGCCTCGACTATGACACCATCGGCACGCGGGGAGCGGTGATCAACGAAATCGTTTCTCTGGCCGGAGACTGACGGGATGGAGATGCTCGAACCGATCGGCGGGTCTTGGCCCGTCGCCATTGCGATGTTTACCAAGGTCATGGCGCTCTTCAGTGTGGTGATGGTGGTGGCGGCCTACACCACCCTCGCCGAGCGGAAGATCTCGGCGTGGATTCAGGATCGTCACGGCCCCAACCGGGTCGGGCCGTTCGGACTCTTTCAGCCGCTGGCTGACGGGATCAAGAACATCCTGAAAGAAGAGACCATGCCGGCCACGGCGAACAAGTTCTGGTTCGTCTTTGGTCCCATGCTGACGATCATGCCAGCGCTGGTGACCATGGCGGTGGTGCCCTTCGCGGCACCGCTCCCGACGCCGTGGGGTGTCGTGGATATGGTGGTGGCCGACGTTCCGATCGGCATCCTCTACATTCTGGCGCTCTCTTCGCTGGGGGTATTTGGCGTCGTGATCTCGGGGTGGGCTTCGAACAACAAGTACGCCTTCCTCGGGGCCCTCCGCGCCTCCGCGCAGATGGTCTCCTACGAGGTGGCGCTGGGCCTGTCGCTGATCGCCGTCTTCATGCTGGCCGGCAACGTCACGCTGACCGAGATCGTCTGGCAACAGCAGCAGCTTCAATGGTGGTTCGCCTTCCCACTCTCGCTGGCCTTCATCCTGTTCGTGATCTCGGCCTTCGCAGAGACCAACCGACTCCCCTTCGACACGCCCGAAGCGGAATCCGAGCTGGTGACCGGATACCACACCGAATATTCGGCCATGAAGTTCTCGATGTTCTTCATCGCCGAGTACTCGCACATGCTGACCGCCTCGGCGCTGATGGCGACCCTCTTCTTTGGCGGGTGGGACCTGCCGGGGACGTGGGACAACGCCTTCTGGTACCAGGGTGAGTTGATCAAGGGATTTGATGCGGTGGGCGCGACGATTGCCGCCAACCCGGCCTGGTGGAAGTCGCTGCTGACGCTGGCAGGATTCGCGGCCAAGACCGGCGCCTTCATCTTCCTGTACATCTGGGTGCGCTGGACCCTTCCGCGCTTCCGGTACGATCAGGTCATGGCGCTGGGCTGGAAGGTCATGCTCCCGGTGTCGCTGGCTTATGTGATGGTGGTGTCCGCCACGATTCTGGTGCTGGACGTGCTCGAAGTCCGCTACGGCTTCTTCTTCGGGCTGGCACTGACGGCCGTGAGCGGCATCTGCACGATCGGTTTTGTCTTCTTCCTCGATCGCGACCGGGTTATTTCGGGAGCTTCGGTCCCACATGCCCTGGACCGTCCGGTTCGGATGCCCGCGACCGAGGTGACTTCAAGTGTTGCAGTCGAGGTGTCCGGCGACTAGCCGGCACCACGTATTCAGACGCACCAGGAACAGTCCATGGCAGTTCAAGTCAAAGTGATGCGCCGACCGGAGCCCGGTCAGACCTCGTATCTCAGGGCCGCCCTCAAGGGGATGGCGCTGACCTTCCGGCATATGGTGAATCCGAACAAGATCACCCAGCAGTATCCGGAAGAGCCCACGGAGCTTTCGCCGCGCTGGCGGGGAACGCACCGGATGGACGTCCACGTCGATGGCCGGCCGAAGTGTGTGGCCTGTGGACTCTGCCCCACGGTCTGCCCGGCAAACTGCATTCGCCTGGTTGGCGGTGAAGATGATCAGGGCAATCGCTATCCGGTCGTCTTCGAAATCGACGAATTCCGCTGCATCTTCTGCGGAATGTGCCAGGAAGTCTGTCCGGTGGAGGCCATTCACGTGGGCCGTCACTTCGAGAATGCCGAGTACTCGCGCGACCGCTTCGTCTACGATCTGGATCGTCTGATGGAGCAGGATCATCCGACCACTTTGCTCTGGGATCCCTCGGATCCCCGCTCCGAGTAAGGGGAGACGAATGGTCGAGAGCTTCTTTTTTGCGCTTGCGACCATCGCGGTTGGCGGCGCCCTGGGCGTCGTCTTCGGCCGGTCGCCCGTGGCTTCCCTGATCTTCATGGTCGCGACGCTCGCCGCCGTGGCCGGGATCTACGTGCTGCTCGAGGCCCATTTCCTGGCGGCGATTCAGGTGATCGTCTATGCCGGCGCGATCATGGTCCTCTTCCTCTTCGTGATCATGCTCCTGAACCTGGGGCACGAATACGAGCAGGATCTGAAGGGCGGCGTCTGGGGCATTCTTTCACTGATCGTTTCGGGTGGCCTGGTCGGGATTCTGGCCAGCCGCTTCTGGGGCGCCGGCGAAAGCCCGGTCTTTTCCTTTTTTGACGGGGCCGAAGCGATTGACGCCTTGATCGCAGAGAAGGGAGCCGTGGGTGTGATCGCCGAACCGCTGTTCACCACTTACGTCGTGGCCTTCGAGATCACCGGAGTTCTGCTCCTGGTGGCGATCGTGGGCGCGCTGGTCCTGGCCAAGCGCCGCAGGGTGAGGGGATAACCATGCTTTCCTATGCGCTGATTCTCAGTGCCGTCCTCTTTGTGATCGGCACCTTCGGCGTCCTGGTTCGGCGGAACGCAATAATCATGTTCCTGTGCATCGAGCTCCAGCTCAATGCCGTGAACCTGGCGCTGGTCGCGTTCTCTCGCGTGATCGGCATCGAAGGTCAGGTCTTTGTGTTCTTTGTCATGACCGTTGCGGCCGCCGAGGCCGCCGTGGGGCTCGCGATCATCATCTCGATCTTCCGGCACTACGAAACGGTCAATGTCGATTCCTTCAATCTCCTGAAGTGGTAGGCGCATGAACTTCTCTCTCGGGATGTTCTGGCTTCAGGGCGGTCCGGAAGCGGCAGAGGCGGCCAGTCAGGCGGCCTTCGAGCCGTTCCTGCCCGGGCTCATCGTTCTGCTGCCGCTGATCGGGTTCCTGATCAATGGCGTGCTCGCGTTGTCTCACGCCCGTCGTTCGGCGGATGCAGTCCGCCAAGGCGGGGAACTGGATCTGGACACCGGTGGCCGGCCGCTGACCCACACGCTTCCGTCCTGGATCGGACCCGGCGTCATGTTCGCGGCTTTCACGATAGTGCTGGTCAACTTCACCCGCATGTTCGGGGCGCACCTCGAACACCCGGTGGTGGTCGAATACTTCACCTGGATGGCGACCGGCACCCTTGAGGTGAAGGCCGCGCTTCAGCTGGACCAGCTCTCGATCATCATGATGATGGTGATTACAGGGGTGGGCTCGCTGATCCATGTGTTCAGCGTCGGCTACATGAAGGATGACCCCGGTTATCCTCGATACTTCGCCTACCTGAACCTCTTCGTGTTCTTCATGCTCATCCTGGTGATGGGTGCGAGCTTCGCGCTGATGTTCGTCGGTTGGGAAGGGGTGGGGCTCTGTTCCTACCTGCTGATCGGCTTCTGGTTTGGCGATCGCGAAAAGGCGGATGCGGGCAAGAAGGCATTCATCGTCAACCGCATCGGAGACGTCGGCTTCCTGCTGGCCATCTTCATGATGTTCGGCGTGTTCGGGACGCTCGACTTCGGCGCGGTGATGAGTGAGGCCCCGACGGCGTTGGCCTACGGCGGGGGCGGGATCACACTGATCACCCTCTTCCTGCTGCTGGGTGCGGCGGGTAAGTCGGCTCAGATCCCGCTCCATATCTGGCTCCCAGACGCGATGGCGGGCCCGACGCCGGTCTCTGCGCTGATCCACGCCGCCACCATGGTGACGGCCGGTGTCTACATGGTGGCCCGCTCGTCGGTGCTCTTTGCCATGTCTCCGACGGGCAGCGTTACCGTTGCCGGCATCGGTGTGCTCACGGCGCTCTTTGCCGCGACCATCGCCCTGGTTCAGTACGACATCAAAAAGGTTCTGGCCTACTCCACCGTTTCGCAGCTCGGGTACATGTTCCTGGCTGTGGGAGCCGGCGCGTACACAGCAGGTGTCTTCCACCTGATGACGCACGCCTTCTTCAAGGCGCTGCTCTTCCTGGGCGCGGGTGCGGTGATTCACTCGATGCACCAGGCGCTGCATCACACGCATAAGGACTGGGACGCCCAGGACATGCGGAACATGGGTGGGCTGCGGAAGTTCATGCCCATCACCGCCGCGACCATGTGGATCGCGACGCTCGCCATCGCGGGCATCTGGCCCTTCGCCGGATTCTTCTCGAAAGACGAGATCATCTGGTACGCGGGAGCCGCTGCGGTCGGCCCGTACGGGTCGCTCTACACGGTCTTCTGGATCCTGGCGCTGGCCGCCGCAATGATGACGGCCTTCTACATGACCCGCATGATGGTCATGACCTTCCACGGCCCCAACCGGACCGGTGAAGCAGAGGCGAAGCACCTGCACGAGGCGCCGATGACCATGGTCATCCCTCTTACCGTGCTGGCGATTCTGTCGATGTTTGGCGGCTGGATCAATGTGCCGACGGCCATCTCGGAGTCCTTCCTGGGCTTCAACGGTGCGCTGCCGATGAGCGAGTGGCTGCATGAATGGCTTGAGCCGATCACTCATGCCGCCACGGGGATCCGCGAGGCCGCGCTGGTCGACGGTGGCTTCCTTGCCGGACAGGAGCATCTCTCCGGCTATCTGGAGCACGCCCCGTTCGGAGGGGGTGAACTGGCTTGGGCCCTGGTCTCGACCTTGGCGGCGCTGGCAGTCGTCGTTCTGACCGTCGCGCTGGTGTCCAGGCGGCAGTACAAGCCGGCTTCGGAATCAGACGAACTCACTGGCTTCGGCAAGGTTCTCTACAACAAGTACTACGTCGACGAGATCTACGACGCCCTGATCGTCCAACCGATCATCCGGACGTCGAAATTCTTGTGGAAGTGGGTCGACGCCTTCCTGATCGACGGACTGGTGAACCTGACCGGAATGGTGGCCCGGAGCGTTGGCTTCGTGGGTTCCCTCTTCCAGACCGGTTCGGTGAACACCTACGCATTCATCCTCACGATCGGGGTCCTTGTGGTCCTGCTCTCGATCGTCGGATAAGGCACAGACCATGACCGAGCTTCTCGCTTCGATGAACTACGGTGGCTGGGCCCTCCACGCCCTTCTCTGGCTTCCGCTGCTGGGGATAGGAGCCATTCTGGCTCTGCCTCAGGAACGCGCCAAGCAGGTGTCGTTCTGGTGGTCCGCCGCGGTCTTCGTCCTGAGCCTGGGCCTCTGGTTCGTCTTTGAGCCGGGGAGCGCAGAGATGCAGCTCTCCTCCTCGATGAACTGGATTTCCGGCTGGGGCGTGCACTACTCGCTGGGTGTGGACGGGATCAGCCTCTTCATGATCCTGCTGACCACCTTTACCACGCCGATCGCGATCCTAGGATCGTTCAACTACATCCGCAAAAAGGAGAAGGCGTTCTACGCGCTCATGCTCCTTCTGCAGACGGGTGTGGTCGGAGTGTTCGTCTCCACCGACCTCTTCCTCTTCTACGTCTTCTTCGAGCTGACCCTCGTCCCGATGTACTTCATGATCGGGATCTGGGGCGGAGAGCGGCGCATTTACGCGGCGGTGAAGTTCTTCCTCTACACCGCCTTCGGGTCGCTGCTGATGCTGGTCGCGATCCTCTATCTGTACATGCAGGCCAAGGGCCAGTTCGGATACGGCACATTTGCCTATGCAGACCTGCTTCGGGTGCCGCTGACGCTCAAGGAACAGCTCTGGCTCTTCAGTGCCTTTGCGCTGGCCTTCAGCATCAAGGTGCCGATCTTTCCGCTGCACACCTGGCTCCCCGACGCGCACGTCGAGGCGCCCACGCCCGGTTCGGTGGTTCTGGCGGCAGTTCTGCTGAAGATGGGGACCTACGGTTTTCTCCGGTTCCTGCTTCCGTTCTTTCCGGCAGCAGCTCAGCACCCGACGGTGATCACCGTCATGATGGTGCTCGGCGTGATCGGCATCATCTACGCGGCCTGGGTCGCGGCGATCCAGCCGGATGCCAAAAAGCTGGTGGCCTACACTTCGGTCGCCCACATGGGCTTCGTCGTGATCGGCATCTTTGCCCTGACCGTCAACGGCCTGCAGGGCGGGCTGATGGTGATGATCTCGCACGGTGTCAGCACCGGCGCGCTGTTCCTTCTTCTGGGCATGCTCTACGAGCGCCGCCACACGCGGAAGATCGAAGACTTTGGCGGCCTGGGCCGTGTGGCCCCGATGTTTGCAACGGCCTTCGTGATCACCGCGCTCACCTCCATCGGCCTTCCCGGCACGAGTGGCTTCGTTGGCGAGTTCCTGGCGCTTCTCGGAACGTTTGAGAGTCGGCCGGGGCTGGCAGTGATCGCCACGACCGGAGTGATTTTCGCAGCGTACTACATGCTGCCGATGGTGCAGAGGATCTTCTTCAACAAGCTCGATAAACAGGAGAACCGCGAGGTGGTGGATCTGAACCGGCGTGAGATCGCCGTTCTGAGCCCGCTCCTGGTTCTCATGATTGTACTCGGCGTCTTCCCCACGCCCATCCTGAATCGCATGGAGCCTTCGGTTCGTGCGGTTCTTGAACGGGTTGAGAGTGGACGCATGGATCTTTCGGTCGCCCGCGACACCCCGGATGCTCCGGTGGTCGTCGTGATTGAGACCCAGCCGGTTGACGTCGATGAGACGGTGACCGGGGACCAGGACTGACACGATGCAGCTCGACTTCAGTTCTCAGCTCCACTACTTCTGGGCCATGCTGCCCGAATTCGTCCTCTGTTTCTGGGCGATCGGTGTCCTGCTCGCGGGTGTGTCAGGCAAGCGTGACCAGCGGAAGTCGGATCACGGTGCAGAAGAGCCTTCCATGGATCTGGGCCTCTGGGCCTTGGCCGGAATCCTTGTCACCGGGGCGATCAACGGCTGGCTCTATGGCGTGCACGAGGTCGGCACCGCTGGCCTGGTGACGGTCGACCACTTCCGCCTTTTCGCCAACTGGATCTTTCTGGGTGCGGCGGCCTTTGGCGTGGTCATGTCATTCACCTACGTCTACCGGCAGCGGCTTCAGGCGGGCGAGTACTACGCCCTGATCATGCTGGCGACGGCGGGGATGATGTTCATGTCCTCGGCGCGCGACCTGATGGTGCTCTTCCTGGGCCTCGAGGTCATGTCGATCTCGGTCTATGCACTGACCGCGTTCAATCGCCGCGACCGCCGCTCCGCTGAAGCGGGACTGAAGTACTTCCTGCTTGGTGCCTTTTCGACCGGGTTCTTCCTCTACGGCCTGGCCCTCGTCTACGGGGCGACTGGCAGCACGAACATTTCGCAGATCGCGCTGGCCATTCAGACCGGCTCGGCACACACCGGTCTGCTTCTCTTCGGAGTGGCACTGCTTGGCGTCGGGTTTGCGTTCAAGGTCTCGGTGGTCCCGTTCCACATGTGGACCCCCGACGTATACGAAGGGGCGCCGACACCGATCACCGCCTTCATGTCCGTGGGTGTTAAGGCGGCCGCAGTTGTGGCCTTCTTCCGCGTCTTCATGGTCGCGTTCCCGGGACTCTACGATTCATGGTACAGCGTCATCTGGTGGTTGGCCGCCGCCACCATGGTCGTCGCCAACCTGATCGCGCTGGCCCAGCCGAACGTCAAGCGGATGCTGGCGTACTCCAGCATCGCCCATGCCGGATACCTGATGGTGGCGCTGACGGCGGCCAACGACATGGCTGCCGCGGGAATGCTGTTCTATCTGCTGATTTACGGCGTCATGAACTTGGGCGCCTTTGCGATCGTGGTGATCGTCTCCCGTCACGGCGAGGAGAACCTGATGCGCCAGGACTACGCCGGACTGGGGCAGGCACAGCCGCTCCTGGGCGTCTTCCTGACGGTATTCCTGCTCTCGCTGGCCGGCTTCCCGGGCACCGGCGGCTTCATGGGCAAGATCTACCTGCTGCAGGGCGCGGCCGAGGCGAATCTCTGGACCCTTATCGTGGTCCTCGTCATGACGACGTTGCTCTCGTACTTCTACTACCTGCGTCTGGCCTGGTTCGTCTGGATGAAGGAGCCGGCCTCGGCCGACCAGCACGATCGGATGTTCGTGCCGCTCCCGCTCAAGGTGGCGCTGATCGCGGCGGTCGGAATCATTCTGTTCCTCGGCATTTTCCCCAGCAGCATGCTTCAGTTTGCCACAGACTCGGTTGAGGGTCTTCAGCAGGCCGGGGGCATTTTTCTGGGGATGGCGCCCTGATCTGATGGGCTGAGGTGTGGTACATCAGGAGTTCGCGAGCCACCGAGAGCGTCGAGGCGCCGGCTCCTGCGAGGCGCCGCGACGAGGGATAGCAGCGCTATCCCGACTCGAGGCAACGACGCGGGGCCGGATGCATCGGCGTTCGAATGGCCGAGACACTCTTGATGCACCACACTAGCTTGCAGTACCGCGGCGTTTCCCGAATGCTCGGGGAACGCCGCTTTTTTCTGGTGACCGGATAGCACTCCTCAATAGACAACAAGATCGGATCCACGATATGAGCTTCGCTTCGCACATTTTCCGTGAGTACGACATCCGTGGGATCGTCGGACAGGACCTCGACGCCGGCGTGGCCGAGGCTGTCGGTCGGGCGTATGGCGCCCGGGCCGTCTCAACCCTGGGCGGGTCGCCCCGCATCGCCGTCGGTCGGGACAATCGTCCGTCGTCCAACGGCCTTACCGCCGGCCTGATTCGGGGGCTCAACGCAGCCGGTGTCAGCGTCCTTGATATCGGAACGGTTCCTACGCCGATGGTCTGGTGGGCGGAGAAGGTGTTGAAGCTCGATGGCGGCATTCAGGTCACGGGCTCACACAACCCGCCCGAATGGAATGGCATCAAGATGACACTGGCCGGCGGATCGGTCTTCGGGAGTGCCATCCAGGAGATGAAGGCCGCAATCTTCGCCGACAATCTGCCAACCACCGACGCCGCGGGGCAGGGCAGTGTCGAAGTGCGGGACATCTATCCCGAGTACACCACCGACGTTGCCGGGCGTTTCAAGCTGCCGTGCCCGGTCAAGGTGGTCGTGGACTGCGGCAACGGGAGTGGTTCGCTGGTCGCGGTCGATCTTCTGACGCGCATCGGGGCCGAAGTCGTCCCGCTCTACTGCGAGTCGGACGGCACCTTCCCGAACCACCATCCCGACCCGACGGTCGACAAGTACCTGGTCGACCTGATTGCCAAGGTGAAGGAAACCGGAGCCGACCTGGGAATCGCCTTTGACGGTGACGCGGACCGGATCGGCGCCGTCGACGAGAAGGGTAATGTGGTCCGCGGCGACCTGATTCTGCTGTTGTTTGGTCTGGACTTGATCAGCCGAAAGGGCCCGGGGCAGAAGCTGGTGTTTGACGTGAAGTGCTCACAGACGCTCCCCGAGGTGTTCGAGGCCGCGGGCGGCATCCCCATCATGTGGGCCACCGGTCATTCGCTCATGAAGCAGAAGATGAAGGTCGAGAACGCGCCGTTGGCCGGAGAGCTTTCAGGCCACATCTGCGTGGGAGGAGACGAGTACCTGGGATTCGACGACGCGCTCTACGACGCGGCCTACCTGATCGACATCGTCGCGCGCTCTTCGGTGCCGTTGTCCGCCAAGGTTGCGGAGTTCCCGGCTTATGTGTCGACGCCCGAACTGCGCATCGACGTTCCGGAAGAGGACAAGTTCGCTCTGGTCGAAAAGGCCATGGGCCATTTCTCGGCCCGTTATGATGTGATAGATGTCGACGGCGTCCGGATACTGTTTGAAGACGGATGGGGACTCCTGCGTGCGTCGAACACCCAGCCGGTTCTGGTCGCTCGCTTTGAGGCCCGGACGGCCGAGCAGCGCGATCGGTATCGCGCCGAGGTCGAGGGTTGGCTCACTGAGAACGGAGTAACAGTTTGACCGATATTGCGCAGGCCCGGCTCCGCCGGGGACGATTCGCTATCCTGCTCCTGGTGGCTTTCGCCATCCTCATGGGGCTGTCCCGTGTGGCTACGCAGCTCTACGTGGATGTGCTCTGGCACCGCCAGACGGGCTACCTCCCGGTCTTCCTGCGTTCCCTGGGATGGACCTGGGGGCTAAGGGCCGCCGCGACTGTCCTGGTGGGCGGGGTGCTGTATATCAACCTCCGCATCGTGGCCCGCCGTCTGGGCGCGCTGCACATCAAGCGGAAGTTTGGAAACCTGGAGATCGCCGAGCAGGTCCCGAAGCAGTGGATCAACGGCTCGATCCTGGGGTTTTCCGCTTTGCTCGGGCTCTGGTTCGGCAGTGTGGTACCGGAAGGCGTTGCCCGGTCCGTTCTGCTCTGGCTCTCGGCGGGTGACTGGGGAATGGTGGATCCGTTCCTTGGACGGGACCTGTCGTTCTTTGTGTTCACTGTACCGGTTCTGCAGGCTGGACTGACCTACCTGCTGATCCTGGCCTTCCTGATGCTGACGGTGGTTGTGGCGGGCTATGCCGCGACAGGCGCTGTCAATCTGGGACCCAAGGGTGCAACCGTTGATGAAGCCGCCCGGAAGCACCTTGGCGTGCTGCTGGCCGTCTTCCTCCTCCTGCTCGCCGCCCGGTCTGCGCTCGCCCGCGCCATGCTTCTGATGGGTGGTACATCGGACGTTCAGGGGATTTTTGGCTTCACCGACGCTCAGGCCCGCCTGCCCGCGTTGAGAATCCAGGCGACGCTTTACGTGCTGGCTGCGATCGGGCTGGTCTGGGGTGCGTGGAAGAACCGGGCCCTCCCGGCGCTGGTCTCCATGATCGCGGTTCTGATCGGCTCCACGGTTGTTGCGCAGCTCTACCCGGGCTTCGTCCAGCGTTTTCAGGTCGTACCGAACGAACTTTCGCGCGAGACTCCCTACATCGACCAGGCGCTTCGCTTCACGCGGATCGGATTCGGGCTCGACGAAATGGAGCGCAGGCCCTTCCAGGCCCGTGCGGAAGGGCAGGTCGACTGGAATGAAGCCCAGGCTCAGTTCGCCGGGCTGCCCATCTGGAGCCAGGACGCGCTGCTCACGACCTTCCGCGAGGTCGATGCGCGTTTCCGCTACTACGACTTCCTGAATGTGGCTTTCGATCGGTATCCCGGGCCCGACGGTCCCATTCCGATGGCGGTGGCAGTCCGTGAAGTCGATCCGCTCGGCATCGAGGACCCCAACTGGCAGAATCTCCACATCTACGAGCGCTACATCGTCGGAAATGGCGCCGTGGCCGTGCCTGCCACGGAGACGACTGGCGGTCGCCCCCAGATGTACGTGTCCGGGATTCCGGCCGAAGTCGACGCAGACGCACCCGCATCGCTTCGGCTCGACCGCTCCCGTGTGTTTTTCGGGACGCGCCCCCAGTCGTACGCGCTCGTCAACGCCTCGGATTCCGCCTTTGTCTCGCCCACGGGCGAGGTAGGAACGCCGGGCGAGGATTTCCCTGCGGGCATCAGGGTCGGCGGCTTCTTCAACAAGCTCTCTCTCGCCTGGTATCTGCAGGAAGCCAACGTCCTGTTTGCGGGCGAGGTAGAGGCCGACTCACGGCTGGTTCTACGCAGGGGTGTCACCGAGCGGGTCCGCGCGATCGCGCCCTTCCTCCGCTTTCCGGAGGCACCCTATCCCGTTCTGGATGGCGGGCGGGTGGTCTGGGTGCTCGAAGGCTACACCGCGACGGGCTACTTCCCGCTGTCACGCGTTTTCGGACTCGAGACGGGCCGTCCGGACATCGCCTACGCCCGCAATTCGGTCAAAGTGACGGTCGACGCGGTCACGGGAGACGTCACCTTCTACCGCGTGCCGACAGCCGATCCGTTGCTGGATGCCTGGTCTCAGACGTTTCCTGAGCTGCTTCGGCCCCTTTCGGACATGCCCGAATCGCTGCAGGCTCACCTTCGCTACGCCGAAGGGATGCTGGCACTCCAGTCCGCCGTTCTGCTTCAATACCACCAGGACGACGCGCCGGTCTTTTTCGGACAGCAGGACGTCTGGGCACGGCCCCAAGAGCTGGCTCAGGGCACCAACCCGGTGTTGTACAAGCCCGAGTACGGCCTGTATCGCATGCCGGGTGACACCGAAGCGAGCTTTCAGCTGACGACTGCTTTCGTCCCGGCTGGCCGCCAGAACCTGACCGGGATATTGGCCGGTCGCCTGCGGGCCGATGGTTCGCCAGAACTGCGTCTGTTCGATGTGCCGGTCGAGGAGCAGATCGCGGGACCGCGCCAGGTTGAGGCGCTGGTCGAGCAGGATCCGGCGATCTCTCAGCAGTTCTCGCTCTGGCGCACGGGTGGCAGTCGCGTCTGGACCGGGCACCTCCACCTGGTGCCCGTCGGCGATCGGTTGGTCTACATGGAGCCGGTCTTCCTGGCAGCAGAAGCGGACGCCATTCCGGAGCTGCGCCGTTTCGTGGTGTCCGACGGCCGTCGGGTCGCCATGGAGGAGACGCTGCTTGGGGCGATTCAGGCTCTGGCGGCGGAGGACGGCAGATCGGTTGCGCCGCGGCCGGGGACGGTCGTGCAGGGCGCCGCGGTTGGCGACCTCGGCCCGATTGACACGTCCCGCTGGCCCGCTGAGGCGCTGGACCTGCTCGAGCAGGCTGAGTCACGGCTGAGAGAGGGCGATTTCGCCGGCTTCGGTGAGCGCCTCGACCGACTTCGCACGCTTCTGCGCTCGCTTTCTTCGGGCGAGGGCGGCTGAACCACCGGCAGGGAGGGGGATTCCGGTTGAATCCCCTTCTCACGCTCGGTACCTTCAACGGTCTCGGCTCCGGCCGGTTCCCTTCGGTTCACATCAAAACCAACGGTTATGGATCTCCACGAATATCAGGCGAAAGAGATCTTCCGCGAGGCCGGCATGCCGGTCCCTCCGGGGGAGATTGCAACCACCGCCGAGCAGGCCGAGGCGATCGCCTCAAAGTACGGTGGCATGGTCGTCGTAAAGGCGCAGGTTCACTCAGGCGGCCGCGGTAAGGCCGGCGGCGTGAAGCTGGCCAAGACCCCGGCCGAGGCGAAAGAACACGCCTCGAACATCCTCGGAATGCAGATCAGCGGCCTGACCGTCGAAAAGGTTCTGGTCACGCCCGCCGAGGACATCGAGACCGAGGCCTACGTCGCCGTAGTCATGGATCGGAACGCTCAGCGCCCGATGTTCATGGTTTCCGCTGAGGGTGGTGTCGACATCGAAGAGGTCGCGCACAACAATCCCGATGCGCTGCGTAAGCTGCACATCGACCCGCGTTACGGCCTTTTGCCACACCAAGCATACTGGCTGGCTAATGCGCTGTACGACGATCCGGCTCTGATCAAGCAGGCGACCAAGATCATGGGGCAGCTCTACAATGCCTTCATGAAGTCGAACTGCTCGCTGGCCGAGGTCAATCCGATGATCACCACGCCCTCGGGCGAGGTGAAGGCGATTGATGCCAAGGTCTCGGTGGATGACAACGCGCTCTTCCGTATGCCGAACATCGCCGCGTACCGCGACACCTCAGCCGAGCCGCAGGCCGAGACCGAGGCGCGGGACGCCGGTCTGACCTTCATCAAGCTCGATGGCAACGTGGGCTGCTGTGTGAACGGCGCCGGACTGGCCATGGCCACGATGGACCTGGTGAAGTACTACGGCGGTGAGCCGGCCAACTTCCTGGATATCGGCGGTTCGTCCAATCCGCAGAAGGTGGTCGACGCCCTCCGCATCATCAGCTCCGATTCGTCGGTCAAGGTGATTCTGTTCAACATCTTCGGCGGCATCACCCGCACTGACGATGTGGCCAATGGAATCGTGGAAGCGACCAAAAACATCGATATCGGTGTGCCGATCGTTATTCGTCTCACCGGGACGAATGAGACCGAGGCGCTCGAAATTCTCAAGAATGCTGGCTTCGACGCTTATACCTCGATGGATGAGGTTGTCTCGAAGGCAGTTGAACTCGCCAAACAGGCTTAAGGGGCACGACGATGTCGATTTTTATTGACGAGAACACTCGTCTGGTCGTGCAGGGGATTACGGGCCGAGATGGCTCGTTCCACACCTACCAGATGATGGAATACGGAACCAACGTCGTCGCCGGCGTGACTCCGGGTAAGGGCGGTCAGTTCTTTGACGGTCCGGATGGGAAGAAAGTCCCGATCTTCAATGCCATGGACGAGGCCGTTGCCGCCACGCAGGCCAATACCTCGGTCATCTACGTACCGCCGGCCTTTGCCGCGGGCGCGGTGATGGAAGCCGCCGATTCCGGCGTTTCCTTTGTGGTCGCGATCACCGAAGGGATTCCGGTCCTCGACATGTCTCGTGCGCACACGTTTGCCCGTGACCGTGGTGTTCGTGTGCTGGGGCCCAACTGCCCAGGCCTGATCACCCCCGGCAAGGCCAAGGTCGGGATCCTTCCCGGTCAGATCGTGACGCCGGGCCCGGTCGGGCTTGTCTCGCGTTCCGGGACGCTGACCTATGAGGCGGTTCACCACCTCACCAATGCGGGCATCGGCCAGACCACCTGTGTGGGAATCGGTGGCGATCCGCTGATCGGCACCAAGTTCATCGACTGCCTGGACGCCTTCAAGGACGATCCAGACACCAAGGCGATCGTCATGATCGGCGAGATCGGGGGCACCGACGAGCAGGAAGCAGCCGAGTTCGTGAAGACGTACGTGAAGGTCCCCGTCGTCGGCTTCATTGCCGGTCAGACGGCCCCTCCCGGACGCACCATGGGTCACGCGGGTGCCATCGTCAGCGGCTCTGCAGGTACGGCCGCCGAGAAGATGGAAGTGTTCGCTCAGAACGGCATCGCCGTGGCCAAGCGCCCGGTTGAGATCGCCGAACTGATTCGGGACGCGCTGAGCGCCTGAGGCACAGGGTGCCCCCGGGGTGACCCGGGGGCTGCCCGTCTCATCATGAACCTCGCCGAACTGATCACAGCGGACGGGATCTCGATCCCGACTGGCGGAGACACCTTCGAGGCTGTCCTGGGCGAGTTGCTGAAGCTTCTCCCCGAAGATGCGGCCCTTGAGGATTCTCGCAGGGCGAAGTGCGCCCGGGATCTGGCGTTCGGCTCCCGCGGCGAGGTTGTCCGGTTCCATGACGAGGTCGTGCTGGCCGGCGTGGAGATCGAAGGGTTGGACCGCCCGCACCTGATGCTGGGGGTTTCACCTGCCGAGATCGTGATCACAGGAGAGGGGCGGGACGCCCCGGCTGCGGCCCGGATTATCTTTTTGTTGATGGCGCCGAGGAAGATTTCGGCACTGCGGGCCAGGGTGGCTCCGGTGCTTCGTCGGCTGGTATCGGACGAGACGGTACGAGAGGCACTTCTGGAGGCCGACTCGGTTGACGATGTGCGTCATCTCGAGGGCTTCCTGGAGACGGTGATCCCCGGTAAGCTCCTGGTTGAATCCGCGGTAGAGCCGGTGACCTACCGGGTGTATCCGGACACGCCGATCAAAGAGATTATGGACCTGATGGCGCGGCGGAGACTCCATGCCGTGCCCGTCGTGGGTGATCAGTATGAGGTTCTGGGGATCATCACGGCCGGTGATGCACTGGGATATCTGGTGCCTCGCGCCCGGACGGGATCGCTCAGTGATGCGGCGAATGAAGGCTGCGCACGAGACATCATGACCCGCTCGGTCCTCTGTGTAACCGAGGATCAAGCCCTGTTGGACGTTGCGGCACAGATGTCGAATCGGGATGTCGAGCAGCTTCCGGTGGTCCGGGAAGGGGAGCTCGTGGGCTTCATCACCCGCGACTCCGTGCTCCGGGTCCTGTTTGGACCGGATGAAGGACAATGAGTTTCAAACTTGTGAATCAAACAACGAACTGGAGAACGATATGAGTCTGACACTTGGGATCATCAAGCCAGACGCGGTTGGTACGGGGAAGGCCGGTAAGGTTCTGGCCCACCTTGAGGGCAACGGGTTTTCGGTCAGGGCGTTGCGGATGGTCCGTCTTACCGAGGCGCAGGCCGGAGAGTTCTACGGTGTCCACCGCGAGCGTCCGTTCTATGGCGAGTTGGTCGAATTCATGACGTCCGGGCCCTGCATTCCGATGGTCCTTGAGGCCGAGAACGCCGTGCTGGCGCTGCGTGACGCAAACGGCGCGACCGACCCGGCTGAGGCCGCTGAGGGCACGGTCCGGAAGCTCTTCGCCGAGTCAAAAGGCCGCAACGCGATCCACGCGTCGGACTCCGACGAGAACGCAGCCCGTGAGATCGGGTTCTTCTTCGCCGAGACCGACCGGATCACTACGGCTGGATGACGCCTGGATCCGGCCCGGAAGACGACTTTCCGGGCCGGCTCCTGCGTTGACACTATTTCCCGTCGCGGGTAGGTTTGTCAGCTATGCTCACACTGGATCTCGCTCTGTTGGAGCGGGAAGGTTCGCTTTCCGTCGAGGGGGTCATTCCTCCCGACGCTCCCCTATGGGATGAATGCGAAATTCGGCTTGCCTCGCCACTGGTGGCGAAGCTCCAGGCCACATCGGCCGGGAGTGGCGAAGTTGCTGTGACAGGCAGGTTGACGGGGGCCCTGGCGAACGAGTGTCGCCGATGCCTGAAGCCCGTCGATTCCGAGCTGGATATGGAGGTCGTAATGGTCTTCGGCGATCCCTCGGAGGATGGGGATAAGGGCGGAGAGATCCACCTGATTCCCGATCTGGAACGAATGCTGGAATTGGAAGAAGCGGTTCGGGAAGAGCTATTGCTCAACGCCGACCGTTTTGTAGAATGCGACCCGGATTGCCGCGGACTCTGTCCGCGCTGCGGGATCAACCGAAACGACAAGGCGTGCGATTGCACGCTGGACGAGCACGATCCCAGATGGGACGCGCTCCGGGCGCTGAATAGCGAGTGAGGCTACAATGGCTGTTCCAAAGAAGCGGACTTCGAAGCAGCGGAAGCGTAAGCGCCGCACGCATTACAAGGCCGAAGCGGTAGCACTGCAGAGCTGCCCGAAGTGCGGAGACGCCAAGCGTCCGCACCGGGTTTGCCCCAACTGCGGTGACTACCGCGGCGAGAGCGTTCTCGAAGTAGAGACCCTCTAAGCGACCCCCCGTGCGCATCGCACTTGATGCCATGGGGACGGACGAAGCCCCCGCGACCGAAGTTGCGGGGGCCGTTCGTGCCTTGGTTGAACTCGACGACGATATCGAAATCGTCCTTGTCGGGGACGAGACCGCCATCCGCGCGGCCATCGCCGCCCACGATGGACCGATTCCCGATCGTCTGCACGTGCACCACGCGGCGGATCGTATTCTTCCGGGTGAGCCGCCGGCGACCGTTCTCCGCAAAAAGCCCGAGTCCTCGATTGCCGTCGGGGTGAGGCTGCAGGCGGCTGGAGAGGTCGACGCCTTCGTCAGCGCCGGGTCAACCGGCGCGGTCATGGCGGCCTCCCTCTTTATTCTCAGGCCGCTTCCCGGAGTCGATCGGCCCTCTGTGGCGACCGTGATTCCGACCGCGGGCGCCTGGACCGTTCTGGTCGATGCCGGCACCAATGTGGACTGCAAGCCGGTCCATCTTCACCAGTTCGCACATCTGGGCCGAGTCTACGCCAAGGATGTTCTCGGGGTCGACGAACCCCGGATCGGACTACTGAACATTGGAGAGGAGCCTGAAAAGGGTGACGAGCTCTCGGTCGAGACCCACGCCCTGCTGGCCGCGGACAAAGGCCTTGACTTCGTCGGCAATATTGAAGGCCGGCACATCATTGACGGTCGATGCGACGTGCTGGTCGCGGATGGCTTTGCCGGCAACGTGCTGCTGAAGTTCTACGAAAGCGTCGCGCTCTTCGTGGCCGGGCTGGTGCAGAAGGAACTCAAGGCCACCGGTACGGAGTTGGATCTACAGCATGCACTTCGTAAGCTGGACTACACGGAGGTCGGGGGTGCTCCGCTCCTGGGTGTGAATGGAGTCACCATCATCTGTCACGGGGGTTCGTCCCCGAAGGCCATCCGCAACGCCATCAAAATGGCGGCCCAGGCGGTGCGCGAGGATCTTGTCGGCGACATGCGGCGGGAACTCTCCGAGCGCGGTCCGGCCGAAACCGAAAGTGAGGAAGGATGAGCGCCACTCCGATCGTCGATTTCGCTTCCACTGGCCGATATCTGCCCGACCGGGTCGTAACCAACGCCGATCTGTCCAAGATCGTCGAGACCAATGATGAATGGATCCGGGAACGGACCGGCATCCGTGAACGCCGTCTTGAGTCCGATGATCATGGCGCTGCCTACATGGCGGCCGAGGCCTCCAAGGTCGCCATTGAGCGCTCGGGAATCGATCCGGACGACATTGATACGCTGATCCTCTCGACCGCGACGCCTGATCGCCTGCTTCCCTCGACCGCCTGCGACACTCAGGCGCTCCTTGGGCTGAAGAACGCGATGGCCTTTGACGTGTCCGCCGCCTGTTCGGGCTGGCTCTACGGGCTGTCGATGGGCGAGGGCTATTTGGCCGCAGGCCGTTCCAAGGCCGTGCTGGTGGTGGCGAGCGAGAAGATGAGCGCCATCCTGGACTGGACCGACCGCTCGACCTGCGTGCTGTTCGGCGACGGAGCCGGCGCGGTGGTACTGAAGCCGTCGGACGGCAAGACGGGGATTCTGTCCTCCTTCCACCGTTCGGACGGCAACTTGGCTGAGCTGCTCTGGCGGCCGGCGGGTGGCGCGACCATGCCCCTGACCGAAGAGCGGGTTCGCAATCGCGATCACCTGATGAAGATGTCGGGCCGTGAGATCTTCAAGAGCGCGGTACGCTCCATGTCCCAGGCTGCCAGTGAAGCGCTGGCACGTGCGGGCGTGAGCGCAGACGAGATCGACGTCATGGTGCCGCACCAGGCCAACATCCGGATTATTGAGGCGACTGCGAAGTACGCTGGCATCCCGATGGAGAAGGTCTACATCAATCTGGACCGGTACGGGAACATGAGCTCGGCTTCGATCCCGGTGGCGCTGGACGAGGCGTTTGAGGACGGGACGATTCAGCCAGGGATGAAGGTGTTGTCGGCCACCTTCGGCGCGGGACTGACATGGGGAGCCATGGTCTGGCAATTCTGACGGACACGCTGGGCATCCCCGTGGGCGTCGTTGGGCTGCGCTCGGAGTAGCGTTGCTACGCCTTCGCTTGCCCGCCTAGCCCACGGGGCGCCCAGCGCGTCCTCCGGGTGGCGGGGTCCTACTTAACAACCCCTCCTGTGGTTGCCGGAACTGGGTGGTTGAAACCGCGGGACGGGCTGCCGGGGCGTTGGCTCTCGCTTGGTCTGGCCGTTGGCCAGACCGTTGCTTGATGCACGGTTTGGGCGTCAGGACGGGTTTTTACGGCGGTGGCTCTCGCTTGGTCTGGCCGTTGGCCAGACCGTTGCTTGTTGCACGGTTTGGGCGTCAGGACGGGTTTTTACGGCGTTGGCTCTTGCTTGGTCTGGCCGTTGGCCAGACCGTTGCTTGATGCACGGTTTGGGTGTCAGGACGGTTTTTTACGGCGGTGGCTCTTGCTTGGTCTGGCCGTTGGCCAGACCGGTGCTCGTTGCACGGTTTGGGCGTCAGG
>JBDNHE010000297.1:0-2632 GCA_041688945.1 Gemmatimonadota bacterium | reverse complement strand
GCGATACAGTATCACGCCAAGGTGGTTGGCCGAGACATCCAGGATCTTACAGATCTCCTGCGTCGTAAAACCCTCGACTTCCTTCAGGCTGAAGGCGAGGCGCTGGGGATCGGGGATGGCGTCGAGACACCGGCCCAGCTGCTCACGGAACTGACCGCGCGCAAGCTCCGCTAGCGGGCCAGCTGGTGGCCGTGACCAGCGACCGGTCTCATCGAACCGGGCTTCGACGACCGCGTCGATGTCATCGGCACTCCCCTCGCGTGCGAGTCCCCGTCGATGCTCCATGATCTTCCGGATCAGAATCCCGTGGATCCAGGTCGACGGGCGCGCGCGACCGTCGAAGTCCGAAGCTCGCTGCACGAAGGTCATCAGAGCGGCCTGGACGGCGTCCTCTGCGCGATCATACGGGAGCCCCGCCGCCGTAGCACTTCGCAGCAGTCCCGGCAGGCATTCCCGCACGACCGCCTCGAGCGTATCCGGATCCCGCGACCGGATCCGTTCGACGTCCATGACACCGCCAACGTCAATCATCCTGCGCACCCGCTGTAAGAAACGGTGGGGGTTGATCAATAACACCCGGAGCGCCGAGCGTTGTTGCCCGGCCATGTGACAGGAGTGGCACCAGTGCCGGCTCCCGTCAATCACACGGATCGGAGAAAACGGTATGAACGGGATCGGAAAGATCGTGGCAGCGGGTGTCGTGGGATCATTGGCCTTCACCGTGTTTGGACTCTACGTCGGCCCGCTCGTGGGACTGCCGGCTGGCAATCCGGCCGACATGCTGGCCATGCAGATGGGCGGGATGGCAGCGGCTGGATGGGCCGCCCACCTGATGATCGGTGTGGTGCTGACCGTCGTCTACGCGAAGTTTGCGAAGGGAATGATTCCCGGTCCTGGACCGGTCCGCGGGATGATCTTTAGCATCGCACCCTGGTTGATTGCGATGCTGATGGTCCTGCCAATGATGGGCGCGCCCCTCTTTGGTGGCTCGGCGCTGGTGGCCTCGAGCAGCCTGCTCGGTCACATGGTCTTTGGCGCAGTCATCGGAGCAATCCTCGGAGAGCCGGCCAAGGCCAAGGCCTGATCTCAGGCAGGATAGATCGGAGCCCGGGCGTGTCTTCACGTGGCCACGTCGTCACGGAGGACGCGCCCGGGCTTCCGATCACCCTCCGGGAATGATGCCGCCGGGCCGTCGTCGTTGCCCTGGAGCCCGAATCAGAACGACAGCAGTCGTGTCGCCTTGAGCGTGATCAATCGGTCGGACCTGATCCCGTCGTCGCCCAGTGTTCGGCGCTCAGTGAGTACAAGAAAGAGGTCGCTGAGCGGCGCATGAATCCAGTTGAAGCGGATGTTGCTGACCAGCTCGTCGGTGAGTTCCAGATACTGGACGTAGGCGCTCGCGAACAAAGCGGTGTTGAGTGCGGCCTTCACCCGACCCCCGAACACGTTTGAATCGAAGGGCGCCGTTCCAGGCAACTCAATCCGATTGAATCCGGCGTTGGCATTGAACGCGAGATATGGGCTCGGCTGCCATCGCGCCGTCACGGTCGACGATCGACGATCACCGGAGAAGTACCCCCCGCCCGTGAGGTTCAGCCCCAGCGAGAGTGGCCGCCCGGTCGAGCTGGTGTATCCGACCGACCATTCATTGAAATCGTATTCTCCGGCGGCAATCACGCCCTCCCCCTGGACCAGAAAGGGTGAGTCGAGTTGCTCCATTCGTGTCTTCGCGCTGGCCATCAGACGACTGCCGTCGCTGAAGTCCCAGTTCGCGCCCACGGCCTGACGGCGCGTCAGCAGGCGACCGTTCAGATCGGCAATATGATCAACCTCCACATAGGGATTGATCTCCGTTGTCAGTGGCAGTGCTGGTGTGTGGTGCGTCCCGATAGTGGCGTAGTACTGAGTGATGTCGCGACGCCGAACAAAGCCGACGCCCGGATCGAAGTCGTCTCCGATTCTTCGCACCTGGGCGCTCACGTCCCACAACTGGTCCCGCCAGGCGGCCGACAGCCGCCCGGCCCAGGCACTCCCGTCGTCGGCCGGCGCGCCCGCGGTCTCACTCTCGGCGGTGCCTGCCAGGTAGGCATTCAGGATCAGTCCGCCAAACGGCCGCGCGTTGGCGTCAAAACCGATCGCCCGATTCCACTCGGAAGGTCCGTCGCCCGTGGACATCCTCTGCGTTACCAACAGGCCCATGTCGGCGCGGGCTCCGACCTCGCGCCGGACTCGGGCAACCGTGAAGTTTTCTCCGGGCGAATCTTTGTAGGTTCGGGTCTGCATGTTCAGCAGCCCCACCTCGAACGAACCGACTCCACCCGAGACGCGCCCGCCCCCCATGATCGGGATCGGCTGCCCGTTCTCCAGCCCGATGCGACGGGAATGGAAAAGCGAGAAGTCCGAGAGCCTTGTTCCCATTCGGACACCGCGCTCGATCACGTCTCCGAAGGTGAACGACCCCGAGTTCTCGAGGAAGAATTCACGCTGTTCTGCGAGGAAGAGTGGGAAGCGCGTGAGATTGACCTGCGCCTCATCGACCTCGACCTGGCTGAAGTCGGTATTCGCGGTCAGGTCCAGCGTAAGGGTGGAGGTCAGGCCGTATTTCAGATCTCCTCCGATCTCGAACGAACTG
>JBDNHE010000296.1:0-2618 GCA_041688945.1 Gemmatimonadota bacterium | reverse complement strand
GCGATACAGTATCACGCCAAGGTGGTTGGCCGAGACATCCAGGATCTTACAGATCTCCTGCGTCGTAAAACCCTCGACTTCCTTCAGGCTGAAGGCGAGGCGCTGGGGATCGGGGATGGCGTCGAGACACCGGCCCAGCTGTTCACGGAACTGACGGCGCGCAAGCTCCGCTACCGGGCCAGCTGGTGGCCGTGACCAACGACCGTTCTCATCGAATCGGGCTTCGACAACCGCGTCGATGTCATCAGCACTCCCGTCGCGTGCGAGTCCCCGTCGGTGCTCCATGATCTTCCGGATCAGAATCCCGTGGATCCAGGTGGAGGGGCGCGCGCGACCGTCGAAGTCGGAGGCTCGCTGCACGAAGGTCATCAGAGCTGACTGGACGGCGTCCTCTGCGCGATCAAACGGGAGTCCCGCTGCCGTAGCACTCCGCAGCAGCCCCGGCAGGCATTCCCGCACGATCGCCTCCAGCGTATCGGGATCCCCCACCCGGATTCGTTCGACCTGCCCACCGCCGGCAACATCAATCATCCTGCGCACCCTATGTAAGAAACGGAGAAGGTCGGTCAATAATACATGGAGCGCCGTGCATTGGCGCTCGGCAATGTGACAGGAGTGGCATCAGCGCCGGCTCCCGTCAATCACCCGGATCGGAGGAAGCTGTATGGACGGGATCGGAAAGATCATCGCAGCAGGTGTCGCGGGATCATTGGCCTTCACCGCGTTTGGACTCTACGTCGGCCCGCTCGTGGGACTACCGGCCGGCAATCCGGCCGACATGCTGGCCATGCAAATGGGCGGGATGGCAGCGGCTGGATGGGCCGCCCATCTGATGATCGGCGTGGTGCTGGCCGTCGTGTACGCGAAGTTCGCGCAGGCAATGATCCCGGGTCCCGTTGCGGTCCGCGGGATGGTGTTCAGCATCGCCCCCTGGATGATTGCGATGCTGATGGTCATGCCAATGATGGGCGCGCCCCTCTTTGGTGGCTCGGCGCTGATGGCCTCGAGCAGTCTGCTCGGTCACATCGTCTTTGGCGCGGTTATCGGAGTGATCATCGGGGAGCCGGCCAAGGCCAACGCCTGAATCACCGATAGCAGAGATCGGAGCCCGGGACGCGTGCTGGTCGAGGACGCGCCCGGGCATCTGATTCCCCGTCGGTGGCGGTGTTGCAGGACGGCGGCGGCGCAGCGGAGCAGCGAATCAGAACGACAGAAGTCGCGTCGCCTTGAGCGTGATCAATCGGTCGGACCTGATCCCGTCGTCGCCCAGTGTCCGTCGCTCAGTGAGCACAAGAAAGAGGTCGCTGAGCGGAGCGTGAATCCAGTTGAAGCGGATATTGCTGACCAGTTCGTCGGTGAGTTCCAGATACTGGACGTAGGCGCTCGCGAACAAAGCGGTGTTGAGAGCGGCCTTTACGCGGCCACCGAACACGTTTGAATTGAAGGGCGCCGTTCCAGGCAACTCAATACGATTGAATCCGGCGTTCGCATTGAGCGCGAGATATGGGCTCGGCTGCCATCGCGCCGTCACGGTCCTCGATCGACGGTCACCGGAGAAGTACCCGCCGCCCGTGAGGTTCAGCCCCAGCGAAAGTGGGCGTCCGGTCGAGCTGGTGTATCCGACCGACCACTCACTGAAGTCGTATTCTCCGGCGGCAATCACGCCCTCCCCCTGAACCAGAAAGGGTGAGTCGAGCTGCTCCATCCGTGTCTTCGCGCTCGCCATCAGACGACTGCCGTCGCTGAAGTCCCAGTTCGCGCCCACGGCCTGACGGCGGGTCAGGAGGCGACCTTCCAGATCGGCGATATGATCAACCTCGACATAGGGATTGATCTCCTGGGTCAGTGGCAGCGCTGGTGTGTGGTGCGTCCCGACAGTGGCGTAGTACTGGGTGATGTTGCGACGCCGAACGAAGCCGACACCAGGATCGAAGTCGTCTCCGATGCTGCGCACCTGAGCGCTCACGTCCCACAGTTGGTCCCGCCAGGCCGCTGACAGGCGCCCGGCCCAGGCGCTTCCGTCATCGGCCGGCGCGCCCGTCGTCTCGCTCTCGGCCGTCCCGGCCAGGTAGGCGTTGAGGATCAGCCCGCCAAACGGCCGCGCATTGGCGTCAAAACCGATCGCCCGATTCCACTCGGAAGGTCCGTCGCCTGTCGACATCCTCTGCGTTACCAACAGGCCCATGTCGGCCCGGGCTCCGACCTCGCGCCGGACTCGGGCGACCGTGAAGTTCTCGCCGGGCGAATCGTTGGAGGTTCCGGTCTGCATATTCAGCAGTCCCACCTCGAACGAACCAATCCCGCCCGAGACGCGCCCGCCCCCCATGATCGGGATCGGTTGCCCGTTCTCCAGCCCGATGCGGCGCGAGTGGAAGAGCGTGAAGTCCGAGAGCCGCGTCCCCATTCGGACACCGCGCTCGATCACGTCTCCGAATGTGAACGACCCCGAGTTCTCGAGGAAGAATTCACGCTGTTCCGCGAGGAAGAGTGGGAAGCGCGTGAGATTGACCTGCGCCTCATCGACCTCGACCTGGCTGAAGTCGGTATTCGCGGTCAGGTCCAGCGTAAGGGTGGAGGTCAGGCCGTATTTCAGATCTCCTCCGATCTCGAACGAACTG
>JBDNHE010000295.1:0-1692 GCA_041688945.1 Gemmatimonadota bacterium | reverse complement strand
GTAACCTCAATCACGGCCGCCATCGAATCCGGGGACATGGTTTCGATGTCGAACGCCGCAATGACCGGCTCGAAGTTCGAGTTGGCCACAGCCCGGCTGATCTCGGTGCTTGGATCAGCGATGTTCGAATAGCTCACCTGCCTCAGCAGGATCCGATCGCCCTGGCGCTGCCAGCGAACCACCGACGTGTTGGTCTTCGACCCACCATACCCTGCTCCATCCGGCGCCTTGGCGATGCGCGTAAGAAGGAGCATCTCGGTGTCGAGCAGGCTGAGCGGGATCTCGTAGAAGAGGTCCTCGCCGATCGTGTGAACCTTGAAGAGGCCGTCGTCAGTCACCGCCTCATCGGTGATGACGTCGCCATACGACTTCTCCTCGTCATCCCCGTCCCCATCCTGACCGCCCGCGGGTGCGATGGTCGATGTGCCTGCGACTGCCGTACCGGAAGAACATCCGGCGAGCATGAACGCAAACATCAGACTCAGAAGAGTCGGTGAACTCAGGAACCTTCGCATGGGAACCTCATATGACGGGGGCTGGGTGGTACTCACATCAAGGACGACCCGTTCTGGGCTGACTTTGCTGCGACCGGGGGGGGGTGGACAGGGAGATGATGAGTCGGTCCGACAGCCCGGGGCAAGGGTGGAAGATCCTGCCCACGCCGAAAATCACCAACGAATTCTTTTTACCGTGACGGGCTGCGCCTGTGGCTTGTGCAACATTTTCACAAGCTCACGTGTGTTTTCTCACGGCCAGTCCCACCGGGGCTCAACTGTGTACTTCCGACGCCAAATCCAAATGCAAATAGATAAATTCGTCCGCACCGCCATTGTGGCTGGAGCGCTCCTGATCCCTGCCGGTCTCCAGGCACAGCAGTCCGTTCCCAGGATTTTCATCGACTGTAGCGCACGGAACTGCAACCAGGAATACTTCCGCACGGAGATCGATTGGGTGAGCTGGGTCCGCGACCGGGCTGATGCGGACGTGCATATGATTTTCACCAGTGAGAGTTCGGGTTCGGGTGGTCAGATCTATCAGATGGACCTGATCGGGGTGGGCGATGCCGCCGGATACAACGAAAGCCTGCGGGTCCCGACCCCCCCGACGGCGACCGAGCGCGAAGAGCTTGATCAGATCGTTGAGGCCATGGCGTTGGCCCTGGCGCAGTTTGCGACCGTAGAGGGGTTCCGTGATCTCGTCAGCGTTCAGATCACTGGGCTGCGCGCCGGACTTGACCCCGCTGATCGCGTGGTCTCCCAAGCCGAAGTCAGCGACCCATGGAATCTGTGGTCGTTCAACCTCAGCGGAAACGCGGATCTGAGTGGAGAAGACACCCGCTCGAATCGGCGCATCCGTGGTGGCTTTTCCGCGTCGCGAGTGTCGCCAGACTGGAAAATCAATCTTCGGGGAGACCTGAATTACAACCGACGTCAGATTGATCTTACCGGGTCCGATGTTGACTTTGTGGACTCCCGAACCGATTGGGGTGCTACCGCACTTGTGGTCAAAACGGTGGCTCCGAGGGTTTCAGTCGGATTCCGTACTGAGGCTCGGCGAATCGTCAGTTTCAACCAGGCTTTCCGAGCCGAGTTCACGCCGGCGATCGAGTACTCCTTCTTCCCCTACTCAGAGGCGACTCGCCGCTCGCTGACCGCCTACTATCAGATTGGGCCGGCATACCGGGACTACATC
>JBDNHE010000294.1:0-5496 GCA_041688945.1 Gemmatimonadota bacterium | reverse complement strand
CGGGGACGCGTCAGCCAACCACGCCACCGCGCTGACCGGTGTCCAGGCGGCCCGCTATGGAAGCCGCCGCGGCAACCCGCTGCCCATTCTTTTCGTCTGCGAAGACAACGGAATGGGAATCTCAACGGACACGCCGCAGCGATGGATCCGGGACACCTTCAGTGGGCGCTCTCATCTGAGATACGTCGAGGCCGAGGGCGACCTGATCTCGATGTGGAACTCAGTAGAGGAGGCGGTCCGGATTTGTCGGGAGACCCGTTCCCCCGTCTTCCTGAGGCTCGTGACCGTACGTTTGTGGGGGCATGCCGGCAGTGACATCGAACTGGCATACCGAAGCCAGGAAGCCATCGAAGAGACCGAGTCCAAGGACCCGATCCTCGCCAACGCGCGCTTCCTGATCGATCGAGGCATCGCTACCCCGGCCCAACTGCTGGAGATGATCGACCGAATCGGCAGCGAGGTGCGGGCTGACGGGATCGAGGCGGCCGGGCGGCCTCACCTGACGGTGGCTGAGGACATCATGCGTCCCATTGCTCCCTTCGATCGGAAAGTGCTCGAACAGAGCGCTGCCAGAACGGTGGATGCCGATCGTCGTCGCGAGTTCTGGGGACGTGAACTTCCGGAAGAGACGGTGTCGCCGATCAGACGCACGATGGCCGCTCACCTCTCGTTCGCCATGGCCGACGAAATGCTCAAGCGGCCGGAAATTCTGGTCTTCGGTGAGGACGTTGGCCGAAAGGGTGGCGTCTACTACGTAACCGCTGGTCTGCAGAAGCGGTTCGGCACCACGCGAGTCATCGACACGCACCTGGACGAGACCTCGATTCTGGGGCTGGCGCAGGGCGCGGGCATGCTCGGTCTGCTCCCCGTGCCCGAGATCCAGTATCTGGCCTACGTCCACAATGCTGTTGATCAGATCCGCGGCGAGGCCTCGTCGCTCCAGTTCTTCTCGAATGGCCAGTTCCAGAATCCGATGGTGATCCGGATTGCGGGCTTCGCCTACCAGCGCGGGTTCGGGGGGCACTTCCACAACGATCACGCCATCGGCGGCCTACGCGACATTCCCGGCCTGGTGATGGCTGCGCCGAGCCGGAGCGATGATGCTGCCCGAATGTTGCGGGGCTGCCTGGCGCTGGCACATGAGCAGGGACGGGTCGTGGCATTCCTGGAGCCCATCGCCCTGTACCATCAGAAGGACCTGCACGAAGACGGAGATGGCGGCTGGTTGTCGGACTATCCCTCCCCCGATGAGTACCTTCTGCCCGGCGACGTCGGGATTGAGGGAGAGGGTGAGATCCTGCTGATCTCGTACGCTAACGGCTTCCGGATGTCGCTTCAGGCGGGGAGAATTCTGGAGCAGGAGCACGGCATCAAGGTACGCGTAATGGATCTGCGATGGCTCAATCCGCTGCCTTTTGATGCGATTGACGAAGCCGTCGCGTCGGCCCGCGCGGTCCTCATGGTCGATGAGTGCCGGAGCACCGGTGGCGGGGTGGCCGAGGCCGTTGTGTCTCACCTGGCCGAGAGCGACTACGCCGGCCGTCTACGAAGTCTGCGCGCCCCGGACTCCTTTGTGCCGCTGGGCCCGGCGGCGAACGCCGTCCTGATTCAGACGCCTGACATCGTACAGCGGGTGCTTTCGCTGGAAGGGTGCCGACGTCGTGACCTCGACCTCGAACCCGAACTTCTCCCCAATCCGACGGAACAGGATTCCCGTGGGCAGGTCGTCGTCGATAATGAGGAGGCGAGGTAGCGGCATACATGTCTGTGCGGGTGGTCGGGTCGCAGAAATATGTCCCAACTGGACGGCGACTTGCGCCCAGCAATGGCTGTGCTAATTTTTAGGCACACCTAAAAATCGCATGGATCCCATGATGGCCCCAGATACCGCACTCCTGATTTTCGGCACAGTCGTAGCCCTTCTTGCCGCACTCCTCTGGCCCGGCCGCGGCCTGTTCGCCCGCTTTCGTCGCGGTCGGCGCGCGGAGCTCAGGGTGGGCATGGAGGACGCGCTCAAGCACCTCTACAAGGCCAAATACCGTGGGACCGAGGCGTCGCTTGATTCACTGGCCGGCGCGCTGCAACTGGGTCAGACGCATGCGTCCCAACTGCTGGCGGAGCTCAAACGGACCGGCCTGGCGCGAAACGACCGCACCGCTGTCCTGACGGACGAGGGTCGGGCGTACGCTCTCCGCATTATCCGCACCCACAGACTCTGGGAGCGATACCTGGCCGACCGGACCGGCGTTGCTCCTGTGGACTGGCACGACCAGGCCGAGGAACGAGAGCATTTCCTGAGCGAGGACGATGTCGAGGAGCTGTCAGCGCGGCTCGGCCACCCGCGCTACGATCCCCATGGAGACCCCATCCCGACCGCCACGGGAGATTTGCCGGCCGCGATTGGCGTGCCGCTGACGCACCTGGAGGCGGGGGATCAGGCCCGGATCACGCATCTGGAAGACGAACCCCGAGAGCTTTTTGATCGACTCCTTCGACTGGGACTGGCGCCACAGATGCCCATTCGGCTTCTGGAGTCACCTCCCGGGTCGGTCCACATCGAAGCGGCTGGAAAGGCCGTCCGTCTTGATGCCGCCGAGGCACAGAACGTCACGGTCCAGCTGGTCCCGGCCGGGTCGGTGTCCACCGACGACCAACCCACACTCGTTTCCCTGGAAATGGGGGAGTCAGCCGAGGTCACGGGGCTGTCTCCGGCGTGCCAGGGGATCCAGCGCAGGCGGCTCCTGGACCTGGGCATCGTGCCGGGAACGCTCATCTCTGTGGAGCTCTCGGCAGTGGGAGGTGACCCGCGCGCCTTTATCATCAGAGGCGCGCTGATTGCGCTTCGGCGGGACCAGCAGGCCTGGGTCCGCATTCATCCGGCACAAGAAGCGATGGTGGCGTCATGAGCGGCGGAGCCCACTGCGCCCCGGGGCGGGAACAGAGCCTGGTCAGATTGGGCCTCCGCCCCGATCGCTGGGACTACCTGATCGCCCTGGCCGGCAATCCCAACACCGGTAAGAGCACGGTCTTCAACGCGCTGACTGGCCTGCACCAGCACACGGGAAACTGGCCGGGCAAGACGGTCGTGCGCGCCGAGGGGGCGTTCGCCCACGGCGACGATCGGATGAAGGTGGTGGACCTGCCGGGAACGTATTCGCTCCAGGCCGGAAGCGCGGATGAGGAAGTCGCCCGTGACTTCATTCTGTTCGGTCGCCCTGACGTAACCATCGTCGTGGTCGACGCGACCCGGCTGGAGCGAAACCTCAACCTCCTGCTCCAGGTCCTGTCGATCACGGACCGGGTGGTCGTCTGCCTGAATCTGATGGACGAGGCACGGCGACACGGCATCACCATCGATGCGGCAAGACTGGAACGTGAACTGGGCGTACCCGTGATTCCGACCGTGGCGCGCTCCGGTGACGGTATGAACGAGCTGCTGGTCGCCGTCCACGCCGTGGCCAGCGGAAAACGAAAGACCGAGCCGGTTCAGATCGAGGAGTACGAGCCCGTCGTGGAGAACGCCATCGACCAGCTTGTTCCGAAAATCGCCGAGGTTCTCCCGAATCTGCCCAATCAGCGTTGGGTCGCGCTGCGCCTGTTGAACGCCGACACCCGCATCGAGGACGCCTTTCGAACGGGAGAGATCGGGCAGCTGCGGAGAGACGCCGCTCCCCCACCTGTGACCGGTCGCCGGATCATCGGGAGCGAAGCCTTTACCCTCCCTCCGATCGAGGACGGCACGGGAGTCGAGGGCGCCGGCCTGGCCAACACGGCCACCGCCACCCTGAACGACACTTCCGCTGAGGCCCGAGCGGAGGTCCTGAAGTACGCAAGCGATCTGCGCTGGACGCTGCCTCCCGAACTCCATGACTCAATCGTCGCATCGATCTATGGAAAGGCCGAGGAGATCGCTCGCGCCGCGACCAACTCGACGCTGGCGAAGGTGAAGGGTGGATTCGATCGAAAGCTGGACCAGTGGCTGACGTCGCCCTGGACGGGCTTCCCGGTCATGCTGTTGATCCTGACGGCCGTGTTCTGGCTCACGATCGCCGGAGCCAACGTCCCGTCGGCCATGCTGGCCAACCTCCTGATCGACCAGCTCCACCCCATCCTCCAGGGGTTCGGAGCGACGATCGGGATGCCTGTCTGGCTGAACGGCTTTCTCTTTGACGGGGTCTACCTGGCGACCGCGTGGGTGATCAGCGT
This sequence comes from Gemmatimonadota bacterium, assembly GCA_041688945.1. Classification (GTDB taxonomy): domain Bacteria; phylum Gemmatimonadota; class Gemmatimonadetes; order Longimicrobiales; family Gaopeijiaceae; genus Gaopeijia. The sequence goes on along the minus strand of JBDNHE010000294.1, from coordinate 1,290 downwards.
CATGCTGCCCCCCATGGCCATCTTCTTTCCGATCTTCACCCTGCTCGAGGACTTCGGATACCTGCCTCGGGTCGCCTTCAATCTGGATGGGCTGTTCCGCAGAGCCGGGGCGCACGGCAAGCAGGCTTTGACCATGTCGATGGGCTTCGGCTGCAACGCCGCCGGGGTCGTCGCGACCCGGATCATCGACTCTCCCAGAGAGCGCCTGATCGCGATCATCACCAACAACTTTTCCCTCTGTAACGGACGCTGGCCGACCCAGATTCTGCTGGCCAGCATCTTCATCGGCGCGCTGGCACCGCCGCATCTGGCCGGGTTGGTCTCGGCCTCAGCGGTGGTCGGGATCGCGGTGCTGGGCATCATCACGATGTTCGTGTCGTCGTGGCTGCTCTCCAGGACCGTGCTCAAAGGTGAAGCCACCACGTTTTCGCTTGAGCTTCCACCGTATCGCCCTCCCCGCGTACTCCAGACGCTTTACACGTCGCTGATCGACCGGACGCTCATCGTGCTGTGGCGTGCCGTCGTATTTGCGATCCCTGCCGGTGCGGTCATCTGGCTCTCCGCCAACATCCACATCGGCGACCTCAGCATTGCGGAGCACCTGATCACCGGAATGGATCCGTTTGCGATGGTGGTGGGGCTGAACGGCGTGATCCTTTTGGCCTACATCGTCGCCATTCCCGCGAACGAGATCGTCATTCCCACGATCCTCATGCTGACCGTGCTGATGGCCGGAACACCCGAGGCGGGGGCCGGCGCCGGCGTCATGTTCGAGGGGGACATACAGGACATCGAGCGACTTCTGAGAGCGGGAGGCTGGACACTACTTACGGCGGTCAACGTCATGCTCTTTTCGCTGCTGCATAACCCGTGTTCGACCACGATCTACACGATCTGGAAGGAAACTCGCAGCGCAAAGTGGACCTGGCTGGCGTCAATCGCCCCGGTCGTGATGGGATTCACGCTGACGTTCCTGCTGACGCAGGTGGTGCGATTGGTGATGGGGGGGTAGGTAGGCTCGTGTCTGGTCAGCCGCCGGTCCGGTCCCGGACATTGGTCGACTCCGGCATCCCCGGGTCGGGCCCTTCGCCCCGGGCAAACATGACCGCCTCGATGATCTGCTCGCTGGTCGGCCGCATGCGGTAGTCAGTCTCGATCACCTTCCAGCGAACCACGCCTTCGCGATCGATCACGAAGGTCGACGGATGGGGCACAGTTCGGTCGCGGTACCCCTCGGCGTTCCACACGCCGTACCGGTTGATCACCCGGTTGTCCTGATCGTGCAGCATT
>JBDNHE010000293.1:0-3769 GCA_041688945.1 Gemmatimonadota bacterium | reverse complement strand
GCCTGATCTCCCGTCTCTGTTCTGATTGTAGTCACCAGCCGTGATGAGAGAGTGGTCGGGAAAGTCGAGACGGAGTCGCCGCCAATCCGACCCATGCCACGCGATGGCCCTGCTGTGTTCCTCCCAGCGTCCAGAAGTGCCATGGGGCCAGATTCGAGGCGGATCGCCGAAGACATAGCCGTCAGCTACGTCGAGGCGGTCCAACGAAGAAGATGGCCCCATGCCGCCCGTGGGCACCGCCGCGTGAGCGGTGGTCCAAAGGGCGAAGGAGGGTTCGGTGGTCCATGCTGCGTCTCTCCTCCTCAACGTAGCTTTCGCTACGACTCGTCGTCGTTCTTCGGGCTTCGGGAGCTGGGCCGTTCCACGTTCCATGTGACGATTCTAAGCAAAGGAATCCCTCAGCAAGTCCGTCAGCTCACATCCGTTCTGAACGTGACTCTTCATACCACCACAGTATCACGGGGGTGTGACGCGATTGAACGCATCGTAGTAGGGGCGGTCTTGGCCTACTGACCCAGAAACAGCTGATACCGCGCATCGAGCAGCGCGGGATCTGGATGATCGCGAGCCGCCCGCGGAAGAATCAGCTTGGCATCGTGCATCCCCTGAATCGCGTGCTTCAGCGTCGGGCCATCCTCTTCTTCCAACAGGTCCGGCCTTACGCGGATTCGATAGTCGGGCGTGATGCCGATGAACAGACTGTCGAATGCGGAATGGTGGAGGCGGCATAGCGCGAGCCCATTCCGCACCTCCGGCACGCCATCCGGCTCGGAATCGGGAATGATGTGAGCAGCGTCCAGAAGTTCTCTATGGCGCAGGTGACACAGCGCACATTGCTCTCGATACGCGGTCAGCACGCGCTCCCGAAAAGCACCTTGGTGGACGCGCCGCCTGACGAGCGATGTCTGATAGCGCCGGAGCGGTGTCGGCTCCGCCCCCGCCCAAGTCGTCGCCCCAACCTCGTACTCCCCTTCGGTACTCAGAGCCACGGAGAAGACCAGGTCACCCGGCGTATCGCCCACAATGCGGACGGGCCAGGTGGCTACGTAGCGGCTCGGGACAACCCCATGGAAGTAGACGAGGGGGAGGCCTTCAATCAGTGCAAACCGCAGACCTCGGTTGTCGCGGTGCTGTGGGTCGGTGCCTCGATACCGGTAGAAGAGTTGCCCATCCTGGGTGATACCGTCGTCGTACGGACCGTTGGGAGATGTCGTGATCGAGAGGGGGTAGTGCAGAACGCGGGGCTTGAAAATCCCCTGAGGCCCCAGAAGCGGGACGCGATCGCCGCGGTACTCGAAGCCCTTGGCGAGCACAGTCCTTGGAAGCGTATCGCCGTGCTCGGTCTCTCGAGCTCTCAGCCACTCAAAGGCGGCCGCCCGGACCCTTGCATCATGCTCTCGATCGAACATCGTCCCCCCCGACCGCGACTCGAGTCCAAACTCCACGTTGCCTGGCCGAGTTGCGATGCCAGGCCGCTAAGCTACTGGGGGGGACTCACCGCCGCGAGCCGTAAGTGCCCTGCGCGCAAGGCTGATCACCGAGGCACCCGACGACCTCCGCACCTGAGCGGCTATCCGACTGCCGCGAAAACTCGGCGGCGGATCACCCGTGCGCTGAAGACGCCACATTAGTACTCTATGGTCATGCTAACATCGGACTACGAACGTCTGCCCAAAGCCCCGATTGTCGAAGCCGTGATCGACATCCGCGTCTCGCATGATCGGCAGGACGCGATTTCTCGGCTTCAGGTAATCGCCTCAGACCTGGCCCCTCAGTTCGACGATCCCACGCCAATCCGCGTTTTTGAGGGGCGAATACACTTCGGGGACGAAGAAGAAGTGCAGGTTGAGCCGGGTCGCTCCGACACTATCGGCTACATGCTGCGAAACGAGGAAGCGGGTCGGGTAGCGCAGCTAAAACTGAACAACCTGGTGGCCTCCAAGCTCAAGCCCTATCAGTCTTGGGACGATCTTGAGACCTCCGCTCGTGAGCTTTGGGCATCCTACAGGGATGGGCTGGAGCCGAAGTCGGTGACTCGAATCGGGACTAGATACATTAATCGGCTGAAGTTGCCGTCACGGTTCGACACTGGGGAATATTTTTCTTTTCCGATCGATCTGGGCCCGAGTATCCCAGAGACATTGACGGCATTCCATCAGCAGTACGTCCTTGCTCTGGATGGCGGGGCCTCGGCGAACATCAGATTCGCAACCGAGAGCAGCCCCGAACCGGAGTCGTTCTCTAGTGTCATTCTCGACATCGATTGCTACAAATCGGCTGAGTTCGATCCCAGTGGTGAAGAGTTTTGGCGAGCTCTTGGTGAACTTCGAGACGTGAAGAACCGTATATTCTTCAGCTACCTTACTGACCGTCTGATTGAGGAGTATCGATGACAGCCGCGATAGCCCTCCCAAGCGATGAACTCCTTAGCTCGGGGTCGACGATGGACGACTTCAATGATCTCATCTCTTCGCCTGCAGAACCTACGGGCTCCTCGACCGGCATTTCGAGCGCCCTCAACGAGCTCGAAGTTGAGTACGCAACCGGAGCGATCGAGGCGATTCAGGAGGGGGCCTCTCCACCGAGTCAACTGGCCCGCATCTACGCGGCTCAGTTCCTGAGGGCGTTGGCGGCCTCCAACCACCCCAGTGACGTCTACTTTGACGACGCCGGTGAAGCAGTGATGGAATGGCATCCTGGTGCCGGGCGAGTAGGAGTGGTGCGAGTCAATGGATTGGGGAGGATTCGATTTGCTTTTGTGAGGCCGGGTGGAATGAATCACGGCGAAGAACCTTGGACTGGTGGTGTTCCAGGGCCCATCCAAATTCAGATCAAACGGATCGTCGGCTGAAGTGCTGGGAAGTACTCGAGCTCGATTCGGATTTGACCGCCAGAAGGGACCCAAGACCCGCGACGACGGGGTACTCTACGTCAAGACGAAGTTCTTCGAGGCTCGGCCCAACCCCGAAGCGAATGGGCGTTTAGAACTCTCGACGTTCTGGCTTGATGGAGCCACCGATGCCGAGATCTGGGACCTCGGCTACGAGCACTCCGTGCCAAGAGAACGGACCCTGAAGTGTCGGGCAGACGTGGACTCGGATGTTTTCACCGGGTTGGGACTTGTGTATCTGGATCAGGTCCCGCCCCCAAGGCATGGATCGTTTGTTGACTGGCCGGAGAGCGCGTCTCTTCGTGACGCCATCACCGCCAAGCTTTGCTCCGTTGCCACCGTGAGGCTACCGCCAGACCCCGCCCGAAAAGGGTCCGCCTGAGAGATCTGGACGCCTGTTGAAGAAGTGGGGTGCGGCCGCGCGAAGGGGTCTTCGGTGTGTTCAGGGCAGGAACGACGACGGGGCGTAGCGAAAGCTACGTTGAGGAGGAGAGACGCAGCATGGACCACCGAACCCCCCTTCGCCCTATGGACCACCGCTCACGCAGCGGTGCCCACGGGCGGCATGGGGCCATCTTCTTCGTTGGACCGCCTCGACGTAGCTGACGGCTATGCCTTCGGCGATCCGCCTCGAATCTGGCCCCATGGCGCCCGTAACGCGGCTCGCCCCACTTTTTCAACAGGCTTCCAGGAGCGGCACCGGTTGAGCCGCGCTCGGTTCCGCCGGTTCTTCGAGGATCGCGAGCCGACCGAGGTTGTCATGGAGGCGTGCGGTACGGCCCACTACTGGGGTCGCGAGTTGGAGGCGATGGGCCACACCGTCTCGCTCCTGCACCCCGGCGATGTCGCGCGCTACCGAGACGGCAACAAGACAGACCG
>JBDNHE010000292.1:0-5179 GCA_041688945.1 Gemmatimonadota bacterium | reverse complement strand
TGGGCCCCAAGGGTGCTCACCGTCGCCCCAGAACAGCCCGAATACCGGCCCGTCAACCCGCTTCGACCCTCACCGCTGCCATGCCCTCGACCCCCGGTGCGTTTTTGTTGCTCGCCCACCCCAATCGCTCAATTTAGGTCTTTAGTAAGGAGCTATCATGAGTAACAAGATCAAACTGAATCTGGACGACCTGAAGATCGAGTCGTTCGTGACCAGCAATGGCGCGGCCCCCGACGGGACCGTGTTCGCGATGGCCAACACCATTTGCGAGAACACCTGCAATGAGGTCTCAGATACCTGCAATGGGGCCATGGAGTGTCAAGAGGTCGGCTTTGGTCACCTTTCAGACGACTGTATGTGGACGACCGATCAGAACGCGCCGTCCTGCACCGGCGGCGGTCAGGGCGGGACCCTGGGCTGCACGGGTGGCGGCGGAGGTGAGACGGAGGAAACGTGCCCCGAGACGCCGGAGTCCTGCGAAGGGATGATTTGCGAGCCGGCGTGATCTCGTCGGAGTGATGTTTCGGTATTGACCTAAGAACGGATGAGCCACCGTGATTCTTAAAACAGCCTTCCTATTGGTCGTTCTAGCGTCTCCGCAGGAGTCCGACACGCTGAGTGCCATCGAAGAAGTTAGGACCGAATTGAAGTTGTTCTACGATCGTACCCTTCACACGGTGTCTGGGACTCGGAACGATCGTATCGCTATTCTAGGGACCCGGTGTGATGCTGACGTCGGTTCGGAGTGCTTCAACGGTGATCCTGACACGGAGAACTGCCGCGCTGATTCCCCGTGCTTGAACTGGCCCCCGCGGTGGCCATTGGAAGTCCTGCTGCTCGAGCAGGCCACAACCCATCCAAATTCCGGATTTCTGATGGGGCAGGCCACCTATCTGCTTTTGAAAGCGAAAAACCCACAGGCCGCTCTGCAACTTCTTGAAGGCTGTGAAGCCGAGGGATGGTGGTGCTCCGCCTTGAAGGGGATGGTCTTCCAGCGGGCTGGCCGCCCCCAACTGGCCGAGGACGAGATGCGAGCGTTCATCACCAACGCGCCGGAGTTGGTGAGATGTGATCTGGATGACAGCACATGGTTGGTCGGACGGCTTCCGATCCGCCGATGGAGTGGAATGAATCAACTCGATTTGAGACTGGAGTTCCGCCGTTCGTGGCAGGGTCGTAGTTGTGACGCCCGGCTCCGGGCGTCACAGAGGATCAACTGGCTTTCGGATCCACTCTATCTGGTGGACGGAAACGATCGATGGACCGAGATGATGAGTGAAGCCGTCGAGAGCCAGTTGGAAGATGAACTGGCTTCCACGACCTCAAGGAGGCCGAGGGACTACCGCGAGGAGCATCGGGCTCGAATCAATCGGCGAGGACCGTGGGATTCATGGGAGATGGGCGCAGATCAAACTACTTGGTGGACTTCGCTTCGAGCGGCTCGCTACCACTTCGTCCCCGACTTCCAAGAGTTGGCCGATCTCTCCGACCCCGTCTGGACCCTTCAGAGTGATTACGAACTCGAAGGCTACACGCCCGCCTACGCGCCATTCTATGCTGCCGCCGTCCAGATCGCCCGCTTCCGCTCCGAAACCGCCGCCCTCCAGCGTATCGCCGCGGCGACCTCAGTCGCCGGCACCCCAATCGAGTCAGCCGTCGAGTCCGGCTACCTGGTCTTCACCGACGCCCCGGAGAGTTTCCCACTTCAGCTGGAAGCCCAGTTTCAGGACGCCCGGGCGGTCTACCTCCCGGACGCAGAGCCGAAGCCGTACGTGGCAAGTTTCGAAATCCTGACGGCGGAAGGCATCGGCTGGCATCGGGAGCAAATCCAGCCGCTGGCCCTGGAGGGCGAGGGTGTCTCCGACCTCCTGCTTTATCGCCCGGTCGGGATGGAAGAGCCGATCTCGTTGCTGGCTGCGGCGGCGCTGATGCACGGGTCCACGGAGGTCGAGGCGGCGGAACAGGGTCTGTTCTGGGAGGTCTACGGCGCGCCCGAGGGGACACCAATCGAGTTCTCGCTCGAGATCCGGAGTGAGGAGACCGGCGGGTTGATGAACCAGGTTCGACGGCTGTTTGGCGGCGCGTCGGAACGGGACGCGACCCTGTCATGGTCGGAGCCGTCGCAGGGTCCCCAGCATGCCCGAGCCATCATTTTGGATTTTCGGGATCTTGAGCCGGGCGAGTACACGGTGGCGTTGCGGGCGACGTGGGGTGAGAACGACGCCATCGTCACGGCAGACCGGAGCGTGAGCGTTCGGTGAAGAAGGGGCGCACCGGGGAACTCCCTGGATTGAAGGAGTCTGCGAGGCGGTTCCTCCGCGTGGGTCGACTCCTCCGTCCATTCCTGGGCAGCTACACGCGATTGGCCATACTGGGGCTGGTGTCGGCTGCCGCTGGACTGCTCGCGCCCCAGTTCATGCGGGTTCTGGTTGACCGGGTTCTTCCGGGCCGTGAGGTGTCACTTCTGGGCCTGGTCGTGGGGGCGATGCTGGTGACGACGCTCTTCCAGCAAATCGTCGGGACCATCCGCGCGTTCTATGGACAAGCCGTCGGCGCGCACCTGAGTGCGGACACCACTGTATTCATGATGAATCAGGTCGTCCATCTGCCTCTGCGCTTCTTTCAGCGCATGCCCGTGGGCGACATTCTGTCGCGCTTCGGAGACCTGAACAACTCCCTGCAGTCCGTCCGTCAGCTGTTCGATCTGGTCTTCGTGCAGGGTGTATTCCTGATCGCCATCCCACCAATTCTGTTCTGGATGAACTGGCGTCTGGCCCTGGTTGCGCTCGCCACCGTGCCACTGGCTTGGGGCGCGAATGTTCTCGCCTCCCGCGCCCTCCGGCGAGTCTGGAAAGACGTGGCCGAGGCGGGTGCGGAGGTTCGGGCCGTGAATGTGGAAACGCTCAGCCACATTCGAATGCTAAAAAGCATGGGGTTGGAGCGCGCGATTTTTCAAAGAACCGACGAGGCCACGGGGGCTGCCCGAGCGGAAACTCTTCGGGCTTCCAGGCTGACGGTGGGCCTGGGGCTGGCAAGCGGTTCGATTCGATCGCTGGGTTCGCTGGTCCTTACCTACGTGGGCTGGCGAATGATCTTGGCCGGCAGCTTGTCGCTTGGGACGTTTCTCGCCTTCCTCGCCTACCTGGGGCGAGTCCAGGGGCCGTTGGGTCAGATCGCCTCGCGCTTCAGTTCCTTCCAGCGCACCGCCATCGCCATGGATCGGCTGTTCGAGTTGTTGGACGAACCGACCGAGTCCGACCCCAGCCTCTTGTATGACCCCGCCTACGCACCGGCACCGCTGGCCTTCGACGGATCCATCAGGATTGACGAACTCCGCTGCCGATTCGACCGCTCGCCATTCGAACTGGAGATCGGTTCGTTGACGTTTCCAGCGGGCTCTCGTACCGGGCTCGTTGGCGAAAGCGGCTCGGGGAAATCGACCCTGCTCAGGCTCCTTGCCGGTCTGGAGTCTCCCACCAGTGGTTCGATTTACTACGGAAGGATCTTGCATTCCTCCGTGTCGCCGCCATCGATTCGCCGCAGCGTGGCCATGGCTTGGCACACACCGGACCTGCTTCGCGGCTCGCTTCGCACCAACCTTGTCGTTGGATTGAAGGATGTCAGCGAGGAACGGCTCCGGTCGGTCATCGCCGCCTGCCAGATGGAGCGGCTGGTTACCGAACTACCCGAGGGATTGGAGACCCCGGTCGCCGAGTGGGGGGCCACCCTTTCGGCTGGCCAACAGCAACGACTCTCCCTTGCACGAGCACTGCTGCGGGATGCCCCTGTGCTCCTGTTCGACGAGGTCACCTCGCATCTCGATGCTGACACCGAGGGCGCATTGCTCGAAGGGATTCAACCCTTCCTGGAGGGGCGCACCGTGGTATTCGCCAGTCATCGATCCTCTACCTTGCAGTTCATGGATCGGGTGGTTTCCCTCGACGCAGGGAAAGTGGCGTCGGTCGCGGTTCCAGGATCATCGCCGGAGACTCTGGTCAGTGTGGGAGGGTACTGATGCCCGAACTGCGACTACCCCAATTGGGAAGGCAGCCCGACCGAGGCCTTCCTCTTCCGGGTTGGTTGGTCCTGATCGCCTCCGTTCTCGGCGTCATGACGGCGATCGTGGCCCGCGGTGCTCTGATGGCTCCGGAGGCTCCTGCCATTCAGGCGGCGGGGCCGGTTGAGATTGTCGCGCGCGTCCGGGTATCTGCCGATCGGGTCGCCGTCTCGCATCCTGGAGGAGAGGACCAGGTCGGGGTCCCGATTCGGTGGCGACCGTCAGGCGAGTCGATGTGGCGAAGCGCGAAAGGCCGGCTGTTTCGCGTCCAGGATGGTACAAGTCAAACGGCTTTGGTGTGGGAGGTCGAATGGGTCCTCGGTAAGGAGGGAGATTCCGACCCCCTGCCTGAGTCCGGCACGGTCATTCAGATCGAACTCGGAGCTGAAGGGACGGCAGTTCCGCCGAACGTGTTCGAGTCGCCGTCCCGGCAACAGCCATGAGTCTTGATTCAGCCCGCCAGGCCCTCGCGAAGGCGACCGGTCGCGGCGTCACCGTGGCTGTTCTGGACAACGGTTGGACCTCGGCTTTCACCGATCCACGCGTCCTTCCATCACCCTCCGCCGTGCCCGATAACGCTGATGTGGGACATGGTGCCACGTGCATTGCACGGGTCCTTCAGGTCGCGCCAGAGGCCAGAGTTTTGCCCGTTCGCGTTTTCGGGCAGCGGCTTGAGGCGTCCTTTTCCGATATCTGCCAGGGGATCGAGATAGCCCTCGAATCTGGTGCGCAGGTGATCAACCTGAGCCTTGCCACCCGACTTGAGGCCGCGGGTCCGCCCCTGTTTGAGGCGTGCCAACGAGCTCGGAGGGCGGGTGTCGTGGTAGTAGCCTCCGCGCACAACCAGGGTTGGAGGGCCTTTCCGGCCTGGTTGGAGCCGGTGCTGAGCACAGGCGCCGGCCCTTGGAGAGACCTGCTTGATCATTCCTATACTCCCGGCGCCGCCATCGAGTGCACGGCCGCTGCAGCTGGCGTCGCCGTCGAGTTTCTGGATGGCTCCAGCCGACACCGATCGGGCAGCAGCGTTGCGGCCGCTACCATGTCTGGCCTGGTGGCGCGGATGGTCGGCATGGGCGTTCAAGGACTGGATCAAGTTCGAGAACACCTCACCCTGACGGCCGT
>JBDNHE010000291.1:0-3421 GCA_041688945.1 Gemmatimonadota bacterium | reverse complement strand
GCCCCAACTCCAGATCGGTGGAACTTCCTGTTGGAGCCGCGTGATCATAGCGGGGACTCAGTGATCGGCGGGGCTAAATGGCTTCGTCTTCGACTCGGCCGGATTCATAAGGAGGTGGGGTGGTTCTACTACGCGCGACGCAGCAGGTACTCCGAAACCTCCCTCCGATCTCCTCGGCAGCCCTTTCGTCCGACACGGCGCTGGGTGACTGGTACGTGAAGCGTCTGGTTGTCGATCGAGTGCCCCTCCTTCTCCTGATCAGCTCCAACTCCCTACTGCCGTTGGTCCTCCGCGCACAGGACGTCCGCTCACTTCCACAACGGCTCCCCGATCTGGTTGGAGCCAGGCTCCGGCGCCTCGGCGTTCCTGTTCGCCTCGTGGAGGCTGAGGTCGCGGCGATGTCGCCGGTCGAGGTTGCGAAGACCGTCGACCGGTCGGTGTTGGGAGTTCTGGTGGACTTCGGGAAGCTCCTCTACCACATCCTTCCGGACGTCTGGAATGAGGATGACTTCAGACGAATGGAGGCGCGTCTGGCGGAGACCCCTTGCTTCGCGGGTCGTGGCTTTGATCAGGCCGTGGTGCCCAGAAGCGCCGCGCCGGAACTGCTTTTGGCTCGGTGGGGGACTGTCTAACAAGAATTGCTGCTGTCCGGGTAAGCTGCATGGGTCCGGAGCACTCGCCTTGCAGCTCGCGCTCCGGGTCGGCACTGTGGTCCGGCAGCAGAATTCCAAAGGAGTTAGAAAACCTAGGGAGGGTGTCGATGGGAAGACCGGTCTTTGCGTCACTCCTTCTCTTAGCGACGAGCAGTATCTCCGCCGCTGGCCAGACGACCATCCTCGACAGCGCCGGTGTCTCAATCATCCAGGCGGGCAGATTCGCCGCCCAGCCCGAATGGACGCTAGCGTCCGGACCACCGTTGTTGGAGGTAGGGCAACTCGATGGGGACGATCCCTATCTGTTCGGCAGCGTTTGGGACGCGACTCGATTCGACGACGGCACGATCGCGATCACGGATGGACAGACCTACGAGATCCGGCTCTTCGATTCATCGGGTCGACACGTCCGAACCTTCGGTGGCAGAGGCGAAGGACCGGCGGAGTTCAGCGGCCCTCCGTGGCTCCGCACGGTCGGCACGGAGTTGCTGGCTTGGGATGCAGGTGCCCTGCGTCTGACCAGGTTTGATGGGGAGGGGCAGATCATTTCCCAGTTGACCCCACGTGACGAGATGTTCGAGGTCGGAGTCGGTCGATTTCCCAATGGGCCGGTGTGGGATCTCGGCGAGCATGGCGCTCTTCTTTGGAGCGGTCCTTTTCGCGGAGGCAGCCGTCCGACGGAAGGTGTCCAAGACCAGTTCCTGACGCTGGTCTCGAAAGACGCCGAGGGCGTGATTCATTCACACGGGAACTATCCAGAGACGCGAGTTATCTTCAAGGACTCCGAGGGCGTCGGGATGCGTGGGATGGGTGACATGTTCTCCCCCAGGACCAATGCCGCGCTCGCGCTTGATGGTTCGATCATTGTAGCGGACCCAGTTCATTGGGAACTCAAGCAGCTCACCCCGAGCGGTGAACTCTCCGCGATCGTCCGAGGGGAACCGCCAAGAATGAGGATCTCGCGGGCCGTTGTCAGCGCGGAGCGCGCCAAGTTGGACGATATGGCGTATCGGCTTGGAGTACCCCTGAGAGACGTCGAGGAGATGTTCGACCAACTCGAGCCCCCCGGGATCCTGCCTGCGATAGGAGACCTATTGGTCGATCGCGTTGGTCGGGTGTGGGTGGGGCGTCGCAGGACGTCATATCCGATGCCTGTCTACGATGTCCTCTCTCAAGAGGGAGCATACCTTGGGACAGCTGACGTCGGAGAGATCACCAAGATCCTTGAGGTTGGGCAAGACTACATCCTCGTATCTGCTAGCGACGAGTATGACGTGAACTACTTGAGGATGTACTCGCTACCCGATCTGGGCAGGTAGGATGGTCTAACAAATTTTCGCGCTAGTCGCACCGTACGCGTAGATTCGGACTAGGCGCTCTGGAGCATTTGTGGAGCGCTAGCGTGAAAATGGAACCGTTAGAGCGCTCACCCTCAGGTTGGTAGCCGATGCGCACATTGATGGCATCCTTCGCCGTGAGCACGACGATCGTGATCAGCCTCGCGTCACCATGCACCGGGCAGGAGGTTGAGATCCCGGTCATCCAGACTGTGATCGGCGATGGGGGTACCGAAGCACACGATCTCTTCGTGGTCCGAGACGCGACGCGTTTTCCAGATGGCCGGATCGCGGTCCTTGATGGTGGGTCGCATCAGCTCCGCTTCTTCACGTCTGAGGGGGACTACATCAACTCTGTCGGTCGAGAAGGAGACGGTCCTGGAGAATTCAACGCGCCGACGGGAGTACGCGTTCTTCCAGATGGCTCCTTTCTGGTTAACGACGCGAACCTTGCCAGGCTCACCCACTTTGACCCGGACGGCCGGGTCGTGAACACCAAGAGGGTCCGCGGCGTGACAGAGACGCTCGCGTTCGAATCCGCTGCCGTCCGACCCACAGTCGAAGGGCTGGTCCCGTGGATTGAGCTACGTCCGTCGGGCTTTGCAGAGGCGCGGATGCGTGATGGCGAGTGGGAGGGTCAGGAATGGATTCTCCACCTTCTTGATGGGGAGGAGTCTGTCTGGTCCATGACTGTAGACCGAGGGAAGAGGCTCGTCGTGCGCGAGGACGGGCGGACGATGACTGGGGCACAACCCTATTCGCCCTCAGGTCTCTTCGAGGACAGCCCCGCCGGCTATGTACTTGGCGCGACTCACGGGAATGAGTTCACGGTTCTGGACCGTGAAGGGAACGTCGTTGAGCGGCTCCAGGGTGATGTGACACCTTGGGATGTCACGGAGAGCGATGCCGACGCTTGGCGAAACGAGTACCTCGAGCGCAAGACGGAGCTTCGAATCCGTGGAATGACTCTGGGCTCCAATCCGGCTCGGGCACGGTTCGCGGCGCAAGCCACCATCGCGGACATCGGGCCTGCCTACATTGAACTGAAGACAGGAAACGACGGCAGTGTTTGGGCACTTGATGGCCGGCCGGGGGAGGCCGCCGACTGGCATCAGCTTGGCGAGAATGGGACGCTGCGGATTGTCCGGCTCGATTCGGAGTGGAGGGTGTTCGAGTTTGGGAAAGACTACGCTCTGGTGAGCGCGCGTAATGAGTTTGACGAAGAACTCGTCCTCCTGCTCTCATTCCTGCAGCCCGATCTGGGCCGCGGACCGCCCTAACAAATTTTCGCACTAGTGTCATGTCACGTTTGTAGTGTCGTAGTTTATAGCGTATCTTGTCGTCATCATCCAAACGGGAGGATTGGCGATGAAGAGGTACGTCGTGACGCTGACCGGAGAGGAGCGGGAAGGCCTCGCCGAACTCAGTTCG
>JBDNHE010000290.1:0-2543 GCA_041688945.1 Gemmatimonadota bacterium | reverse complement strand
CGCCGTCCGAAGCCGACGCGGCGAGAGGCGGGCATTGGTGACCTGGCCATTCCGTTCCCATCCACGCTGGCGGGCCTCCAGCACCCTGGCTGCCACGACTGTCGACGACTCGCCGTCGATGGGGGTGGTCAGGCGGTCGAGAGGCACCGGCTGCACCGGGACGTGGAGATCGATGCGGTCCAGAAGAGGGCCGGAAACCCGGCTCCGGTAGCGTTCGATCAGGGGCGGAGGACAGGTGCAGCGATCCACTGCCAGTCCGAAGAATCCACAGGGACACTCCTGCGTTGCCCTTCTGCCACATGAGGCTTGAAGCCGCTCGTGACCTTTCAGGCTACTCCACCGACCCGACGACGATTGGCTACCACATCAGGCGCTCAAGGCGCGCCCGGGGTATCTCAGCCGACAGTCTCGCGAAACTGCTAACCGTCCAACGAATCACAATCAGGGCGTGGGAACGGAACGCGAACGTGCCATCCATTCGCTATTGGCCGTCAATCACCGAGTTCCTAGGGTATGCCCCACCCTTCCCTACCAGCTCTAGTCCAGAAAGAGCCTGCCTGGAAGACTTCAGGAGAGCCAGAGGCTTCACGAAAGCTGCACTGGCAGCTTTCCTTGCTGTCGACCGCGGCACAATCGCACGGTGGGAGACCGGGATCTCGAAGCCCAGTCAGAAGCTTCTCCAGCGACTCGATCCAGAAGTGCAGGAACTATTCGCAGTCGATCAGCCATGAGATCCCGTCGGCATCACGGCAATGAGCCGTTTCAAGCAAACCGCAGCGCCACGGGGCAAGCCGCGCCTGAGTTGCTCTGCAGTGGCAGATGGCCGCCCATGGGCCTACCCTCAATGCGCGGAGGCTCAATGCCCGCAAGCACGAGACTAGTACCTCAACCCAACCACCCGCGACAACGGGGTAGAACCCTCGGGAAACGAGGGCCTATCGTATACCGTTGCGAAGATTCTCTCCATTTCGCCGCCCTCTTTGTCGTCAGTCCTCAGACGTAGACCAACTCGGGTCCTCTTCGACTTCCTTCCAATAAACCGCGACCTGATCAACCTCTACGAAATCAATCTGAACGACCGCAAACGCCTCCGTGTCGAAGATCGCAACATTGGCCCCCGCCGCCCCGGAAGCACTCGAATACCGGACCCCTTCAAATCCTAAATCCCTGGCCACTGCTCCAAATCGCTGCGTCCCCAGATAGGCGCTCATGTCGTCCCGATGCTGTGGCTGACCCATGACATGGGAAATCCACTCCATATCATAGAGAAGTGGGTCTCCGGTTCCATCAGCGGTTGTCACCAGGTCAAGTACTCGAAGCTCACGATTCAAGGCCAGCGTCGCCATGCTGATTCGCGCTCCGTTCCACGGGCGAACCTCGCTGATCGCGACAGTCTGTGACTCCGCAGTATACAGCACCGAGGAGCCCTGATAGTTGAGGCGTCCAGCTGAAGCGAGGTGAGCGGGAGGCGCGCCCATCTCTTTGGCATCAAGTGGCTTGTAGCTACTGAGCCACCCTCCCGCGGGCATCAGCCGCGCCCGATAGAGCCGCGTCCCTTCATCCAGAACCAGTCCCTTGGACGCCATCGTCTCCTCAAGACGTTGAAGGTAGAGGGGACTTTCATCCTCATACCTGTGCCCCTGTAGGTGAGACACGAATCCCTCCCATCGGCCAAACGCCTTCAACATCTGGCCAAGCCGCCTTGCCGACTCATCATCCAATAGACCTACCTCCGCGTGAATGGGCTCATTCTCTCGTGTTTAAGCGACCAGCAGGTCTTCCAATGGGCGGCCTTGATAAAGACGAAGCTGGTGCGCGACCTTGATCATCTCCGCCTCAAATCGCTTGGGTTCTACCCCGATAGTGCGGACACTTCAGACAAGACCCATTTTGGGTCAGGAGGAGTGTCATGGCAAAGCGAAGGAAGTACAGCGAGGAGTTCAAGCGAGAGGTGGTGGGCCTGACGACGACGGTTGACTTCAGACCATTCGATCTTATTCCACCACCAAATTCGGAGGACCACAGGACATCGCTCATCAACAGCCTTACGCGTTATCTTGCGCCGTTGCCCTCGGCGCGTGCCAGTCATTGACAGAGCGAGACGTAGACGGACTGATTCGGGAAGCGGGGGCTGCTGACCCGTCAGGTCGATCCTCGACTCTCCACGTGGCGCGATTGAAGACGGGGGCCGGAGAAACCAGCACTATCCGTTGCGATCCCGCCGTCGAAGCCTTGATGGCGGTGCGGACAGGACGCCGTGCGATCTGCCGCCGGCTCAAGAGCTTGATACTCTCTTGGCCGCAGCCGAAGTCCGACTCCCCGTGATCGCATCCCCCGACGAAGTCGACTACGCCGCACTCCTCAAGGCGAAGCATACGACGGCTGGTGCCGCATTCAGGCGTCGGGCCCCCGGCGTCAGGATAGTTGTCGCATGGAGTGGGAGGGAGTTTGTGGTCCGGTCCTTCCGGCGGTTCGCTACGCTACCCGCCGGGAGGACCGGGCTGCGGCCTCGTCCCGAGTATCTCTCCAATGGGGGCGAAGTG
>JBDNHE010000289.1:0-46346 GCA_041688945.1 Gemmatimonadota bacterium | reverse complement strand
GCCCACGGGCGGCATGGGGCCATCTTCGTCGTTGGACCGCCTCGACGTAGCTGACGGCTATGCCTTCGGCGATCCGCCTCGAATCTGGCCCCATGGCGCTCGTAACGCGGCTCGCCCCACTTCTTCAACAGGCTTCTAGAGGACCCGCCAACCCGCTCCCGAGTTAGCCTGGAATCCCCCACACATTCCACCCGCTGCCGTTCGATTCAGTGGGAGATCAGAACCAGGCGCCAGATCGGTCGAAGGCGGGAACGCTCACGCATTGGGCACCACCGGATCGGTCGGGATCTGTCCGCGCACGAAGCGGGCGATCATCGCGTGCACTTCGGGCCGGGCGAGCACATCGCTGTGGCCGGAATTCTCGATGATGTGAGCTTCTCCGCCGAGGGCTTTCGCGAGGCGCTGACCTTCACGAATCGGCACCTGCCGGTCCCCATCGGGCTGCACAACCAGGAAGGGAATGCGAACGTCGGCCGCGCGGCCGCCCGGATGGATCCTGTCGTAGGGGACGCCGATGCGCCGCCTCCACAACAGTCTAAACACGGCGATGACCGGACCGCCCGGAAGCTTTCGCTGGGCGAGCCAGATGCGGGTCGCGTCGTAGATGTCGTAGGGGGCCGCGATCATGGCCAGGCGATCGATGGGTCCGCCGTCGGCTGAAACCAGGAGTGCCGCTGCGCCTCCCATCGAGTGACCCACGACTACGATCTTAGCGTCGGGGAAGCGCCGCTTGAGCACCTCGACGGTTCGGCTGACATCATCTCGAAAGTGTCGTAGCGAAACGAAATCACCCGAGTCGGAGCGCCCGTGGCCTCGCACATCCAGGGCGACTACCGCATGCCCTTCCGCGACCAGCGACGGCGCCAGCTGAAGCGGGCCGCTCGAATTCGTTCCCCAGCCGTGAACCAGCAGGACCAGGGTTGAAGGCGATTCCAGATTCCCCATCATCCAGGCGCGGAGCTTCACTTCGCCATCGATCGTGGTTTCCTCCGCCACCAAGCCGACATCCTGAGGCGTGCGAGAGATCTCTCGTCGTACCGGACGGAGGAAGCGGAGAGAGGCGCGGTCCAGAGCGATGCCGAGCAGGACGATCACGATGATGGTCCCGATGACTGTCCCGATGACGAGAGGGCTCAAGCGGGTGGCACCAGTTGCTCCAGGGCCCGCCGCACATAGACCGGCACCATCGCACGTCTCCATTCGGTGTCCACGATGATGTTCTCCAGCGGATGGCACTGCTTGAAGGCGCGCTCGGAAACCGCCTCGATCACATCGGTGCCCCACGCCCTGGTCGATACGATCTCGGTCAGGCCGGTCAGCATGTTCGGGCGTGATCCAAGAGCGGTGACCATGATCTTTAGATCCGCTACCTGGTCCGGCGCGCCAAAATCCGCCCACGCCGCCACTGTGATCAGCGGAAAGTCGATCGAATGCCGTTGGCGCAGTTTGGCGTACGCCATCCGGTGGCTGGCCGCCGGCCGTGGAATCCGGATGCGAGTGACGATCTCGGCCGGATGGCGCTTTGTATTCCAGATGCCGTCGGCCACAAAGAAATCGTCAACCGGAATCGAGCGAGCGCCCTCCGGACCGAGCAGGTCGACTGAGGCGCCCAGGGTGGCAAGCACTGGGGGCGTGTCGGCTGAATGAGCGGCCACGCACTTTTTGCCGACGCGTGTAACGTGGCAGGTATCGCCGTCCTT
This sequence comes from Gemmatimonadota bacterium, assembly GCA_041688945.1. GTDB lineage: Bacteria > Gemmatimonadota > Gemmatimonadetes > Longimicrobiales > Gaopeijiaceae > Gaopeijia. The sequence goes on along the minus strand of JBDNHE010000289.1, from coordinate 44,646 downwards.
CTTGAGGCAGTAGCCCAGCGCGTCCCGCCAGAATTTTGTCTGGTTGTAATAGGTGCAGCGCGTATCCAGACAGACGTTTCCGCCGAGCGTGGCGCGCGAGCGCAACTGTGGCCCCGCCACGTGACCCGCGGCGTCAGCCAGCGCGGGCAGCATCGCGCGGATCTGGGGATGAGCCGCCAGTGCGGCCAGCGTGACCCCGGCACCCATCGTGATCTCGGTGTCGCCGAACGCAATCGACCTGAATCCGACGATCCCGTTCAGGGCCACCAGATGTCCCGGCTCAAAGAGCCCATGCTTCATGTTGGGGATCAGGTCGGTGCCGCCCGCGATGGGGCGGGCGTCGGCCCCGTACTCGGACAGTAGCGCGACGGCGGATCCGGCCGAGTCAGGACGGTGATAGCGGAAGGGAGGTAACCGCAGCATCAGTTCGTTCCCCGCAGCGGGGTTGCAATCATGATTCCGTCCTGGCTTCCGATTCCCAGAATCCGGTCGGCCAGTGGGAGTTCGGAGATCTCGATCACCCGTCCCACCAGAGGGGCGTGGAGGAGGTGAAGGCGATCCTCAATCCGAATCGCGATTCCAGTATGGGCGATGTCGAGCCCGGTCACCGTGCTGGTGGCTGCGATCAGGTCACCGTCGTTGATCTGACCGGCTATCTCACCGATGGCAGACTGAGGAATATACAGGCGAACGCTGGCGTTCAGGCGGTTTTCCACATTGCGGATCGCCTGCACGGCCACATCGTCGTTCGCCAGCGCGGGGTAGGCGGAGGGGTGCGTAGACATGAAGTCGATGGGCTCCGCGTCTTCGATCCCGCCCAGAGCGAGGGTCCTAAGGGTGACCAGCCCCCGCTCCTGGTTGTCGGTGAGCCACTCGCTGAAGTAGTGAAGTCGGCTGGTGTAACCGGCCAGCCCACCACCCCGATACCGGATCGTTTCGAGCAGAAATTCGTAGCGGTCCCGAGCGAGCTCCGGAGTGGTCTCGTCCACGCCGCCGAACCGGGCCTGATACCGCACCAGAGCCAGCACATTCTCAATGAACGTCACACAATCGAGCTCGGCCAGGTTCACAACCACCCGCTCCGGTCCCGGGACTTCGAGCGTCTGTGGCGTGTACGTCCAGCCGACAAAAGTTTCGGCCAGGCGGACCACCGCATCGCCCATTGAAAGCGTGTCCAGCCGAAGCGCCTCAGCCCATCGGATCTTCTGACGGAACACCCGCCAGTCTTGAGCCGTCCAGTCACCCGATGTCATATCAGAATGGCGATTCTGATTGTGGAGGGGCGAGCGGACGCTGTCGTCCAGCGCGTCAAACTCGGCCAAGCTCAGAGACCGCGATCGCATCACTGTGCCGGGGTTATCCACAGAAGCCGAAGGGCCAGAGGTCGCTCCCCTACTGGCTTCAAGCCCACGATCGCCGGTTTCCGACCCGACTTGTCCACACCCGAGGGCCGCTACCAGAGCACCGATTCCGAGAATCACCCGAAATGCCCGCTGCTGCGACGGTCCCTCCGGGCCCGACTCTTCTGGGCCGGACTTGACCGACCCCGAACTCACTGGGCCTGCATTCTCAGGTCTCGCCGCCATGCGGGTACTCATTGCGGCGCCCCCGGCTTGCGCAGCGCCCCGGGCCCACCTGCGTCACGAATCGCCCGCCAGACGTGGGGTGGCGAGAATGGCAGGCTCGTCATGCGGACCCCAACAGCATCGTAGATCGCATTCGCAATCGCCGGGATCGAGGGGTGCAGCGGTCCTTCCCCGGCTTCCTTGGCTCCATACGGCCCTTCAGGATCAATCGACTCGACAATCAGCGCCTGTAGTTCCGGCGTGTCCATCGAGGTCGGGATCCGGTAGTCCAGGAGTGAAGGGCCATCGTGTAGCCCCGCCCTGCCGTGGTCGGCGTCCTTGAAGATCTGCTGCTCCATGATCGCTTCGGCAAACCCCATGTAGGCTGAGCCCTCCATCTGACCCTCCACCAGAACCGGGTTCAGCGCCCGTCCGCAGTCGTGGGCGACCCAGATGTTGCAGACATCGACCGTTCCGGTCTCCATGTCCACATCCACCTCGGCTACGTGGGCCGTGAACGAATAGGCCGGGCTCGCGCCGATCGTGCCGCCGCGGTAGTCGCCGTGAACGTCCTTGGGCGTGTTGTAGGACCCTGTGGCGCCTAGCGTCCCAAACTTGGCCTCAGCCAGGTTGAAGGCCTCACGGATCGGCATCTTCCGGCCGGTGTCAGGCGTCCAGAAGGCCCAGCCACCGGCGAGTTGAACCGAGCCGGGCTTCACTTCCCAGTGCTCGCCCACGGAAGCCTGAATCTGCTTCTTCAGCTTCTTGCAGGCATCCAGGCAGGCGTTGCCCAGCATAAAGGTCACGCGGGACGAATAAGCTCCAAGATCCACCGGGGTGAAGTCGGTATCCCCCCGCATCACCCGGACGTGCTCAAGGGGCACGCCAAGCTCTTCGGCGGCGACGTAGGCAACCATCGAGTCGGTTCCCTGTCCGATCTCGCTGGCTCCACTGAACACCGCGACCCGGCCCGAACGATCGATCTGAATCTGAACGCCCGACTGGGGCATGTCGTTGGGATAGATCGGGTAGTTGGTCCCCGAAATATAGGTCGATCCGGCAACCCCAAGTCCCCGGCCGAGCGGCAACTTCCGAAAGCGGCTCTTCCAGTCCGAGGCCCGTTCCACCGAATCCAGGCACTCGAGGAATCCATTGGAGGTGATCCTCAGCTCGTTGATCGTCCGGGTGTTGGAGCCGATGAAGTTGCGACGCCGTAGCTCGATCGGATCGATGGCGAGTTGGTCGGCGATCCGGTCCATCTGCACTTCGAACGCGAAGCGAGGCTGCACCGAACCGTGACCGCGCTTGGGCCCGCACGCCGGCTTGTTGGTGTAAAGCCGAGTGGAATCGAAGCGATACGCCGGCATGTGGTAGGGTGCGCACAGCAGCTGGCCCGAGTAGTAAGTCGTTACAAGACCGAAAGATGCGTAGGCGCCACCATCCAGCAGAATCTTCGCATCGACCGAAGTCAGCTTCCCTTCTTTGGTCGCCCCGGTCCGGTAGTGCATGTGGAACGGATGCCGCCCGCGGTGGGCGTAGAAGACCTCCTCGCGGGTGTAGAGGATCTTGACCGGCCGCCCGCACTTCCGGGACAGCGCAGCGACGCAGAATTCCAGGTCAAAAGGCTCGCTCTTCCCCCCGAAGCCGCCGCCGACCGGAGGCTGCAGTACGCGAACCATCGCGGGGTCCACGTCCAGGACTCTGGAGAGTTCGCGGTGCAGGTAGTGCGGGACCTGGGTCGACGACCAGACGGTCAGCTTGCCGTCGGCCTCATACATGCCGATGGCACAGTGCGGCTCAATGGCGGCGTGGGTCGAGCCTTCAAAATAGTAGTCAGATTCTACTACGATGTCGGCGTCCTCAATCCCCTGCTCCACCTCGCCAAACTCGAGCTTCACCTTCTTGGTCACGTTGCCGTTCCAACCGTCCTTCTTTGCGGGATGGATGAAGGCGCCGTCTTCGTAGCTTCCCGTCGCATCAAGCGCCTCTTGGGGCGACATGTGCACGGGAAGCAGCTCGTACTCGACCTTCATGGCCGTCAGCGCCCGATTGGCCGTGTCTTCGTCGACAGCAGCAACCGCAGCCACGCCGTCTCCTATGTGTCGTACCCGATCCAGGGCGAGGGCGTGTTCGTCCTGGGTCCAGGGGATGATCCCGTACATCAACGGCATGTCCGCGCCGGTCACGACCGCGTGAACCCCCGGCAGTGCCTCGGCGACCGACGTGTCGATCGACAGGATCTTCGCGTGGGGATGGGGTGAGCGGAGGATCTTGCCGTGCAGCATCCCGGGGAGTGCGATGTCGTCGGTGTACATCGCCCGGCCGGTAGACTTCGCCAGCCCGTCCACCTTCCGCATCCGAGTCCCGATCAGTGTGAACTCGCGATCAGCAGGGCTGGTCACGGTCTCAGTCTCAGTCTCAGTCTCAGGACTCGCGACGTCCACCGCCGATTCCGGATTCTCCGGCGCCATCTCCGCTATACCTTTGTCGGACTGCGACTTAGACACGCGTGCCACCTCGCAATCATCGACATCCTGGTCGATCCCCGAGTGACGCTATGCCATTGTCGGACTGGGAGTTACGGTGACTATTCACTTGCCAACCTCCCGCATCCGCACACCGGCCGCCAGCACAGCATCGTAGATCTTGGTGTAACCAGTACAGCGACAAAGGTTGCCGGCCAGCGCCTCTTTCACCTCTTGCAGGCTCGGCTGGGGGTTGGCTTCCAACAGGGCGGCTGCGGAGCAAAGAATCCCCGGAGTACAGAAGCCGCACTGGGCGGCGCCATTCAGATCGAACTCGTCCTGCAGCGGATGGACCTGCACCCCGTCCGACAGGCCTTCGACGGTAAGCACCTGGCAGCCCTCGGCCTCCCAGACTGGGAGAATGCACGACAGCGTAGGGACGCCGTCCACGAGAACCGTGCAGGCGCCACAGTCACCTTTGTCACATCCCTGCTTGGTGCCGGTCAGGCGCAGGGCGTAACGAAGAGCTTCCAGCAGGGTGTAATGAGATGGGACGCCGGCTTCGTGAACGTCTCCGTTCACGGTCAGGCGGACCAGGTCAGTCGATGAATCCAAGCGCAGTATCTCACGGTCAGGACTGGAGGTGGAAGGGCAAGTTAGCTAAGATCTGGTGCGTCTCTCGCAAGGGCAAGCCGCGTGGGGGACGCAGAAACGAACTTTCACGGCTGCCCCCGAGGCGGTCGATGCAACTGTAAGGAGATGTACATGCCATACCCCGACATGATGGTCGCCCCGATGCGTGAGGATTTGGTCCGCATTGGTTTCAAGGAGCTGCGCGGCCCGCAGGATGTAGACGAGGTGCTCGGCAACGAGACGGCTACCACCATGCTGGTCGTGAACTCGATCTGCGGTTGTGCCGCCGGTGCCATGCGTCCGGGCGTCTTCCTTTCCATGCAGGAAGTCGAAAAGAAGCCCGCGGTACTGACCACCGTGTTTGCCGGTCAGGACATGGACGCCACCGAGCGCGCCCGTCAGTACCTCACCGGCTATCCGCCCAGCTCGCCGGCGATCGCGATCTTCAAGGATCAGGAGCTGGTCTACATGATGGAGCGGCATCAGATCGAGGGCAGCACCCCTGAGCAGATCGCCGCCAATCTTCAGGCCGCGTACGCGGAGCACTGCTGATCGTTTGACCGGTCGTGCCGGACGCTCCGCGGATCTGTCTTCGAGGCGCCCGGCAAAACAGAGCCCCCATCGGAATCGTCTCCGGTGGGGGCTTTGTCATGTTGGTGAGCTCCGGCGGCGACCGGTCCTCCAGGCCGCCCCGGGCGGAGTCCTGTCAGCCGCGGCCGGGTTGGTTCAGCCGCTACAGAATCGTCTGCCCCAGCGCACTGGCGATCAGCCCCACCGCCTGCTTCGCCGTGCTGTTCTGCTCGTCGAGCACGGGGTTCACCTCGACCATCTCGAAGCTGAGCATCTTGCCCGACCGAGCGACCTTCTCCGAGACAAGGTGTCCCTCTCGGTAGGTGAGTCCGCCGGGCACCGGAGTACCGACCCCGGGCGCGATCATGGGGTCGAGGCCATCGGCGTCATACGAGACGTGGAACCCGGCGGTGCCGTCGGTCAGGTGCTCCAGAGCTTCGTCGATACAGGCGGCGATCCCGCGCTCATCCAGTTCGCTCATGGTGATCACGCGGATACCGGCCTCGCGCACGATGGCCTTTTCGGTCTCGTCGATAGCACGAGCGCCCAGCACCACGACGTTTTTCGGATCCACGGCCGCGCCCTCGCCGCCCCACATGTTGACCAGCCGCTCGGGTCCATGGCCACAAAGGACTGCCAGTGACATGCCATGGATGTTGCCGGACGGACTGGTCTTGGCCGTGTTCATGTCCGTGTGTGCATCGACCCAGAGCACACCGATCCGCTCACCGCGCTCGCGGTGGTATCCGGCGATAGCGGCGACCGAGCCGATGGAGAGCGAATGGTCTCCACCCAGAATCAGTGGGAAGCAGCCCTGGTCCAGACCCTGCCGGACCAGATCGCGCGTCTGCTCACAGACATCCACGATCTCGTCGAAGTACTTCAGTTTGGTGTCGCCCGACTTGGAGGCCTCGGGACCAGCGGCGTGCACTGTTCCGATCTCAAGCACGGTGTGGCCAAGCCACTCAAGTCGCTCATTGAGACCGGCAATGCGGATCGCCGACGGTCCCATGTCGACCCCGCGACGGCCGGCGCCCAGGTCGATTGAGACGGATACGACGGCGACGTTTCGGGGTGCAACCGGGCTCATCAGATCTCCTCAGATTTCGACTCGGACCCCACGCCAGAATGCGATGTGGTCCTTGATGTTTGCAGCGGCCGACTTCGGCTCCGGATAGTACCACGCCGCGTTGGCATTTACATCCCCATCAACCACCACGTCGTAATAGTGGGCTACCCCTTTCCAGGGACAGGTCGTTCGGTGATCGCTTGGTCGCAGGTGGGCCGAACTTACGGACTGCGGAGGGAAGTACTGATTCCCTTCGACGACTTCAGGGGACGAGGACTCAGCAACTACGGTGTCCTTCCAGGTGGCCTTGGCCATGACTCGCTCCGGTGGCGGCATTCAGCCCGGGCGGGCGGCCCGGGATCTCGTGGAGGAGAACCCCCCGAGTCGGGGCAGAGTTTCCCATAAGGCCGAAGGGGCCGCGGTCGACTGCGGAACGGCGGTCGGAACTCCGACTGGCAGCGGGTCAGCCGCCTCGGAGCCGTCTTTGGTCCTTCCGTTCCTCTCGCAGGCGCTTGCGGGCGTCACGCGCGGATTCGCCGGCGTACCGGGAAACCACGTCGACGCCACCCATGATGGCCACTCCGCGAACCCGGATCACGGGGGAGTCCGCGTCGGCCAGGAGTTCGGTCTCGTGACGATGGTCGAAGCCGCCCATGATTCCCATGCCATCACACTCCACCGACACACCAGGGGGGACGATGATCTCGACACCGCCCCAGAATGCAAAACAGTGAATCTCGGTGACGCCGGGTGGGAGAACCGCGTCGCGCATGTCCAGGGCCACTCCGCCCATGATCCCGATCGCGGTGGTCCGACGAGCCGGGACCCAACGGCCTTTTCGGCTGGCACCGCCAAGTGCGCCCATAATCAGAGCCCGTTCCGGAACGTGCAGACCCTCGAGCCGGTCCACGGAGGGCAGGGGAGCGGGCCGATTGGCAGCGCGCCCTGAAGGCGTGACGGACGTCGAATTCGAAGCCGGGAGGTCGGCGAGGAGGACTTTGAGCTGCTCGGCGGTCTCAGCTCGATGCGCCATTTCGATACGCATTTCGAACTCTTCCACCTCAAGCGTATCATCGGCAAAGGCTTCGCAGAGCCGGTCGACGGCCTGCTCCCGACCGCGATCGCTGGCGGGCTGCCCTGAATCACTCACTGCGTCACCTCTCTCTCTCACCGGCTTCTTGAAAAGACCGCTTCACCATCCACGAACGTGTAGTCTACGACCAGCGATGACAATTCCGTCGGCGCCATCGATAGGGGATCGCCGCTCAGCACGATCAGGCCTGCTTGCCGACTGCAATGGAGCCGCTCCAGTCCTCGGAGAATCCAGCCCGTGCTGAACCGAACGTGTGCGCTCGCAGCGCGGTCTCAATATCGATGCGCTCAGTCGGCACCCATCCGCCCGGGCGACTTCCATGTGCAGGAGCACGTGTGACCGCCGCCTCCAGCGCGGGCAGGGGGTCGAGTGAGGCGACGGTCCAGTCGCTTCCAAACGCCAACGCCGCTCCGGAACGGTCCAGTGAGGCAATCGGAAAGCTCCGGGAGACCTGGTCGGGGTTGAGTCGCATGTCGGCCCAACGTCCGTCGTCGGCTACATGGGCCGGTTGCATGGACGGAATCACCCCCAGGCGTGAGAAGCGGTCGATCGCCGTGGGGGAGAGGTGCTGGGCGTGCTCGGTTCGAGCCCCCGCTCGTGCTTCGGCGAGGGAGCCGACAAACTCGATTTGGTCGTCGCGAACCACCACGGCCTCAGGCGAAGAACGCTCAGGGCGGGATGGGCTGTCGACCCAGATGGGGCCGCCAGAGAAGATGGTCTCAGTCAGCATGAAATCTTGACACGAGGGGGTTGGTGCGGCCGTATCTCAAAGAGACGCTGCCACGGAGCCTGAGATGCGAATTCGAAACGGTCTGACGCTGATTGCCTTTGTACTCCTGACCGCGTGTGCGTCGGGGGGCGGCGATGGTGTTCCACGGCGTCGGGCCAACCTGATCACCGAGCAGGAGCTGGTCGACAGCAACACCCTCGACGCCTACGAGGCGATTCGGCGGCTGCGCCCCAACTGGCTGTCGACCCGGGCGGGGATGGAAGATGCCGTGGTCCATCTGGACGGGACCCGCCTGAACGGCCTCAGCGACCTCCGTGACGTCCCGGTGTCCGCACTGCGTCAGCTGCCTACCTGACCGGCCCAGACGCGACCACGCGCTATGGAACCGGCTACAGAGGCGGGTTGATTGACCTGAGGTCCAAGGGCACGCGAGGCGGTGGCTGACAGGAAAGTCACGGTGCGTCAGGCGTCGCCGGTGAGAAAGGCGCGCGCGAACCGCGAAAGCACACGGGCTCCAGCTTCGATTTCGCTGACGGGCACGTCCTCGTCGGCGGAATGAGCCTTCCCGATTGATCCCGGCCCGAAGCAGACGGCGGGAATCCCGATCAGGTTCAGGTAGGCGGCGTCGACCCATGCGGTCATGCCTTCGACACGGGGTTCGAGCCCCTCGGCTTCGCAGGCAGCCAGCAGGCCGGTGACCACGGGATGGCCGGGATCGACATCGGAGCCGGGACGCATCAGGTCCTGTTCCAGATGGACTCCCAGGGCGTGTCCTGCCTGGACGAGCACGTCGACTTCGGCCCGAAGGTCGGTCATGAAGTCTTCCTCGGACTCCGAGGGAAGCGTGCGCCGTTCCATCACCACCTCGCACTGCTCCGGGTAGACCGATGGAGCCACCCCGCCAGTCATGGTCCCCACATGCCAGGATCCGTGTCCCAGCAAAGGGTGGGCGGGGCCGGAATGCATCTTCTCGTCCAGCTGATCCATCACGATCAGAAAGCGAGAGGCTGCTCGGACGGCGTCGACACCCACATCGGGGCGGGAGCCGTGCGCCGCTCGCCCTTGGAACGTTGCCTTGACCCACGAGAATCCCTTGTGGGCAGGCATGACGGCCAGCGAGGTAGGCTCGGTGACAACAGCCATGTCGGCTCGAAGGCCCGATTCCACGGCCACCTGCATACCGAGGCTGGAGTGCTCTTCGTCGCCGGTCAGCAGAATGTGCAGTCGCCCCGGCCAGTCCTGAAGTGCGGCCAGCCGTGCGGTCGCCAGTACGATAGCCACGCCGGCCTTCATGTCGCAGCTGCCCCGGCCCACGATCAGATCGTCTGTCGAGTCGTCGCCAAAGGGGGCAACGGTCATCCCCTTGATGCCCACGGTATCGAGGTGCCCGTTCAGGAGCAGGGAAGGGCCGGCGTCACCTCGGACTGCCGAGACGTTGAACCGACCCGGGCCGCATTCGACGACTTCGACGTCCCAGCCCCATTCCCGGAGCCATCCGGACGCAACAAGGGCGATCGCCTCTTCGGCATCGCCACCCGCCTCGATGGAGGGGTTCACCGACGGAATCGAGACCAACGCCTGGGTCATCGCGACGGCATCTACGGGGGCGCCGCCAGTGCGCACCGATTCCGTATTTGAATCACCGCCTGAGTCAACGACAGGCGATTCATTCACTTGCGAGTTCTCGTTCAATTCTACGCTCATCCTGCCCCTCCCCCGTCGTAAACTTGTTCGGGCCCGTGCCCGATCCTTCTGACACACCACACGGTGGGGAAGCATACGGATTTCTGGCGATTCCGCGAAATACCCTCGGAGATTCGAGGCCGAGTGTGACATTCCGGGCGTTTCCAGGCCGTAACAGCCCTGTAAACATGTGATTCTGGGGATTATCAGAGGGTGCCAAAAAACGGCACGTTTCCTGCGTAACTGAAGGGCAACATCAACCCTGGAGTTTGACGTGCGTACCATTACGGCCGGCCTTGTCGGCGTCGCGGCGGTTGCCGCCAGCCTGGTTCTGCTCAGGCAGCCTCGACAGGCACCCAGCCTTCCGGAAAGCGCCCAGCCGATTCCCGCCGGAGAGAAGGTCCCGGCCCGCATCGAGCTAGAGCGACTTCGCGAGCTGGGATACTGATCTGAACGACAAAGGACGCCACCTTCTTCGATGAGGGTAGCGTCCTTTGAATTTTCTTCACCGCCGGATCCGGCGGTGATGCCCGTGGCAGCGTTATCGCGCCACGATCTTCCGGCTCAGAAGTGCTTGGCGTTCTTCTCGACGTAGCTCGTCCACTCGGGCGGGACGTCCGTATCGGGGAAGATTGCCTGCACGGGACACTCCGGCTCACAGGCACCGCAATCGATGCACTCGTCCGGATGGATGTAGAACTGATCGTCGCCCTCGTAGATGCAATCCACGGGGCAGACCTCGACGCAGCTCGCATCCTTGGTCTCGAGGCACGGCTCGGTGATGATATAGGCCACTGAAGTGTCTCCTGCGAAGCAAACTTGGGTGTTGAATGGGGGCTCCCCTACGGGGGGCCACGGCTAACTATGGACAGTCCCAATGAGGGTGGCAACCCCGGCGGACACTGTCTCTGATCATCCGTATCGCGCGGTGAACTTTCGCGTCCACCAGGCATAGCGGCGGGCCAGCTCTGGATGGGTCCGCTGAGCAACGGGCAGCCACACGTCGCGCGCCTCCCGCCACGTGTCTCGGGCATGGTTGTCGATGTCCCGCAGATGCAGGTGTCGGAGGTGGTCCAGTCGCTCCGCGAGCGCGGCACAGACAATGGCGTGGTCAAGCACAACCAGGCGTTCGGCCAGATCCTCATCACCCGAACGGGGCAGGGTGGCACTTAGCTCAAGGACCTGGTCAACAATGCCAGCGATCGCCGCGGGAGCATCTCGCTGATCGAGCGCCTGCCCGATGGCCTCGGGGTTGGGCTCAAGCGATGCGTCCTCGGAATCATGCCAGAGTGCGAGCCCCAACGGGACAGATCCCAGTAGATCCAGGTCCATCATCAGGATCAATGCTGACCGCCCCGGATGCAGATATGTGGGCTCGTGATCGTCATCGAAACGTTCGGTCCGCGGCGCGGTGGCCAGGTCGTGCGCGAAGTGAAGCCAGTCGAAAAGAGGCGTGTCACCGCCCTTGGATTCGGCTGTACGTAGCAGGCGCTGACCCATGCGGATGGCGCGGGTGGTGTCGGTGATGGGCATGACCGATCGGATCCGAGGGACAGGGGCGCCCTTCAGCCCGGCTTCTTCCAGGTGACGTCGTCCTTGCCAGCTCGCCGATTCTCCAGTCGTGCAAATGTAAAGAACAGGTCGCTGAGCCGGTTGAGGTAAGCGACCAGATCCTCATCGATCGGCTCCAGAGTCCCCAGTCGAACCACGGCTCGCTCGGCCCGGCGGGTCACGGTGCGCGCCACGTGCAACGCCGCCGCACCCTGCGTCCCACCCGGCAACACGAACTCACGCAACGGGGCGAGCTCGTGATCCGCAGCGTCCATCCACGCCTCCATCTCGGCGATCCGCCCCGATGGCACCTCGGGCACGCTGGGCTGGGGCCGTCCGTCATCTTGCACCGGCGTGGCCAGAACCGCACCGATGGAAAACAGGTCATGCTGCAGAAGCTCCAGTCGACTCCGAATCTCGGCGTCCTCGACCAGCTCGGTAGCGAGGCCCACATGGGCATTCAGTTCGTCGACGGTGCCATAGGCGACCACGCGATGGTGGTCCTTTGAGACTCGGCCGCCTCCAAACAGGGAGGTCTGCCCTTCGTCGCCAGTACGGGTATAGATCTTCATCGCAGTTTGGTCAGGTTTCTCAGTTTCTGAGCGGTGTCCAGGAGTCCGCCGACCTTCTCGGAGGTGGCCTCGACCGGCTGCACCGGCACAAGGAACTCACGAATGTCGAGCAGGATTTCAAGATGGACCTGGTCGCGCTGGAATTCGAAATCGAGGCGCGCGCGCTCGGCTACACCTTCGTCTCCCGATGCCTGGTCGAGCGCATCGCGGTAGACACGCTCCAGTGAATTCAGGATTTGATTCCGACCGCGCATCGTGTCCTCCTCTTCAATTCTCGTCACCGCCTGCGTCCTGCGGACTCGGAGGCATGAGTCTATCTTGGGGTGCAGCAGACACCACCGCGAGGGAGCGCCGGCATGACCGCACAGGATTCATCCGACAAGAAACTTAACGACCGCGCGAATCGGCTCTATTGGGAGTCGGACGACAGCGTGAACGAGATCGCCGAACAGCTCGATCTGTCAAAGAGCGCGCTCTACCAAAAGATTGAGGGACTCGACGCTGACGAACCCTGCGCCCAGTGCGGCGGGGCACTGGAGTATGCCAATCGAACGGCCCGGGACAAAGGAGTCGTGCGGTGTCCGTTGTGCGGGTCCGACGCCGCTTCACCCAAAACCGTGAAGCCAACCCGACGTTCGACACGTAGTGTGGCCAAGGTGCCATCGCGCACCCCCGACCCGGTGGCCGATCGCCAGGCGCTCCTGGGGGCTGCCCTCTTGGGAACAGCAGCCCTGATGCTGTTGGTGCGCTGGACTCGGAACTGATCGGATTGAATCACATCGGTTTTCGAACATGACCACCAACATTCGCGATCCACGCACCATCATCACCCCCGACGCATTCTCGGTGTCGGAGGCGCTTCTCGGCATTCCGCTGGCCAAGCCGTCCTCGCGCCTGTGGGCGATCATCATCGACCTGATCGTGATCAGCCTGCTCACGGTCGCGACCGAGAGCATCTCGCTGATCATCTGGGGAGTGGTTGGCGCGTTCTTTCTGCAGATGGCCTTCCGCCAACCGTCGGGGAAGATGAGTCAGATCACCTCGGCTCTGTTTCGAGGAGCGACCGGCTGTCTGGGAATGTTGATTCTGATGGGTGTGGGGATTGGGTACCTGGCTGTGCGGCTTGGTGACGACGAAGTACGGAATGTCCTAGACCAGGTTGAGGCCTCGGCAAACGCTGCGGGTCCGAATCAAGGGTCCGACGCATCGCTCTCGTCGGTGCTCAGAGCGGTGGCCACTGGTGTGGCTGCGGTCGGCATCGCGGAGGAAGAGGATCCGGAGGTAGCCGAAGGGATGCTACTGGAGGTTGTCAGCTCCGCTCGTGATCTTGGTGGCGACAATCTGGACATCCGCGAGCTGCTCGGAACCATGGTAGGCGAGGACGCGGAGTTTACCGACGAGCCCGAGGCGTTCATTGAACGGGTCGCTCTGCGCTGGGAATCGGAGAACGGTGTTGGGGACTCAGTCCCGTCGGAGGGGTCCGATGAGCTGATCGGGGCCAGGGCCGCTGTGGCGGATCTTTCTGCAGCAGAGGTCCTGGCCCAGTTCGCCGCACTGGGGGACTCAGATGCCTTCGATTCTTCCGATCCTCGGTCCGTGGCGCTCCGGGCTCGCGCCATCGACCTCGTCGCGGCCGACTCCCTCGCTACCCTCGACGGGGTTTCGGGAGGGTTGAGGCGCGAACTGGTGGACAGCCGGAATGCTCTCTCCGCCGCAGAAGCTACCATCGAAGAGGGGAACTCCGGCTTCACCGGCCTCCTGCGCGACATCTGGCGGCAGTTGGGATCGGCGTTCGGACTGTGGTCTATCTACTTCACGGTCATGCTGACCCTGTTCAAGGGTCAGACGGTCGGAAAGAAGGTGATGGGGATTCGCGTTCTGAGGCTGGATGGGGAACCGATCAACTGGTGGGCCGCTTTTGAACGCGGAGGCGGATACTTCGCAGGGATCGCCACCGGGCTCCTCGGGTTCGTGCAGGTGTACTGGGATGCCAACCGCCAGTGCGTGCACGACAAGATCGTCGGCACGGTGGTTGTGATCGACGGGGCCTCGGCGAGCGACGCCTGGCGCGAGGCCGCCGGCCAACCCGATCCATTCTCAGCTCCACGGAACCCTGTTTGATGTCTGACCGATTCGAAACCGAACGCACCCCCGACGACGACGGGCGTGACCACTCCGTAGACGGCCGATTCGAGGACCGGATCGAGATGTCGGTCCCAGACCGCCACAATCCCGTGCTGCACGAGGTCATGGAGCGGGTCAATGCGGACGACGAGCTCTACACGCTCTGGCTGGTCGCCAATGTGAACGCGATCGAGCGGTTGGGGATGACCGATCACGGCCCCGTCCACGTGAAGATCGTCATGAACATCGCGGTCCGGATGCTGCGGATCCTGATGGATGCGGGAGTCACTCCGGGCGTCTCGAAGGCCTGGGATCTGTCTACCAAAGACGCCGAGGTGGTGGTCGCACTGGCGGCCCTGCTGCACGACACGGGCATGTCCATTCATCGCGACGATCACGAGTCGTTCTCCCTTTTTGTGGCTCGCGACAAGCTCCGCACGCTGCTCGACGGGCTCTACGATGAGCGCACGCGCACGGTCATGATTTCCGAGGTGCTTCACGCGATCATCAGCCACCGCAGTGGTGGCCGCCCGCTGACGCTTGAGGCGGGAGTGGTGCGGATTGCCGATGCGCTGGACATGGCGAGCGGCCGATCGCGAATTCCGTTCGAAGCCGGATCCCTGAGCATTCACTCGATTTCTGCTGCAGCCATCGAATCGGTGTCGATCGATCCGGGCCAGGATCGGCCGGTCAAGATCCGGATCGTGATGTCCAATTCGGCCGGCGTCTTTCAGCTGGATCAGCTCCTGCGCAGCAAGCTCAAGGGGAGCGGGATCGAAGAGCACATCGAGGTCGAGGCCGTGCTGGAAGGCGAAACCGAAAAGCGGCTGCTCGAGAACTTCCGTTTCTAGTGGACTGACCCCGAATGCCCGGACTCGAAGTCAACGTCTCGTTCGGTCTGGCCTTTCTGGCCGGGCTGGTCTCCTTTCTGTCTCCCTGTGTGCTGCCGGTCGTTCCCGGCTACATCACCTTCATTTCGGGCGTCACGCTCGAGGACCTGGCATCGGGTGATGTGAAGGCGGCGCGACTTCGCGCTGCGGGACACGCCGTCGTATTCGGCATCGGATTCGGCCTCGTCTTCATGACGCTGGGCGCCACGGCCTCCGCCTTCGGAGGGGCGGTCTTTCGCTGGCTTCCCACGCTCACCCGATTCGGCGGATTGCTGTTGCTGATCTTCGGGCTTCATCTGGTCGGCGCACTGTCTCGCATCGGATTCATGCAGCGGGAGCGTCGGATTCAGATCGCCAACAAACCGGTCGGGCTCCTGGGCACCCTGGCTGTCGGTGTGGCCTTTGGGGCAGGGTGGACCCCGTGCATCGGTCCCATTCTGGCGTCGATCCTGCTGTTTGCCGGCATGGAAACCACGGCGCTCGAAGGGACTCTCCTTCTGGGAACCTACGGGCTGGGCCTGGCCATTCCCTTTGTAGGCTCGGCCATTGCCTTCAACTGGTTCCTGGCGGGTGCGGCCCGTATGCGCCGTTTCTTGCCCTGGATCGAAAAGGGGACCGGAACGCTGCTGATCGTTGTAGGATTGTTGATGCTTTCAGGGCACTTCGCGGCTCTGACCGCGATACTCGCTGATATGGGACAACTCGTGACGCTGGAAGTCCAATGATCCGTCGCCCGACCATCGCCATTGCCGTGGCCGCACTTGTAGCCATCGGTGGGTGTGGGAATGAGCCCGAGCAGAGCCGCGCTTCGGACACCTCGAGCACCACGGCCAACCTTCTGGATTCGAGGGTTGATCCCGGTCTTGGCACTGGCGCCACTGTGCCCTTCGCTGGAAGCAACGGCGGGATGTCGCAGCTGCCTGGTTCGGCCGCCCCCGGCGCCCCCACGGGTCGTGCCCGCCAGGAAATCGACATTCAGGATCTGGGCTACAATTCAGGAGATCCGGATGCGCTGGTGCGGATTGTTGAATTCAGCGACTTCGGTTGTGGCTACTGCCGGCAGTTCCACATGGAGTCCTACCCGCTGCTTGAGCAGGAGTACATGGCATCGGGCAAGGTCGAATGGAAGTACATCCCCATCATCATCGGTCTCTTCAAGAATGCGCTCCCAGCGGCGGAGACCGGCGAGTGTGCGGGAGAGCAAGGGATGTTCCCCCGGATGCGCGATCGCCTGTTCGAATCGCAGCCCGAGTGGAAGAACGCTGACGAGCCCATGCCCATGATGTACCGCTACGCCCAGGAGGAGGGCCTCGACATGACCCGCTTCCGGAACTGCGTGGAACAGGGCTGGCAACGCGAACGGATTGCGGCTGGGACCCAACTGTCTCAACAGGCCAACGTGCGGGGCACGCCGACGTTTTACGTGGTGGGCTACGCACCGATTCCCGGCGCGCTGCCGCTGGAAATGTTCAGGCAGGTGCTCGACACCGTGTATGCCGAGGCCTTGGCGGCTCCCGGAGGTGGTCAGTAAGGGTGCCACGCCGCTCCAGCGGACGACGCAGTCATTGTCCGGGCCGTCGGAATCGGCGGGCGAACCTTTGATGGTCAGACCTGTGCGAAGCGCGAGCCTCTCCCTGATTCTGCTGGCATCAAGTGCGTGCACCGCAGGGGTGCCAGCTGGGCCCGGGTGCCTGCCCGACGGTCCTTCCGTACCGCTGCCAAGCGAGATCAACGAGTCGAGCGGGGTGGCGTGGAGCGTTCGTCATCCCGGTGTGATCTGGACCATCAACGACGGCCGAGATCAGAATCTCTATGCGGTGGATTCCACCGGTGCGCTTCTGGCTCGGATTCCGCTGGATCTGCCCGAGGTCTGGGACGTCGAGGATCTGGCGATCGGCCCCTGCGGGTCGGACAGCTGTCTGTTTGTGGCGGACGTCGGTGACAACTACCGCTTCCGCGATACGATTTCTGTCTACCGCGTGCGCGAGCCCGATCTGGACGCTGAGCGAGCCACCGTGGAGGCCTTCCACATGCGCCTCCCTGAAGGACCGGTCGACATCGAGACCCTGCTCCTGGGCTCCGGCGGCCAGGTCTGGCTGCTGAGCAAGGGCAATCGCGAACCCGTGAGCCTGTATCGCTATCCGGGGGCGCTGCGGGCCGACACCATCATGCCGCTGGTAGAGACTCATCGGGTGGAATCCGGGGGACGCTCGTTGCAGAAGCAGATCACCGGTGCAGCCTCGATCCCCGGATCGGACATGTTCGCAATCAGGACGTACGAGTCGCTTGCCGTCTATCAGATCGTCGACGGAACGCTACGGAAAGTCGAAGGATCCGATCTGCCCCTGGGTACGCTCCGTGAGGCTCAGGGCGAGGCACTTTCAGTACGGGCGGATGGTCGCGTGGTTCTGACGTCGGAAGCCGGTCCGTTGGGTCGACAGGGTGGGATGAACTTTCTGTCCTGCGTAGCCATCGGCGGCTGAGGAGTTTCATGGGTTGCTCATGCCTCATCGCCTGGGACGTCGGGGCCGCTGGCTCCCGCACCCAGTTGGTCCGCATCGGAGTTCTGCCCCGGCAGGGCCCGGCTGGCTATGGAGACGGCCGAGTCCATCAACGCTTCCATCTGCTCACGTCGCCGGACAGCCCATCCTCGCAGTGACACCGCATTGACGGCCAGAAAGGCGCCACCGAAAACCATCAGGATGAGGGCCCCCTTGAGAGGATCAGCATCGCCCTGCGCCACCCCGATGAGCGACAGAACCCCGCCGCCGGCCAGCAACCCAGCGCCAGCCATCATCTGTTGCATCGCCTGTTGCTTGACCGTCTGAAGCGTGAGTCTCTGGCCGTTGGCCGAGGGCTCAAGCTGCACACGCAGATTCCCGTTTCGCCACGAGCGAAGGCTGCCGGTCTGGTCGAGTTTGCCATGGGCGCTGAAGCGCTCACGGATCTGGACTACCAACTCCTCCCACTCTCGATCCGTCAACGAACGGGGCAGGTCAGTGCCGCCCCCCACGCCCACGGGCATCCCGACAAAGTGACGAGTCACCTCGGTGGCGCCCTGATTGCCGGCCGTAAGCGAGCGCGCGCTGTGAGCGATGACCTCAGGCGAAATCCCGACCTCAGTCCCGATCTTCTGGATCTCGGCCAGGGTCATGCCTGACTGACTGGCAGCCAGCGATCCGCCGCCGGACGCGGGTCGGTCCTCAAGGCGGGTCGCCTTGTCGATGATGGCCGCGACTTCTTCGTCGTTGTAAAGGCGTTCACTGCTCATGGCTCTCTGGTTCGGGTGCTCTGAAAGGTACGTTGTTGCGGGGGTTGGCCTTCACGGCCCGCTGCGTGCCGCCCCGCCGCCCGCCCTGAGAAGAGGCATCCCCCAAGGAAGGTGCCCTCCAGGGATCGGTAGCCGTGCATGCCGCCCCCACCGAAGCCGGCGGCCTCTCCCACTGCGTAGAGTCCGGGGATCACATCGCCGGATGCGTCCAGGGCCCGTGCGTTCAGATCGGTCTCGATGCCCCCCAATGTCTTGCGGGTCAGAATGTTCAATCGGACCGCGATCAGCGGCCCGGCCTTCGGGTCGAGGAGTCGGTGGGGACGCGCCACCCGAATGAGTTTGTCGCCCAGGTAGTTGCGGGCGGTACGCAGGCCGGCGACCTGTGCGTCCTTGGTGAACTTGTTCGCAAAAGCGGCATCCCGGACATCGACTTCGGCTCGCACGAGGGCGTGGTTGAGGACACCCGGATCCCCAACCCGCTCCATTCCGGCGATCAGCTCCGTCAGCGTCGGCGCGACCACGAAGTCATCGCCCTGGTCCATGAACGCCTGGACCGGTCCAGGCGCACCGGGGAGCACACGACTGAGGACTCCGCGGATGCTTCGGCCGGTCAGGTCGGGATTCTGTTCCGAGCCGGAAAGGGCGAACTCCTTCTCGATGATCTTCTGAGTGAGCACGAACCAGGTGTAATCGTGCCCGCTCTTTGCGATGTGCTCCAGCGTTCCCAAGGTGTCGTAGCCGGGAAAGCAGGGCGGGGGCAGTCGTCGTCCGGTGGCGTCCAGCCAGAGAGATGACGGTCCGGGCAGAATCCGAATGCCATGCCGACTCCAGATGGGGGCCCAGTTCCGGATGCCTTCGGTGTAGTGCCACATCCGGTCGCGATTGATCCAGCGTGCCCCGATCCCTTCGGTGATCTCGAGCATCGAACCGTCAACGTGATCGGGGACTCCGGAGATCAGGCGCGCTGGGGGTTGCCCCATGCGGGTCGGCCAATGCTTTCGCACCAGATCGAAGTTCGCCCCGATTCCACCAGCAGCGACGATGGTCGCGTCAGCCCGGATCTCGAAGTCACCCACGACTTCCCGAGAGGTTGCCTCGCCTCGATCGGACTGGCTTGGGGCGAGCCGGGTTCCGCGCACGCCCACGGCCGCGCCGGATTCCAGGACCAGTTCCGTTACCCGGTGTCGCCATCCGAAGGTGAGGTGTCCGTCCCGTTCGGCCTGCAGGATGCGGGCGGCGAAGGGTTCAACCACTCCGGGACCGGTTCCCCACGCAACATGAAACCGGGGCACCGAGTTTCCGGGCCCGCTGGAGAGTCCGCCGCCCCGCTCCGCCCAACCGACAACGGGAAAGAAGCGGATGCCTCGTTCGCGTAGCCACGGCCTCTTCTCGCCAGCCGCCCAATTCACGTAGGCCTCGGCCCAGCGTTGGGGCCAGGCGTCTTCTGGGCGATCAAACCCGGCCGTCCCAAGCCAGTCGCGCCAGGCGAGCTCGTGGGAGTCACGAATTCCCATCCTTCGCTGCTCGGGCGAATCCACAAGAAAGAGCCCGCCCAAGGACCAGAACGCCTGCGCGCCCAGATTCTGACGGGGTTCCTGATCCAGAATGGTGACCCGACGCCCCGCCTCAATCAGCTCACAGGCGGCGACCAACCCAGACAGCCCAGCCCCGACGACGATCGCATCGGCCGCTGCAGTCATTGCATCAGATCCTGTCGAGCACGCAGCCAGATCCCTGGAAAGAGGCGCCGCCCGTGATGCGGACGAAGCAGCCTCCGATCACCGCGTACCCGCCGTCCCCCCGGTCACCCATCGCCAGCGCGACCGTGTACTCTCCGGTGGTGTTGACGAACCGAAGGGTCCACCGGGTCGGCGACACCTCCAGATCAGGCGAGATCCTGAGGTGGTTGCGTTCCCGGGCAGCGCCCACCGGACTGCGAAGGGACGAAACCAGAGTGACGTCACCGGGCGACAGCGCGGGTTCGCTCACGCGGAAAGTCAGGTTGTGCTTGCCCTTAACAATCTCGGGGGTCGACACCGTAGTGAAGATCTCAAAGACCAGCGTGTAGGTACCGGGCTTGAGTCCGCGCGGGTCGTCGGAATCGGTCGGGGAGCCGCTGCATCCGAGCACCAGAAAGAGGACGGTCAGACCACAGAGGGAACGAAGTACGCGAAAGCTCACAGGGATTCAGGCTCGGGGCGGGTGCGGGTGAGTAGGTTCTGGAAAATCAACGCGCTACAGGGACAAGCGCAATTCCCCTGGATGCACGCGGCTCCGTGCGGACTCTCCGTCTACGTAAATCCCTTCCAGGCGAAGAAGCGAGGCCTTTCGCGGAAGTCCGCCCGAAAAGCCGTGCAACGTGTTGTCCGATCCTACCACGCGATGGCACGGGACCACGATGGCCACCGGGTTGGCCCCGACAGCCTGTCCAACGGCACGGGCACCACCGACGCCAAGGCCGAGCAGCTCCGCCAGCGCACCATAGGTGGTCACCGTCCCGAACGGCACGGCTTGAAGCGCCTCATAGACCTCGAGCTGGAATTTGGTGATGGCGCCCATGTCGAGATCGATCGAGAAGTCCTTCAATTCTCCGGCCAGGTAGCTTCTGACCTCTTCGACGGCCTCGGCCAGATACGGCGGGGGGGACTCGGTGCCCAGCTTCTCGCTCGGTCCGACAAGGTCGGCGCCCGATCGAAACGCGAGTCGTCGCAGGCCGTGGGAGGTAGCCCAAAACTTCACCGTGCCGACGGGCGTGTTGGACAGCAGTGCCGAGTAGACGGGTGTGCCGGGCAGGGTCGCACTCCAGAAGCGGGGGATCGTGATCCAAAGTATGACGTGGGACCGAAAGGCGCAGCCGTCGCGTTCCAGGGACGGGTTCACCAGAGCCCGGCCGCATGCCATGCAACTTTTTTCCCGGATGACTCGTCAGACTTTCTACAGGCGGTCACTCGGGAGGAATCATGGCGTTCAAGACGGATCTCGTATCACTCGGTGCAATCGGCACTGGAGCATTCATCGCAGTCGCGGCTACCGGATTGCTGTTTGCTTCCCAGGCCTCGTCCAGAATTCACGAGATTGAGGAGTGCGTGTCCTTCGCAATCGCATCGGCTCCATCCGTCGCCATCGACCTTGCTGCGGCCCGCGGGTCCGGATCCAATGCGGTTGTGGTCGCGCCCAACGTGCGCATCTCACGCGATGTTTCGAGGAATGCGTCATGCGCCGACGTGGTCTCACTGACCGAGTTCGAGTCCGAGCGCGTACAGCTTCGTATTCGTGATGCACGCGAACAGCTTGAGCGGGCTCAGGAGCGCATGGAGCGTGATTTTGAGCGCGCAGAGCGAATCCAGATCGACCTGGGCGGCGGTTTCTTGTCAGAGCTCACCGCGCAGCTCCAGAGCCTTGAGTTGGAGCTGGGTGATGCCGAAATGGAAGAGATGAATCTCGACACGCAGCTCGACTTCCTGACCGCCACCCTCGACCGCCTTTCGGGCAACAACGATGAAGTGTCAGAGGCGGTACGTGAGGCGCTCCAGGAACGGGCCGAGCGGCTGCAGGCCGAGATCGCAGAGCGTGCTGGCGGGAACGGGGG
Organism: Gemmatimonadota bacterium; assembly: GCA_041688945.1. GTDB lineage: Bacteria > Gemmatimonadota > Gemmatimonadetes > Longimicrobiales > Gaopeijiaceae > Gaopeijia. Next base: position 22,841 of record JBDNHE010000289.1, on the reverse strand, counting down.
GATGTAGCTGATGACGCGGGGTTCCAGCAGCACCTGAACGTCCCGGGCGGTTTCGACTGCCCGGGGCGTTTTTTTGTGCGCGTCACTCAGGTGTCGGACTTCCATGCGATTGAGGCGGCCGAGCTTGATAGTCGTTTTCGGCCGGTCACTGTGGATGTGGGGCGGTCGCGCTCCTCAGCCGGGATCCACCTCGCCTTCGACTCGCGTCAAGATGTACGCCAAGCGGCCGTCTTCCCGTAGCTCACCGCGGATGGCCCGGCCGTCGTCATCAAAGATAAACTCCCACATGTCGGCGGTCGCCGGATCCGGGAAGGTCGGAGCGCCGAGAAAGTAGCCACCCTCCATAAAGAAGCCGTTCCCGCGGGGGATCAGCATTCCTCGGTATTCTGGACCGTATCCCAGATCGATCATCAGATACCCGTCCTCGAAGAGAATCTCTTCGGCGTTGGGCTCGGCCAGTGACTCGGCGTAGAACTCCTCGAAGTTCTCCAGGAAGCCGTCAGCCTCGGCCTGGGCGCGAGTCTCGGCCAGAGCTTCTTCGCTCCAGGGCAGCATTTGCCGCTCCCACTGTCCCACGAACTTCGCCGCTTCGTCGTCCGGAACCGTCAGGATCACTCCCATGTCGACCCCGATCGGAATGGACACGCGATCGCTGCCCCAGTGCATCCGCAGGATCGCACCATCGGGACGGATCGAGTCGAGCTGAAGTAGCAGAGTCTCCTGATGGAGCGCGACCGTCTCGTGCCGGACCTCGACCACCAGAAAGCCGTCGTTCTCGGTCCTGTGAGGCACATGGAAGGCCGTGGTGTCCTCCATCAGCATCACCCGCCAGACAGACGAGTCCGAGGATTCCATCCACAGGCTGTATGCCCCCGCGGCCACAGAGTCCCCGGCCAAGGTCACGTCCTTCGAGAATCGAATCGTGGTCGCCACGTTGGCACCGGGGGTCCAGAACTCGCCGAAGCCGACCTGATCGCCAAAGAGCACTCTGCCCCGCGCGGATGGCCGTGAACCCTGCAGGGAGATGGTCGTCCCCGACATGTCCTGCTCGAGCTTGCCAATCGGGCTGGGGCCTACCTGAGCGGCCGCCGGGATGGCGAGGGTGGCGGTGAGGAGGAGGGCGGCGAGGATGGGGGTGCTGCGGGTCATGCGGTACTCCGGTGCGTGCGTGAAGGCGGGACCTGCGCGGTGTCGACTGTCGATTGCCAATGACCAGGGCATGGCGGGACAGACTCCGCACCGATCGAACCTTTCGCAACCCGCGGAGGGTCAATCGAGGGGCCCACAGGCTCGGGTCAGTTCTCTTCACGAGCCGGTATCAACATTGAAGACTGACCGAATCCCCTTCACCCCAGCTTCTTAACCGACTCCTGCAGCGCGTCAAACCCAAGCAGCGCACACTTCACCCGCACCGGAAACTTGGCCACACCAGCCAGCGATCGCAGATTCCCCAGCGATCGGTCGGCGGCCGCCCCTTCATCCCCGTGCATCAACTCGGTAAACCGGGCCGCCAGGGCCATGGCTTCCTCGACCGGCTTGTCCTTAACCAGGGCAGTCATCATGGACACGGAGGCCTGTGAGATGGAGCAGCCCTGGCCGGAGTGCATGACGTCGGTGATGCGGCCGTCTTTGACCTTCATCTGCAGCTTGATCTCGTCGCCGCAGCTGGGGTTCAGCATGTGAATCTCCACGTCTGGGTCTTCCATTTCGCCTTTGTTTCTGGGCGAGCGGTAGTGCTCCAGGATCAGCTGCTGATAGAGCGAATTGAGCTGTGGGGTGGGTGCGTCGGATCCGGTCTTCATGCGCCAAAAATGCTTTGGACAACGCGCAGGCCGTCGATCAGCCGATCTACGTCGTCACGGGTGTTGTAGAGATAGAACGACGCCCGGGCTGTGGCCGCCACCTCGTAGCGCTTCATGACCAGTTGGGCACAGTGGTGGCCGGCGCGAATCGCGACGCCTTCACTGTCGAGCACGGTGGCGATGTCGTGCGGGTGGGCGGTCCGCATCGAGAAGGACACCACCCCCGACCGGCGCTCCATCTGAGAAGGCCCGTAGACGTGGACGCCACCCAGGTCGTAGAGCCGTTCGATAGTGTAGGTGCACAGCTTCCGCTCGTGCTTCAGAACGGCCTCACGCCCGATGGCCGAGAGGTAGTCCACGGCGGCGCCCATTCCGACGGCCCCGGCGATGTTGGGCGTGCCAGCTTCGAACTTGTGTGGTACGGCGGCCCAAGTGCTCTGATCGCGGCCGACCTGCGAGATCATCTCGCCGCCGCCCTGCCAGGGAGACATCTCCTCAAGCAGTTTCTTCCGCCCCCACAGTCCACCGATGCCGGTTGGGCCGGCCATCTTGTGACCGCTGAAAGCGTAGAAGTCGACGTCCAGTTCCTGAACGTTCACATCTAGGATGGGGGCGGCCTGCGCACCGTCCAGAAGCACCTTGGCATTGGTGCGCTCACGCACCTTTGCGATCACTTCGGCGACCGGATTTATGGTGCCGAGCGCGTTGCTCACGTGGTTCAGCGAGACGAACCGAGTGCGGTCGTTCAGCAGTGAATCGAGGTCATCCAGAATCCATTCGCCGTGCTCATCGATCTCGATGTAGCGGAGCTTGGCGCCGGTCCGCTTGGCCAGCATCTGCCAGGGGACCAGGTTGGAGTGATGCTCCAGAATCGACAGGACGATCTCGTCGCCTTCGCCGATGTGATCCATTCCCCAGGCGTTGGCTACCAAATTGATCGACTCTGTGGTGCCGCGCGTCCAGATCAGCTCGGAGGCATCCGCGGCCCCGATCCAGGCGGCGGTCTTGGCGCGCGCCCCTTCGTACGCGTCGGTCGCACGCCGGCTCAGCTCGTGCATGCCTCTGTGAACGTTCGCGTTGTCGGCGGTGTAATAGTGCGAGATCGCGTCGATCACCGACTGCGGCCTCTGCGTGGTCGCGGCGTTGTCGAGGTAGACCAGCGACTTCTCACCGACCATCTGGTGGAGGGCGGGGAAGTCGGCGCGAAGGGCGCTTACGTCAAAGGACCTGGTTGCTGTGGCGGTCATGAGACCTCGGGGCGGCCGCGATCGACCGCGGATGCGGTCAGAACGCGGTCAACTGACGTTGATGTAGATGTCGCCGTCCCGCACGTCCACTTCGAACGTCCGGACCGGGCGAATGGCCGGGAGTCCCCGGGCCTGGCCGGTGCAGGCATCGAACTTTGCACCGTGATGTGTGCATGTGAGCTCCGAACCGTCCAGCTCACCGTCGCTCAGCGGAAAGTCCGCATGAGAACAACGGTCAGCCAGGGCGTACAGATCACCGTTCACGTTGGCGACCACGATCTTGTGATCCCCCGCGACCGCGCCGAGGAGCTGTCCGAGGGCGCACTCCTCGGCGGTCGCGACGCGAACCCAATCAGCCATTGAGCTTCAGATCGATGGCGCGAGTAACCTTCTCGACCACGCCGCCCAACGGGAGCTTCAGCAGGACTTCACCCAGGAAGCCCATAACCACCAGGCGCTCGGCGATTTGCTGCGGAATCCCGCGGCTCTGCAGATAGAACAGCTCTTCCTTGGACAGCTGTCCGACGGTCGCGCCGTGCGAGCACTTCACGTCGTCGGCTGCGATCTCCAGGTTCGGCAGCGAGTCGGCCACCGCGTGCTCTGACAAAAGCAGATTGCGGTTGGTCTGATACGCGTCCGTCCCCTGGGCACCTTCGTGTACCCGGATGACTCCGCGGAACACGCCCCTGGAATGGTCGTCCAGCGCGCCCTTGTAGAGCAAATCGCTGCTCGCATTGGGCGAAACATGATCCTGGCTGGTGTTGTGATCGAAGTGCTGCTCACCGTCTCCGAAGTACAGCCCGAGCATGTCGGAGTTGGCTCCGGGTCCCAGCAGCTGCGCGTTCAGATCCACGCGGCTGACACTGGCACCGAGGTTCACATTCAACGTGTCGAGCGTGGAATCCCGGTAGGCCAGCGTGCGCTGCTCGGACATGTAGAAGGCGCCCATGCCCATGCGCTGAACGGCCACATACTGCACCTGCGCACGGTCCTGCGTGATCACCTCGACCGCGCTGGATGCCAGCGACTGAACCTCAAAGTCGTCCGACAGGATCTCGTCCACATAAGAGACGCGGCTGGTCGGCTCGGCCACGATCAGGGTGCGCGAGAACGTCGCGACGCCTGATTCGCTGTACCAACGCGTCACACGAACCGGAAGGTTCAGGTGAACGCCCTTGGGAACGAACAGGAAAATTCCGTCACTCCACAGAGCAGCACTCAGAGCGGCAAATTTGCTCTTCTCGGCGGGCACGGCCTCAGTGGCCAGCCAGCGTTCGATCAGATCCGGGTGCGACGCGACGGCCGCCTTGAGCGAGCACAGAACCACGCCCCTACCGGCCAGGTCAGCTTGAATGTCGGTGTGCACCACGTGCCCATCGATCATGACCAGGTGCCCCGAGGCATCGTGGTCCTGTTCCATGGCTTCGCGCAAACCAGCCGGAAAAGCCGACGGATCGTCCGCTGCCACAGGCGCTTCGCTCAGCTTCATGGAGTCGAGTTTGAGCTTCTCCGACAGATCCGTGTAGCGCCACTCCTCAAGCCGAGTCGTGGGCATGGGGGTCTCTTCGTAGACCTTCCAGGCGTGCTCGCGACGGGCCTTCAGCCATGCCGGCTCACCCGCGCTGATCGCCTCGACCGCGGCTGTGTTGAGGGCCTCGGTGACTCCCTCGGGCTCGGCCGCCTGGGTGACTGCGTCGGTGATTTTCGGGTCTACAATTGTTTCATTACTGGACATCAACCGACGCTCCCTTCCATCTCAAGTCCAATCAGGCGGTTGAGCTCGACCGCGTACTCGAGCGGCAGCTCCTTGGCGATCGGCTCAATGAAGCCTCGAACGATCATCGCCATCGCCTCTTCTTCGCTCATCCCACGGCTCATCAGATAGAAGAGCTGCTCATCACCGATCTTCGAGACCGTGGCCTCGTGTCCGATGTGTGCGGTCTTCTCGTTCACCTCGATGTACGGGAAGGTGTCGGTGCGCGCGGACTCGTCGATCAGGAGCGCGTCACACTCGACATTGGAGCGGGCGTTGCGTGCGCCTTCGTGCACCTGAAGCAGACCACGGTAGGACGAACGGCCTGTCCCCTTCGAGATCGACTTGGAAACGATCGACGACGTGGTGTTCGGAGCGGCGTGAATGATCTTGCCGCCGGTGTCCTGGTGCTGGCCGTCTCCGGCGTAGGCGATCGACAGGATGCTGCCGTGCGCGCCCTCGCCCACCAGGTAGCAGGAGGGGTACTTCATGGTCAGCTTCGACCCGAGGTTTCCGTCCAGCCACTCCATGGTCCCACCCGCGTGCACGATCGCCCGCTGGGTAACCAGGTTGTACATGTTGTTCGACCAGTTCTGAATGGTCGTGTAGCGGAAGCGCGCGTTCTTTTCGACGATGATTTCGATCACACCGGAGTGGAACGACTCAGTCGTGTAGACCGGCGCGGTGCAGCCCTCGATGTAGTGCGCCTTGGCGCCCTCACCGATGATGATCAGAGTGCGCTCGAACTGACCCATCCGCTCCTGATTGACGCGGAAGTAGGCCTGCAGCGGCGTGCTCAGCTCGACACCCGGCGGGACGTAGACGAACGATCCACCGGACCAGACCGCTGAGTTCATGGCGCTGAACTTGTTGTCTGCGGTCGGGATGATGGTGCCGAAGTACTTTTTGAAGAGCTCGGGATGATTCTTGAGGCCGTCTTCGATCGAGTCGAAGATCACGCCCTTGTCGGACCACTCCTTCTTCAGCGAGTGGTAGACCATCTCGGACTCGTACTGAGCACCGACACCGGCCAGCACCTTCTGCTCGGCCTCGGGGATGCCGAGCTTTTCGAAGGTGTTCTTGATGTCTTCGGGGACGTCGTCCCACGAGTGCTCCATCTGATCCTGCGGACGTACGTAGAAGTAGATCTCTTTGAGCGTGTCTTCGAGCTTCGAAAGATCGCCACCCCACTTGGGCATGGGCTTGGACTCGTAGATCTGGAGCGCCTTGAGGCGGAAGTCCAGCATCCACTGCGGTTCGTCCTTGTGCGCTGAGATCTGGCGAACGACCTCTTCGCTCAGACCCGGCTGGGCCCGAAAAACGTGCTTCTCTTCGTCGATGAATCCGTACTTGTATTCGTCGAGTCCAAGATCGTCGATGACTTCATTCTGAGGCATGAGCTGTTCCTGTTAAGAGTCGGAAGGTGTAGATCGAGAGCGCTGGATCAGGCCCCGACTTCGACGTCCGTCCATTCCTGATAGCCCAGCTCCTCGAGGCGGAGTGCGACCTCGGGGCCGCCCGACTCGACGATCTCGCCCTGGATCATCACGTGAACGTGATCGGGCTTGATGTAGTTCAACAGGCGCTGGTAATGCGTGATCAAAAGAACCGTCATGTCCGGGTTCTCTTCCTTCAGCTTGTTGACACCCTTTGCGACGATCTGGAGCGCGTCGATGTCGAGGCCGGAGTCGGTCTCGTCCATGAGCGCCAGCGTCGGCTGCAGGCAGGCCATCTGCAGGATCTCGTTGCGCTTCTTCTCGCCACCCGAGAAGCCGTCGTTGACGGGCCGCTCGGCGAACACCGGATCCATCTCGAGCAACGCCATCTTCTCAAGCAGCAGATCCTGGAAGTCGAAGAGGTCGAGCTCTTCGTCCGGGTTGTGCGCCTGAAGGGCGGTGCGCAGGAAGTTGGCGATCGACACACCGGGGACTTCGACCGGGTATTGGAACGCCAGGAAGATGCCTTCGCGGGAGCGCTCGTCGGGCTCCAGCTCAAGGACGTCCTGGCCGTTTATGGTCACGGAGCCTTCGGTGACCTCGTAACCGGGGTGCCCAGCCAGAACCTTGGCGAGCGTGCTCTTGCCCGAACCATTCGGTCCCATGATGGCGTGGATCTCACCCTTGTTCAGCTCCAGGTCGAGCCCCCTGAGGATCTGAAGATCTTCCGCCGCCACTCGTACGTGGAGATTCTTGATGGAGAGGAACGGCGTATCGCTCATTTCAATGGTCCGGATTTTGGGAGGGAGTTGCTTTAACAAGAATGATTCTGGCTTTCATGAAGCTATTTTCAGCCGATGAAACGGTCAACGGGTTCGAGGCGCGTTTTTCCCGGATTTCATTGGACAACGGGGTACCCGACGGCCTCTGCGAGGGTCCGATCGACCCGGGTGCGTTCCCAGCGAGACCGGGGGATCGCTCGAAACCGAGGGGGGGGGTAGCGAAATCCCCCTTCTCTGCCTCCCGTAGATTGTTTCACGACCTTCGCGAACCAAACCAAGGTGCCGTTCCGCATGCCGCTGACTCAGACCTCTCCGATTGAAAGTCCGGACTCGCTCTCTTCCTTTGCTCGCGAGCCTGAGGTGTGGCAGGGGCGAATGCGGGGTTTCGTTGGCCATGAGTCGGATGGCGGCCCACACGCAGCTTGGCCCCTGGGACGGTCCGTCCTGATGCGGTCCCTCATGATGCGATCGATCACGATTCTGTCGATCGCGGCTCTCGCTGCTTGTGGCGATCAGGGACCGGAATCGGGACCGGGTGCCGTCATTGCCGAACTGGTCGGACCGGAGGCGTCTCAGGGCGCCGCCGAGATCCGACTCGTGGGCGCGGGGATCTTGGCTGTGACCGGCGTTGACGGGCGCGTGTTCAGCCGAAAGCGTGGGGACACCACCGTGGTTGTGATCGCACGGGAGGCGCCGGGATCGCTCCGATTCTCGATCCAGCTGGTCGACACGACCAATACGCCGGCCGCCACCGTGGTGGAGGTCGCCGGTCCGGACAACGCGATTCGGGGCAACCCAGCCGCGTATTCGGTTCGCCTGGGAGGCGGAGAATGAGGGGCCGCTCGCACGTCGTTGTGATGGCGTTCGCGATTGCGCTCACCTCCTCAGCCTCGATGGCCGCTCCGGCTGCCGCCCAGGATCTGGAGGCCACCGCCGATCGCGTCGGCATCCCGCTCCCCGCCGGCTATTGGGAGCGCATTGCCGAAAACCCGGTCGCCTTTGAGTTGCCCAACGGGCTCTTTGGCCGGCGCGCCCAACATGCGCCTCTCGCGGCGCCCGGAATCGTTCCCCAGCTGGCCAACCACGCGATCACCGGACAGGCCAGTTTCCCGATCGTACTGGCGCTGTTCTCCGACTCGGAGGAGCCGGCATTCACTCCGGAGGAAATTGATCGTGCGGTCTTCTCGGGCCCTGCCGCGACGGGCACGTTCACCGAGCTCTACACCGAGATGTCCCGAGGGCAGTTCACGGTCACCGGTGAGGTTCTCCCCTGGGTTCGGACCTCTATGCCCATGGCCGAAGTTGTCGGCAGCAATCGCGGCCTCGGCAACGACGCCAAGGTGGGGCAGTACCTGATCGAAGCGCTGGTTCAGTACGATCAGGATCTGGACTTTGGGCGCTACGACAATGACGGACCGGACGGGCTCCCGAACTCGGGTGACGATGACGGCATCGTCGATGTGGTGACGCTGGAGTACTTGGAGGTGGCCGCGTCGTGCGGAGGACCTTCGATCTGGCCACATCGGTCGGGGATCTCCAACTGGACCGGTCAGCCCTGGGCCAGCAATGACATGGGGGCCAACGGCTCACCGATTCTGGTGGACGGCTACATCACGCAGAGCGTCTCGGACTGCTCCGGCACGGTGCTCCAGACCGCGGGCACCATCTCCCACGAGTACGGGCACGTCCTGGGACTGCCCGACTACTACCACCCGGTGAATGGGATCGAGCCCGAGAACCGGCGCTGGGTGATCGGCTGCTGGGCCCTGATGGCCGCGGGGTCGTGGGGATGTGGCCCGGTCGGCAGCAACAGCACACCCTACGGTCCCATCCACATGACCTCGTACTCCAAGTCACAGCTGGGTTGGCTGGAGTTCACCGAGTTTACCGATGATGAGCGCAATCGGCGCGTCGACTTCGGTGGCGTGCAACTGACAGGGGAGGCCCTGCGTGTGCCGATGGACGCCGGTGGCAGGCAGTTTCTGCTGTTCGAATACCGGCAGCAGGTCGGCTTTGATTTCCAACTCCCCGCCGCGGGGATTCTGGTCATGAAGCTGGACCTGAACGGCAGCATACGGCCGCAGGGTGACTTCAGGTACCGGTTGAGTGTGCTCGAAGCCGACGGCGATCGGGGGCTTCTGCGAACGACGCCCGAGGGCGGGGATCGTGGTGTGCCGGGGGATGTGTTCGGAGCTGGTGCGATCGCCCGCATCAACAACTCCACGAATCCTTCCACGCGAGATGGAGCAGAAAACCCTACCCGAATCGCGATCCACGAGATGGGCATCGAGGGCGGGCGGGCGTTCATCCGGTTCTCGAACGCGGCGGACCCCGTCCTGCAGATCCCCACGGAGCCGCTATCGAGAATGTCAGCCAGTCCAACCGAGAATCGCCTGCGGATTCTGGGCGGAGTCATTCCTTACACGGCAACCGCGGAAAACCTCCCCGCAGGCCTGACGCTCGGTACCGATGGTGACGAACTGGTCATCAGCGGCGGTATTGTCGGCTCCGGTGAGGTCACCTTCGACGTGCTGGTTCGTGACACCTCCGGAAACGGTGGCGTGTCGCCGGTCACTCTTCGCCTTGATCCGTTCGCGCCCCAACAATCCCTACTCCTGGGGCCGTGGGTTGGGGGCTCGAGAGAGCTGACCGAGCCCGAGTTGCGTGCGCTGGATGAGGGCGGGAACGGGAACGGGCGCTATGACGTGGGGGATCTGCGGGCTTGGCTGTTCGGCGGCTGATTCGGCATCACAGCCATGACCCGTGCCTGTTGAGCCGTCGGTTGAGAGTGTGCCGGCATGACTCTGCGGAAGAGTCATGCCGGCCGTGCGCTATCGACCCTCGCGCTTGATCCGAGCCTCGCTTCCGACGAAGACAATGGCCCAAGCAATCGGGGCAAACTGAATCACCTCAATGCCAAGAAGTAACTCAATGACTAGAAATGGTGAGATCACTGATAACGCGGCGAGAACCCCATTCCAAAACCTTGAGCGATATGCGAGTGCCCTAACAGCCTTACGCATTCTTCGCTTACTCCGGGATGGCCCAGAGGATGATCTCAGTTACGGCCGCCCCAACAGAGGCCGCACCTCCGACGATTCCGACGGGTCCGGCGGCACCCACGCCCATCCACCAGCTATAGACGGCCGCGCCGGCAGCACCTCCAGCGTCGCCTGCAATGATTCTAGCGCATACTTTACAGAGTGCCCAACCGCTGGGCCAAGAGCTCGATGCCATCCCGCTGGGCCAAGAGCCCGACGCTATGGGCGGGGCCTCCGGCGTGACACAATTCGGGTGATCTTCGAGTTCCGGAAAGCCCTCGCAGTCCGGCATGCCCATAGTCAGCCATTCCGAAACTTCGTCCTCCCAGTAGACTGCGGAGCTGTCCGCGACGGACCGCGCGGCGGCGAAGGCGGCCAGTTCAAGGGTGTCGGTCAGTGTCAAGACGGCTTGGCTCCACAGTGCAGCCGTCTCTGAGAGGTAATCTGCAGCGTCATCGGCTGGGCCCACTGCAGTCTCCAGATCACCGAGGAGTGCAACATAGGTAGCACTGGGACCCGAAGTCGAACTGGCAGTTTGCATCATGGGGACGGGCGAAGATCCTCCGAGGATGGCCTGCAGGTGTCCGCAAGCGTTGGGCAATCCATCGTTCTCACGGACCCATTGCCGACAACTCTCCATCGCTAACCGCCGCAAGTCTGACGGTCTAAGAAGACCGGATCTCCCCCGCTCTTTGGCGAAACCTGATAGGGTTAGCCGCATGAAATCGTTGTGAAGTCGCCCGGCAACGGCGCCGTTCACTAGGGCTGATTGGACTTCAGATGGGGAAAACCCGACCGTAGTGGGCGGAGTTACCTGACCGGAATCACAAGCACCGAACGTTACAAGCGCAGCAACAGCGACAGACCCGAATAGCTTTCGATACATAAGGCTTCCTCCGATCAGTTGGACAGGACGAGGCCGAGAGTGGCACGCTCGCGAGGAGGTTAACAGCCGCCTAGCAAAGGCGCTAGTGTGCCTCTCATCCCCCCGCCAGCGCCCGTGCCACATCATCGATCGACGCACGCATCACCGACGACTCCAGTCCGGACCCGTTAGTAAGCACCGAGAACACGATCCTGCGACCGCTCGTGCTCTCCACGTAACCTGACAGCGAGTTCACGTTTGAAAGCGTGCCGGTCTTGGCCTGAAGGCGGGCCCCCACATCCTCCAGTCGCCGTTCCAGGGTCGAGTCGTCTTCCCCCGGAGATGCCAGGGCGAAGCGGTACTCGACGGCCAGGGGCGACCGGTCCATTGCGGTTAGAATGGCGACCACTGCACGCGGCGTGATCAGGTTGTAGGCAGACAGACCACTGCCGTCCTGCAGGTACAGGTCCAGAGTGTCGACCCCGGCCCGGCGACTCAGGACTTCTTTGAGGGCGGCCGTCCCGTTCGGCCAGCTGGCGACCCCGGTGGTCTCAAGCGACAGGGTCTTGAGCAGCTGCTCGGTGATCCAGTTCTGGCTGGGCTCCAGCGCGCCTCGGCTGATCTCCAGAAGGGTAGGAGAGTCGATCCAGGCGATGGGGTGGCGGAGTTCACAGTAGGGGATCAATTCGGGATCACATCCCGGCGGCAAAGAGTCCGCTTCGGCCCAGAGAATCGGATCACGGGGGCGCAGCGGTGTGGTCGGGTCGATCCGTTCGGCCCGCCCTTCTGACATCGACGAGGCTGGCGGCGTTTCAGTCCAGCCGGTCACCGGCGCCGGCATTGCCAGCAGCGCCACACCCTCTTCACCGAGGATCTGGATCATGCGAGCGCGGGCTTCTCTGACCGGCACCTTGGTGGAGACCTCGATGGTGTCCGTCTGTCCCGCGCGGATGGTGCCTGTGACGTGATGTACCCGGCTTTCAGGAAGCCACGTGGTGACGATGCGGGACTCTTCGTCTGACTGAGCGACCGTCATCACTTCGCCGATCACGAAGTCAGGTGTGCCCGGGGGTCCCCATGTGATCGATGCGAATTCCCCGGCAGATCCCGCCTGAACGGCGATCGTCGTCGTCCCTTCTGCGATGGCGAATGGGCCCGGAACGGCCGAGTAGCCCCAGGGGAGGTTTCCGGTCATCCACGACTCCGGAACCTCGGTGGAGTCCCAGCGCGAGGCGGCAATGATCAGGTCGCCGGAAATGGTGCGTAGACCGGTGGCCGCCACCTGTCGGGCCAACAGCCGGAGTCCATCGTCGTCGCCCACTCCCCACCGTTTGGAAAGCGTCGGGTCGCCAGACGGTACAAGGACCAGATCCCCACGCAGGACGTCGCCCTCTCGCTCGCCGACTGCATGAATCTGCGTGCGATACCGGTAGTCGGGCCCGAGCTCCCAGAGAATGGAAGATGTCACCAGGATCTTCATGTTCGACGCCGGAATGAACTTCCGGGCCGGGTTGAGCGAGTACAGCGTCTCGCCTGAGTCCAAGTCGACGGCGTACACACCCCAGTGCGCCTGATTGACCAGCGGTCGGTTCAGGATCTGGTCGATCTGGCGCGTGAGTTCCGAAGCAGGAGCCGTCTGCTGGGCCGTGACCCTCGAAGCGAGGGACAGCGGCGTCAGCGATGCCATTCCGCAAAAGAAGAGAGCGCGACTACTGGAGCGAAAACTCATGATGGGCCCGGCGGAAGACGACACCGTTAATGGGGAGGTGCACGTCGGAAGCTGAGTCTGCGTGCGGCGTCCGGGCAAGTCGGACAGCCTTCGCTCCGCTACGTCCTCCCTCGGGAGCTCATCTGGTAGAAACGCAAACGCCCGGGCTTCGAGGTTGGTGAAGCCTGGGCGCTTGAGCGCTTCAAGCGCCGTGATCCAGCTCCGTCAGATCACTCTTTGACGAAGGTCACGGCCGTGCCGTAGCAGAGCATTTCAGCCGCACCCTTGGCGACTTCACAGGTCTGAAATCGCAGGCTAACCACGGCGTCGGCGCCCAGCGTCTCGGCCTCTTGGACCATGCGATCAATAGCCTGCTCACGCGATTCGGCCATGAGTTTGGTGTACTCGTGGACCTCTCCGCCGGTGATGTTGCGCATGGCGGCCACAATGTCGCGTCCAAGATGGCGCGCCCGGATCGTGTTTCCACGAACCAGGCCCAGCACCGCATCGATTCGCTTGCCCGGTATGTCAGGCGTAGTCGCCAGAATCATCGCTCAATATCCCGATAAGGGTCGGTCTGCCACTCCCGCATCCGCTCAATGGCGGTTGAGGCCAGAAGCACCAGGAAGCCGATCACGACTCCACCGACTCCGATCTTTTCCCAGGGGTTCACTTCGGAACTCACGAATACAACCGTCGAATAGACGCTGAAGATCAACATGCCCGCAATCAACAGGATCCACCCGACCGGCCGGGTCAGGCGCCGATCGACTGCACCCCAGACCGAATCGCCAGGCATGCGGGGACCGAATGACAGATCTGCTACGTCTGACTGAATCGCCTTGAAGATCGCCAGCTCACGAGCCAGTTCTGTTGAACCGGCCAAGGCCGTCTCGACTCGGATGTGATCCTGGGGGGAAAGCTCCCCGTCCAGATACCGCATCAGATCTTCGTTGGACACCTTCGTACTCACGTACCGCCTCCATAGGAGTACTCCGCTCCCATGTTCATGAGGGCATCCTTCAACGCCTTGCGGGCATGGAAGAGACGGCTGGCGACCGTGCCCTCGGGGATTTCCAGGATCTCGGCGATCTCGTGGTACTTGAAGTTCTGCAGCTCCTTCATAACGAGAATCTCCCGATGTTCTGTACCGATCAGATCGAGCCCCTGCCAAAGCAGTTCCGAAGCCGCACCCTTGGCGCGGGTTCGCTCAGGGTCGTACCGAGAATCCGCGGGATGCATTTCAAGGCGCTCGTCCGTGACCTCCATGCGACCGCGGGACTGCCGACTGCGCAGCATGTCCCGGCACTGATTCCTGAGGATCTGATAGAACCAGGGGCCGAACGACCGCTTCATGTCGAACTTTTTGAAATTCCGGAACACCTTGATGAAGGCTTCCTGAAGCGCGTCTCGTGCTTCGTCGGGGTCACCCATCATCCCCATGGCCACACGCATCCCCGGCCCCTCGTATGCACGAACGAGGGGTTCAAAAAAACGCGGGTCTCCAGCGCGACACTTCCGCACGAGTTCCAATTCGACCTCCGACTCCAAAATCACTCCAATTCCTCTGGTTCGAAGGGGGATACGCGGCGAGGTGTGAATCTCTTCACTGATCCGTTCAATGCTCTGTCCCGACTGCAAGAAAACGCGTCATGCGTCGGCCAGGATCCGGCTGATGGCTGCCGTGGCCCGGTCCAGCTCGTCTTCGGTATTGAAGTAGTGCGGGGAGAGCCTCAGCAGGTTCTCGATGCCTTTCTGATCAAAGTCGATGGGTGCCGACACGCGATCCATGAAGGTCGTGTTGATGGACTGGCTGCGAAGAGTGCGCATCATCTCCTCCTCCCCTCCAGAATCCAGGGAAATGGTGACGATGGCGCAGAGCGCGGACCCCCGGTCCAGAACCCGCACCCCGTCCATCCGGGAAAGGCGGTCCCGCAGCCCAGCCGCCAGTTCGATGGCTCGGGCGCCACTCTCGGCAACACCGACGTTGAGAGCGTAGTCAGCGGCAGCGCCCAATCCCAGGATCAGCCCCCAGGCAAACTCCCACGTCTCAAAGCGGCGTGCATCCAAGGCCGGCTGCGTAAGATCCGCATCAATCCAGTCGACGCCCCTCAGGTCCGGAAAGAGCGGGGTGAGCCCGGCATCCAACGCCCGATCCGAGACATACAGGAAGCCCGCGCCGCGTGGGCCACGCAGGAACTTGCGGGCAGTGGACGACAGGAAGTCGCACTCCAGCTGACCGACATCGATGGGCAACTGACCCACGGACTGACAGGCGTCGAGCAGGAACCATGAGTCAGCCTCGCGACACGCCGCGCCGATCCCCTCCAGCGACTGGATCATTCCCGAGTTGGTGGGGATGTGGGTCAGGGCGACCAGGCGCGGGCGGATCCTGTGGATCACCTCGCAGGTGGCCGCCGCGTCCAGCGATCCGTGTTGGTCGGCGGGAGCGCGAACGATTTTGACGCCCAGCCTGTCCGCCAGACTGAGGTACTGAATCTGATTGGAGTTGTAGTCCTGAATCGAAGTCAGGATGGTGTCGCCCGATCGGAGTGGGACCGAGGAGAGCGCCTGAACGAACGACTGCGTGGCATGCTCGGTCAGGGCGATCTGATGGGACTGGGCTCCGATCAGCGTTGCGAGGGAGTCGTACGTTGCTGTGACCCGGTCGCCGATCGCATCGGCTGCCTCGTAGCCACCGATCTGCGACTCAAGATCGATATGGCCCCGGATGGCCTCGATCACGGGCAGGGGCATCAGGGATGAGCCCGCGTTGTTCAGGTGGAGCCGGTGCGCGACGCCGGGGGTGTCGGCTCTCAGCTGGTCGATCGATAGCATGGATCCGCCGAGGCGTGAAAAGTTGCGTGGTACTCCCAGCCGATCAGAATGCCACGTCGAGGGCGAAAAGGGGAGGGTGGCCGGGGGAAGGCAGCAGGGAGGGCATGACGTGCGCGCGGGCCACCGCCCCGCCTCCACCCGAAAAATCGGCGGCCCGGTGGGCGATGGAATGATCAAAGCGGCGCCGCCCCCCTGAGGAGAACGACGCCGCTTCGTTGAACACATCTGACAGCCCTGCCCGCGTTGAGCCCGGTCAGGTCGTCCTGTACTGTCCGATCAGTTCACACCACCACCGGCACCGTCTTGGCTGATCAGGGCAGACTTGGCATCGGTCACCATTTGACGGATTTCGGCCAGCATGCGCGGAACGTCGTAGACCCGTCCGTCGGCGATCGTGTAGCCGATGCCTTTGGTGCGGCCGACCTCGCCGGTCTCGTCGTTCAGGCGAACGCCGCCCGTACCGTAGAGCACCTTGAGGTTCTCGAGCGGGTTCTCGTTGACCAGAACCAGGTCTGCCTTCATGCCAACCTCGACCACGCCGAAATCAAGATCGTTCTCAAGGCCGCGCGGCTCGTGCAGCTGCTGGGCCCCGTGGAAGGTGGCGGCCCGCAGAACCTCGAGCGGATGGAAGCCGGCTTCACGCAGAAGCTCGAGCTCACGGATGTAGTCGAAGCCGTAAAGCTTGTAGATGAAGCCCGAGTCGGATCCCGTGGTGACGATTCCGCCCGCGTTCTTGAAGTCGTTCAGGAACGTCATCCACTTGTTGTAGAAGCGCTGCCATTCGCTCTCGTCCTCGCTGGTCCAGTAGAACCAGTAGGAACCGTGCGCGGCGCGGGACGGGGTGTAGTAGTCCCACATGCTGGGCAGCGTGTATTCCTCATGCCACTCGGCCTGCATGGCGCGCATCAGATCACGGCTGGCCTCGTAGATGGTCATGGTCGGATCGATCGCGAAGCCCAGTTCGATAAAGCGGTCAATCGTCTCGTTCCACTTGTCCGAACCCGGCTCGGCGGACTGGCTCCAGAGGCGCGCGACCTGGCCGAAACGATCCTGCTCGTTCTGGTAGTTGTAGTCGAGCGGGTAGTCCTGGAGCGTGTAGCCGTTGTCGAGCATCGACTCGAAGAGGCCGTAGAAGTGGGTCATCATATCGAGACCCATTTCGGCGGCGTCCATCGCGTTCATCTCACCCACACCCATCTGGGCCAGGTGAGCCACGGTTCCAAGGCCGTGCTGGTGCGCCTCGTCGATCAACGCCTCCATGATGGCCGGCGGAAAGGACGTCAGCTTGAGGCCGTCCACGCGGGCACCATCGACTTCGTACTCGGCAATGAAGCGCACCCAGGCACGGGCCTGCTCGGGCGAATCGATCGCACCACCCTCCCAGGCTTCACCCGGGCGGGCATAGGTGAACATGCGGGGCGCCGCGATTTCTCCGCTGGCAGCCATGGCCTTCTGGCCAAGTGACCAGGTCACGCCACCGTGCCCGACGCCGCGTGAGGTGGTGATGCCGTGGGCTAGCCAGAGTTTGTGCACGTACTCGGCCTGAGGCGCCTTGCCGCTGCCACCGGTGTGCGCGTGCATGTCGATCAGCCCGGGAATGACGTACTTGCCGGTCCAGTCGATCTCACGCGTGCCCGCGGCCGGACGGCCCTGCTCATTCATGGGGAGTCCCGGATAGCCGACGGTCCGCACTTCGGTGATGCGATCGTTCTCGACGACAATGTCCACCGGGCCGATTGGAGGGGCGCCGTTGCCATTGATCAGGGTCGCGCCGCGGATGACGAGACGGTCGTACTGGATCCCTTCGTCATCGGCTCTGCGGGTAGTCTCCTCCATCTGAGCAGATGCGGGCACGGCCTGCAGCAGGGTCACAAAAAGGGCTGCGGCGGCGATGCCGGTGCGGCTTAGACGGTCGAGGGCGGTGCGCATGTTTCCTCCGGGGGCATGACTTTTCGCGCATCGGCGCTTCAATTCACGGGGCCGATGCGGACTCCGATATAGGGGGACGCAGAAGCCCGGCGCAACGCTGAGACGGGCCGAGTGGTGAGGTGCGAGTCAACCAGCCTTGCCTCAAGATTTTCGAGGTGTACCCTCGATCCGCCTTTCGACACTTTTAGTGTTCGCCTAAAACCGCCCCCCGGACCCGACGCGCGTGAGCCAGAGCGAACTCGACCTTTCCGTTGATCCAGCCGATCTCGATCGAGACCAGGCTGCCGGGGAAGCTGCGCGCCTTCGCGAGGATCTGAACCGACACGCACATCTCTACCATGTGCTGGCCCGGCCCGAGATCTCCGACGAAGAGTACGACCGGCGGTTTCTATACCTGCAGGCCATTGAAGAGCGCTTCCCCGACCTGGCGACGGCGGATTCGCCGACACAGCGGGTCGGGGCCGAACCTCAGGCCCAGTTTGAGACGGTGGCACATGTGGTGCCCATGCTCTCGCTGGATTCGTCTCAGGAGGCGGATGCTATCGCTCGCTTTGACGAGCGGCTCAGGAAGGCTGTGGATGGCGAGGTCCGGTACGTTCTGGAGCCGAAGCTGGATGGGGCTTCGATCGAACTGGTCTATAGGGACGGGGTTCTGGAGCGAGCGGTCACTCGGGGGAATGGCCAGCGCGGTGAGGACGTCACGCCGAACATCCGCACGATTCAGTCCGTGCCGCTCAGATTGCGGGGAGACGACCGGCCGGTGCCGTCGCTGCTGACCGTCCGCGGCGAGGTCCTGATGTACATCTCGGCGTTCCAGAGATTCAACGCCGGACTGGTGGCCGATGGATCGGAGGCTTACGCGAGCCCCCGCAACTCGGCCGCTGGAGCGATTCGCCAGCTGGACGCGACGCTGACCGCACAACGCGAGCTCGACTGTCTGGCCTACGATGTGATGCACGTTGAGGGCGCCGAGTTCAAGACCGACAGCGAGGGGATTCAGGCCCTGCGCGACTGGGGCTTCAAGGTGCCCGAGCGGATCGAGACCGCGAGCACCGTGGAGGAGATTGTCGCCTACCACGCCGCCTACGATCAGGATCGGGACTCGCTCGATTACGAGATCGACGGCGTGGTGATCAAGCTGGACGATCTGGACGAGCGCTCAGACCTGGGCGCGACCTCGCATCATCCTCGCTGGGCGATGGCCTTCAAGTTCGAGCCGCGCAAAGAGGTCACCCTGCTGGAGGCGATCGAGGTGTCGGTCGGGCGAACCGGGATCGTGACCCCCGTGGCGATTCTGCGGCCCGTTGTTGTGGGTGGGGTGACGGTTTCAAGGGCGTCGCTGCACAATCGTGAAGAGGTGGCCCGAAAGGACGTTCGGGCAGGTGACACGGTTAGGATCCAGCGCGCCGGTGATGTGATCCCGCAGGTGATCGAAGTGATCCCGCAGGAGGGCGAGGTACGGGCGGAGCCGTTCACCATGCCGACTGAATGCCCTTCGTGTGGCACGACCGTTTACGAAGAAGGCCCGCGCACGATCTGTCCGAATCGCTTTGGCTGCCCCGCTCAGCTGAAAGGCCGGATCGTTCACTTCGGATCGAGAAACGCACTCGACATTGAGGGGCTGGGCGACGAGACCGCCGCGTTGCTGGTCGATCGCGAACTGGTCAGGGAATTGGCCCAGCTGTTTGATCTGAACGTCGCGGCGGTTCAGGAGTTGCCCGGCTTTGCCGAGAAGTCGGCCCAGAACCTGGTCGATGGAATCGCCGCACGTCGGACGATCGAACTGCATCGGTTCCTTCACGGGCTCGGGATTCCCGAGGTCGGCGTGACCGTCGCTCGCGTGCTCACCGGCCACTTCCGTTCCTTCTCGGCCATCCGCCTGGCCACCAAGGAAGAGTTGGAAGTTGTGGAAGGGGTCGGGCCCAAGATGTCCGAGACGATTCGAGGCTTCCTGGACGAGCCCCGGGTGTCTGTCGCGATCGACGAACTCATGCTGAGGGGCTTCGAGTTCATCATTCCGGCCGCACCAACCGGCACCGCGTTCGCCGGCCAGAAGTTCGTCTTTACCGGTGGCCTCGATCGGCTGAGCCGCAACGACGCCAAGAAGTATGCTGAGGCTGCGGGGGGAAAGGTTGTGAGCTCGGTCAGCAAGGCGACCAACTGGGTCGTGGTAGGGACGGACCCGGGCTCGAAGTACGACAAGGCGGTGGAGCTGGGCATTCCGGTTCTGACCGAGGATGAGTTCATCACCAAGCTGGGTGAAGCCGGGATCATGACCGACGGCGAGATCGACGACTGATGGAGAATCTCGACATCGCCCGCACCCTGACCGAGGTCGCCGATCTGCTCGAGATCAAGGGAGCCAACCCGTTCCGCATTCGCGCTTATCGCGACGCCGTGCGCACGGTGAATGGCCTGACCCGCTCGCTGTCTTCGATGGTGGCAGAGGGCGAGGATCTGACCGAGCTGCAGGGTGTGGGGAAGAAGGTCGACCTGCACATTCGTGAACTGCTTCAGACCGGTCAGCTCACCGTGCTGGACGAGATCACATCAGAGATCCCCCGCACGCTTGCTCAGCTGACCCGGCTGGACGGTGTCGGTCCCAAGAAGGCCAAGAAGCTCTGGGAGTCGCTGAAGATCGAGTCCGTCGAGATGCTCGAGGCCGAGATCGACAAGGGCACCGTGCAGCAGCTGGACGGGTTCGGCGTGAAGAGCGTCGACAAGATCCGTCAGTCCATCGAGGATTTCCGAAAGCATCGCGGTCGGTTTTTGCGGGCCGAGGTCGAGAAGTACATCGCCGGACTGCTCACCCACATGGAGAGCGCGCCCGGCCTGGAGCGGATCGAAGTCGCCGGATCGTTCCGCCGCAGAAAAGAGACGGTCGGCGACGTGGATCTGCTTGCCCAGTGCGCAGGGGACGGCGGGGTGGTGGTGGAGCACTTCACCAATTTCTCAGGTGCTGTACGCGTTGATGCCGCTGGCGGAACCAAAGGCAACATCATCCTCCCTTCAGGCCTGTCGGTGGATCTGCGTGTGATTCCCGAAGAGTCATGGGGCGCCGCGCTTCACTACTTCACCGGTTCGATGGAGCACAACGTCCGGGTTCGAAAGGAAGCCGTCCGGCGCGGCCTTCGCGTGAACGAATGGGGTGTGTTTCGGGTGCCGGAGGGTGTCGATCCCGAGACCATGGGAAAGACGGACGGCGAGCGGATCGGCGGCTATACCGAGGATGAGATTTTCGAAGCGGTGGGCCTGCCCTGGATTCCACCCGAACTGCGTGAAGACCGCGGCGAGTTCGATGCGGCCAGAAGTGAGGAAGGCTCAGGGCTTCCAACACTGATCACCCGCGATGACATCCGGGGCGACCTCCACATGCACACCACCTGGACCGACGGAACTGCCTCGGTCCTGGAGATGGCCGAGGCCTGCCGCGAGCGGGGTCATCGCTACATGGCGATCACCGATCATTCTCAGGCCGTGTCGATGGTGGGCGGGCTGACTCCGGCCAAAGTCCGAAAGCAGTGGGAGGACATCGCCGCCGCTCGGGACACCATGGGAGACGGCTTCCTGATCCTCAGGGGACAGGAGGTCGACATTCTTAGAGACGGCTCGTTGGATCAGCCAGACGATCTGCTGGAAGAGCTCGACATTGTGGTGATCGCCGTCCACTCGTTCATGGACATGGATGGCCCCACCATGACCGCCCGTGTGCTCAAGGCGATGGACAATCCACACGTGGATGTACTGGCGCATCCTACCGGTCGTCTGCTGAATCGACGCGAGCCGTATCCGATCGACATGGAGGCCGTTCTACAGAAGGCGGCCGACCGAAGTATCGCGGTCGAGATCAACGCCAGCCCCCGCCGATTGGACCTTCATGACCGTCACCTGTACCGGGCGCGGGAGTTGGGCGTTAAGGTGGTCATCAACACCGACGCCCATTCTGTTCGGGGTCTGGACGTCATGCGGTTCGGTGTAGATCAGGCAAGGCGCGGTTGGCTGGAGCCTGCCAACGTACTGAACTGCGCGACCGTCGATGACGTCGTGAAATGGCTGGGGAGATCACGGTGATGGGTCGGTGAATCCTTTCGTATCCAACTTTCTGTTGCTGGTCGCCGGAGTAGGAGTCCTCTACTTCAGCGCAGAGTGGCTCGTGCGTGGAGCCGCTCGAATGGCGTCGTCGATGGGTATTTCACCGATCGTCATCGGATTGACGGTCGTGTCGATGGGCACCTCGGCCCCCGAGTTGGTCGTCGCTCTCTTGGCCGCCCTGCGCGGCAACACCGACCTGGCAATCGGCAACGTCATGGGGTCCAACCTGGCTAACATTGGGCTGATTCTCGGACTCACCGCCGTGATCCGGCCGCTTGAAGTCAGCTCCCGCGTAGTCAGGCGCGAAGTGCCAATCATGTTGGCCATGACCCTGCTGCTGTATCCGCTCATGTGGAACGGACGACTGGGGCTGGTGGAAGGCCTGATCCTGCTGAGCGCGCTGGGGCTCTATCTGTTCTTCGTGAACAAGACGGTCGATGATGAGTCGGAGGGGGTGCGGCAGGAGTACGATGAGGCGCTCTCCTCCTCAACCTCCCGATCAGAAACCTCCCGATCAAAGGTCCGCTCACGCGACATCGGCCTGATTGTGGGTGGCTCCATCGGACTCGTTCTGGGCGGCACAGCCATCGTGCGCGGTGCGGAGTTTATCGCGACCGCGTTCGGCATTCCGGACATGATCATCGGACTGACCGTGGTGGCCATCGGCACGTCCTTGCCGGAGCTCGCGACATCGCTGGTGGCGGCCATGCGGAAGGAATCCGACATCGCGGTCGGCAACATCATCGGCTCGAACATCTTCAACATCGGGCTGATCCTCGGTCTGACCTCGATCGCGGTGCCGATCACGATTGCGCCCCAGGTGCTGCGAGAGGAGCTGCCTGCGGTGCTGATCATGTCGATCCTGGTGCTGCCGGTGACGCGGAGCGCGATGCAGGTGAAGCGGTGGGAGGGGGTGGTTTTACTTGCAAGTTATGTAGCCACAGGAGTCTGGCTCTTCCACTTGTAGGTGGGGCCTTGGGCGGCGCGGCGCGGCGTTGCACTCTTGCGGAAGGGCCTCCTGAGGCGGCGCTGCGCGTCGTTGCGCTCACACTCGGACTCCCTGCGGCGTAGCGCTTGCTACGCCTCACTCGCCTCGGATCGCGCGCCTAGCGCAGCATCCACCCCAGAAGGCCTCGACCGTTCGGGGGGCGGCCCTGACTGGGACGGCGCTGCGCTTCGTTCGGACGGCTGACCGGGGGGCGACGTCGCTGCGCTCGTCTTTCGGGAGGCGGAGTGGGAGTCGACGTCGCTGCGCTCGTCTTTCGGGAGGCGGAGTGGGAGTCGACTTCGCTGCGCTCGTCTTTCGGGAGGCGGAGTGGGAGTCGACTTCGCTGCGCTCGTCTTTCGG
>JBDNHE010000288.1:0-2759 GCA_041688945.1 Gemmatimonadota bacterium | reverse complement strand
GACGCAAATTGGGCGCCGATCAGCTGTCGCGCAGCGCTTCCAATGGATCGGTCTTCGCTGCCCGCATTCCGGGGATCAGCGCGGCCGAGATCGACACGTTATACGGTATCACTAGAAGCGATCTGCGGACTTACGGTAAGTAGTTAGTGTTTGCGGTTCTGACCTTACCATGCCGGGAGTTCGGGGGATGCCGGGGTCCCGATCGGACATCCGACCGTGCGGCCAGCAAAGGCGATCGTGGCGCCGGTGACAAGATGGCAGAATCTACGCACTGCTACTCTGGATGGCCCCACTGGGGCCGCGCCGGAAACCTCGGAACTTAGAAGGAAACTCCGTGCGTCACCCTCACCACATACTCCACGCCTAGAGCATCACGACGTATACCGACCAGATGGTCGCGGCCGATCCAACCGAAGGGCGGGTTGACTCTCACATCCCTCGGCAGTGAGACCACGTCCAGTGGCGTCCCATCCGCACTCCACACTTCGAAGACTCGCGGCGCCCCGTCCTCTGTCGACACCTCGACCCATAGTCGCCCTTCGGAGTCGAAGCTAGCGTTTACGAGTGGTTGTTTTCGGGCTGCGCGCGGCAGAGAAAGAGATCTCCCGGCCCATTGCTCCATTGAAATGATCCGCGCGGATTGAAGCGAATCTTCTCTGGCTGTCAGGACAGGACCCTCGGTCCTGTCGCCTCGGACCACGACGGTATCACCCGGTGTCCAAAGCGTGAGCTGGTAGGAGTCGGTGAGGCCCTGAACTACCCGACCCTCAGGACCAAAGTCAAGGAGGTCGTTGGGACCGTGCACGGGATAGAAGAAGCGCGTTTCCTCGCGTCCATCCGCCGAGGAACTAATGGTCACGGTCCCAAGGTCAGCCAAGTCGGCTGCGGGCAATTCGCCGACACGCAAGGTCCGCCCGGAGAACGTGCGCCAGTGCCGCTCCAACACTGGAGCTCCGGCAGGTGTTCTTCCGCCGAACCCGACGTCCAGAAACAGCGAATCCCCCACGAAGTGAATTGGCGCGGGCCGATTCGCGTCTCCATGTGCGAGCATAAGGCCGCCGACGTAGGTCGCCCCATCCGTACCTGGCTCGAACCAGCTATACCGAGCGTTCCCCGATTCCCGAACCCACAAATACCCGCGCGGCCCGATCGCCAAACAACAGGGTCCGCTCAGCTCTCCAGGGCCCTCTCCAGTTCGGCCGATTGAGTAGGCGAACGATCCGTCCGGCTGGAAGACGCGGACCGCGTTGGCCTGTCGATCCGAGACGTAGATGCGACCTTCGGAGTCCACCGCGAGTCCAGAGATGCTTCCGAAGGTCTCCTCGTCCGGACCTTCGAGGCCCCCGATCTCCAGCTCGACAGCAAGCTCGCGAGGTTCCCCGAACCGTGGTCCATCCATGGGTGAAGATTCATCGCAGCCCAGGATTACTGTCACCAGCGCGAAGATTCTCAAGTTCCGTTGCAACTGACCTCCCTCCTTTCCTTCTAAGGGTTCCACTTCTCGTTGACATTCCACAGCACCTGGCCCCGAGCGTAGCCCCGGTGAAGCTTCGACATAGTCGCCGCAGCAAACGACTCTAGTGCGCGGGTGTCACTTCTCACCAGGATGACCCACCTATTCTCACGAGCATGACCCACCCCCTCGTGACTTCCCGGAATTCGATGTTGTGACTTCTTGGAGTTCTAAGGTGTTGGGGTCGATTGGGCCAATTCTGCCTTCTTTTGGGGTGGGGGTGGGGTGGTAATTCCGGGCCTTTGACGGGCGCGGTAGCTATCACCCCTTTGGGTGGGTCATGCTGGTGAGAACGCCTGGGTCATGCTCGTGGGAAATGACATACCTCGGACGATCTGGAGGTCCACCGTGCAGTACTTACATGGAGCGTCCGTGGAACGGGGGCTCTACTTCTTAGCGATCTGGTACCCCGAGCGCGAAGCGTTGGAGGTCACGAAGGTGCTCTTCCCGACTCCGGGGGAAGTGGAATGGTCTTCCGAGTTTCATCTCCACTTAAGCGATGACTACATCGGCCGGGTGATTCGAGAAGCGTGGGTGTCGGGATCATCGCTCATTGAGGCTCACACTCACGTCGGTCCGACTGCCCAGGCCGAATTTTCTACGTCAGACGCGTACGGACTCAGACAGACGGTGCCACACATGCGCTTGCGACTCGCGTCGGCTCCATACTGTGCTCTCGTGTTCGCCGGCAACACCGTCGCAGGCTTGGCGTGGACTGGCTCTTCCGACAACTCACGACCTGTCATCGAGTTCTACATCCGAGACCATGGATACAACGTTGATACTTGATCCCAGAACTGCGAACGAAGTGGACCCTCACGAGCGACAGATCCGCCTGTTCGGGGCGGATGGTCAAGCTCGCATCAAGACCGCCAAGGTCTGTGTTGTGGGCTGTGGTGGACTGGGCAGCCATGTCGTCCAGCAGCTAGCGCACGCGGGTGCCTCCGACTTCCTCTTGATCGACCCGGACACGCCAGACGTTACGTCGTCGAACCGCCTCGTGGGCCTCCGTGCGGATGACCTTCCCTTAAGCCCAAGCAAAGTGGAAGTCGCAAAGCGACTGGTGCTTGCGATACCGCGAGTTATTGGGGTCCCACGGCGAGAGCGGTAGGTGTCAAGATAGATGTCGCATGAGATGATCATGCTGCCTGACCTGTTTCTGGCTTCTTCTCGCGTTTGCGGTCGGGGTTTAGGCTGACGTCCCCGACAGGTGCCCAGTCCCGAATGGACCCGGACCAGCGTTGCG
>JBDNHE010000287.1:0-9520 GCA_041688945.1 Gemmatimonadota bacterium | reverse complement strand
GGAAGACTCGCCGCCACTCCTCCAGCTCCGGAGGCGACACCTGCATCTCCCGGCTCACCTCGACCAGATCCTCCCCCCGAAGCAGTCGCAGAACCACCTCCGCCTTCCGACCCGCGCTCCACCGCTCCGGGATCTCCATGGATCCACGACCTCTGGTCGCTTCCGACTCCTTCCCCCTGGATGGCATCTCCATTCTCCTTTTCCCTGGACCCCGCTCGAATTACCAGTCTACTGTCCAGAGAAATCGGGGGCACTAAAGCCGTATCCTTTAGCCGTAACTCTTACGCGGTTGAGGCACGGTGACCACATCGCTCAACGAACTGACCCAGGCCCTGGAGGCCGGCGGACGAGAAGCGCGTGACGCGCTCGCGGAGCTCTTTGCCCACTTTCCGGACGAGGCCGCCCACGTGGTTGAGCACGCCCTCCCGCGCTGGCTCGACGAGAGCAGCAGCGCGGATCTGGCCACTGCCAGCGCGGCACGCTCCACCCTGGAAACGGCCATGTGGTCGTTGGGCCGACCGGGAGCCCGGCCGACGCCGACGTGTTGCGTCGGTTCGAGCCCACCTTGGCCGTGGCCCTCGCGGGGTCGCCGGCCCTGCGGCCGGTGCTGGAGCGGTTGCGCGCCGGACTGGGCACCCAAACCCCGAGCGCGGAGCTCCTGATGAGTCTCGTTTCCGACACGAATCCCGATCGGCGCGGCACGACCCTTCTTGAGCTGACTGGCCGTGAGGAGGCCTACCACGACTGGCCGCCCGGGGTGCTTGACGCGCTCCTGGCCCTGGCCCTCGACACCGAGTAGTGCGAGTCGGACCACATGCAGCAGCCCAACCATCTTGCCTGCCGGGCCGTGACGCTCCTGTGCCGTGGCCCGAGCACACCCGCGGTCGCGGACGCTCTGGGCGCCGCGGCGAGCGACCGGCTGGAGTGCATGCGAGAAGCCGGGCGCGCGCCGGGAGGCGTGCCGTGATCCCCCCGCTCCGGTGCCGCCGAGGAAGCGCAGACACCGGAACCGTGGCCGCCGTCGTCATCGTGATGGGCGCTGTCGCCTATTTCCGTTACAACACTAGGCTGTGGACCGACCTGCCGATTTGGGCCAAGGTGGTCGTGGCGCTCGGGGCATTCGCCCTCGCTCGGCGCCACGATGCGGCCAGTGCCTGGCCGAAGCCTCCAGCGGCCGATCGGGACGTTGACGTCCCGCCGGATCCCCCCCCGACGAGTGTTGGCGGCGGCTTATCTGCGCGGCCTTTCAGCCCTTTCGCAAAACCCATGTGGTCATGGACCGCATCCGCTGAACAACCGTCGTCTTGATCGGGTCCAGCTGCTCCGCCCCCAGCCGGGCACCCAACTCCGTCAGGTAGTCCTCGTCCGCCAGAAAGCGGTCACTGCCGTCGGGCAGACTGAACCAGCGGTCTCGCAGGTGGGTGACCTGGTCAGCGATGCCGATGGTGGAGGCCAGACGGGCAAAGAAGACCCCGCCAGGCCTGAGGACGCGCCAGAGTTCGGACATCGAGGCTTCGAAGACCGCGGTGCTCTCCGAGAAGTGCAGCACCGCGTTGCAGATCACCGCATCGAAGTGGGCGTCCGGGAACGGGATGTCGTCCAGGCGGGCTACGCTAAAATTCTCGGGTGGCAGGGCGGGGGCGAGGGCTGAAGCGAGACTCCGGACCCGGTCGATCTGAGCGGGGTCGGCGTCCACGCCATGCACGTTGGCGCCCTGCCTCATCAGGTACTCGGAATTCCGGCCTCTCCCGCAGCCGGCGTCCAGGACCCGCATCGACGGGGTGATTCGACCACGCATGAGTTGGTCAAAGACGTAGATGTCGATCCGCCCGAACTGAGCGAGGAGATCGTCTGGCGAGCGGGACGGTTCGGGATTGTCAGTCACAAGTGGGTATCGCCTCCATGTTCGTGCTGCACCTCCATGAATGCGGCACGGAGGGCGATTTCTTCGTTGAACGTCAGACGCATGGGGTCAGGCTTTCGGCTGAGAGAGTCGCTGGAATCAGAAACGTCGAGGCAGGTTCAATAGCGAGGGTAGCCCGTGACCGTCGTGTCTCGCAATTGGTAACTACAAATGTTTAGGGCCTCACTCCGGGTGTTGCCGCCAGCACTTTGGCCGTCGATCTTCCCGCATGGATAATGATGATCTGACGGAGGAACAGCCGGGTGCGGAAGACGCGATCGTAGTGAATTCGGGCTCGCACGAAGGCATGTCCAGGGGCGATCCGGGGCGGCGAACGGGATATGTAACGCTGGTGGGGCGCCCGAACGCGGGAAAGTCGTCGCTCATGAACGCTCTTGTGGGGCAGAAGCTTTCGATCGTGTCGTCCAGGGCGCAGACGACCTGGGAACGCGTGACCGGCCTCCGCACGGAGGGCAACTCCCAGATGATCTTCCTGGACACTCCGGGCCTCCTGGAAGTCCGGGACCTCCATCAGAAGAGCATGCTGGAGTCGGCCCACGAGGCGATGCGGGAGGCGGACGTGGTTCTGTTCCTGGCTGACGCGACCCGAAAGCTGGGCGACGCGGATTCCGACATCGTTCGCGAGGCCCTGGCCGAGTCGCGGGCGCCCCGCCTGGTCCTGATCAACAAGATCGATCAAGCCTCCGAGTCGGACGTGGAGCGGCTGGCCCATTGGGCGACCGAAGCGCTTGGCGCGACCCCGTTCAGAATTTCGGCCACGCGTGGAGACGGTCTGGAAGAACTCACGGACGCAATCGAGGCTCAACTGCCCGAGGGGCCATTCCTGTTCCCCGAGGACGACCTGGCGACTCAGCCGGTCCGGTTCTTTGTGGAGGAGATCCTTCGCGAGACTGTTTTTGAGCAGTTCGAGCAGGAGATCCCCTGGTCTGTCGCCTCGAAAGTCGAAGAGTTCCGTGAGAATCAGGACCCGATCTACATTCAGGTCACCCTCTATGTGGATCGGAAGTCGCAGAAGGGCATTCTGCTGGGACAGAAGGGCCACGCGATCCGGGAGTTGGGGTCGGTGGCTCGCAAGAAGATCGAGACCTTTATCGGTGCGCGTGTGTACCTCGACCTGTGGGTAAAGCCCCTTCCCGGGTGGCGTAAGAAACGCCAACACCTCAAGCGTCTCGGTTACAGAGTGTCGGAGGATTGATGTCGTCTGCGTTTAGAAGGACTGCGATTCCGCTTGCCGTATTCGGGCTCGTGGCGTCCGCGCTGCCCGCCAGCGCCAGCGCTCGGGCCCAGGACTCGGCATCGGGCTCCGAGGGCGCGCTCTTTCTGCTTCTCCCAGTGGGGGCGAAGTCGATCGCGATGGCCCGTGCGGCTACGGCGACGAGGGGCGCAGAGTCGGTCTGGTGGAACCCGGCGGGTCTGGCGGGCGAGTCTGAGAGTCGTATCGACATCTTTCGGGGCGAGGACCTGGCAGGGGACGCCACAGCCATCAGCGGACTGATCGGCGATGCCTCACTGGGGACGCTCGGACTGTCCTACATGCTCTTTGATGGCGGCACGCAGGACTTCAGAGACGCGCAGGGAAATTTCCTTGGCAAGGCGTCCTATCGGAATCATCTGGGGGTTCTTTCTGCGGCCAGTGAGGTTCTGCCGCATCTCGCACTGGGACTGAACTTCAAGGTGATCCAGAGTCGATTCGCCTGTCGCGGTCAATGCATCGACGCCGGCATTACGGCCACGACGTGGGCCGTCGACATGGGAGCGCAGTGGCGCGACGTCTTGTCACTGCCGGTGACCCTGGGCGCGGCCTTGGTCCATCTGGGTGGCGACCTGCAGGTCTTCAACGAAGAGCAGGCCGATCCGCTGCCGACCCGGGTGCGTCTGGCGGTGGCCTGGGATGTACTCCGCCATTGGGTGGAGACCGACGAGCTGCATGGCGTGCTGACCGTTGAGTTGGAAGACCGTTGGCGGGACCCGGGCAGCCCGGCGACCTACGTTGGGGCTGAACTCTCCGCAGGAGGGACTGAGCAGGCCATCTTCGTGCGAGCCGGATATGCCTTTGGGGCGCAGTTGCAGGTGGACGGTGCCGGTGTGGGCGTGGGGATTCGCTATGATCGGTTTGACCTGGGGATCGCAAAATCGCTCGCGTCGTCATCTCTGGTCGGAGACACCGAGCCGGTGCAGATCAGTCTGGGGTTCATCCTCTGACTTTGACCCGACGCAAGGTGCTGGCGGGCGCATATCTGCTGATCGGGCTCCTGGCCGGCGCTGACACCCTGACGGGGCAGGTCCAACTGCCTTCGCGAGTGTCTTCTGCGACCATCAACAGCGCGGCCCAGCCGGTTCGGCTCTGGGCTGATGGTCACCGTCCGGCAGGCCGCGAGTTCCTGGCCTCGGCCCTCCTTCCCGGAACTGGCCAGCTGCTTCGCGACTCGGACAGCCGACGGGGCTGGGCGATGCTTGGGCTGGACCTCCTCCTCTGGTCGGCCTTCGCCCTTGAGGGCCGGGCGGGCAGACGAGACCGGACTGCGTACCGCGACCTCGCCTGGGATGTGGCGCGCAATCGCCCAGTTCCGCGGCTCGAAGGGGACTTTGACTATTACGAGCGGATGACCAAGTGGCCGTCGTCCGGTCGGTATGACGCGGATTCGGGGACCTCGGGGGTTCAGCCGGAAACGCGGCTAGACACCTTCAATGGCGATGCCTGGAGACTCGCCCGCTCACTATTCCTGGGTGGGGCCGTTGGGGATTTCGATTCACCTGCCTACGAGGCCGCACTGGCCTTCTATCGGGATCGAGCCTATTCGGATGCGTTCCAGTGGGATTGGAGTGGGTCACCCGCGAGTCAGAATGAGTTCAGCGGACTGATCCGTGCGTCGGATGATCATCTACGTCGAGCGACCTGGGCCGTAGCGGGTGCGATCGGGAATCGGGTGGTCAGCCTGCTCGACCTCTATATTACCTCTCGTTCAAACGGGACCCTTGGCCTGCGCATGCAGCCCGAGGCGTCCTCCAATGCAGTTCTTCTTTCGATACGGTGGACGCCTGCCCACCGATTGGCCCGATCTCCATGAGCAAAATCCCCACTTCCCGCAATGTGCTTGCCGCCCTTAAGGCGTCGGATCACGGGCCCCTCAAAACGAAGGCGCTGGCCAAGGCTCTGAACATTGCCGAGCCCGATTACAAGCGATTTCGGGGTCTGCTTCGAAAGATGGAGTCCGAGGGAAAGCTCTATCGGGTGAAGGGGGGACGTTACGCCGCCCCCGACAAGATCAGTCTGGTCACGGGCCGGCTGTCCACCATCCGTTCCGGCGACGGCTTTGTCAGGGGCGACGCTGAGGGTGACGAGGTCTTCGTGCCCCAGCGCGACCTGGACTCGGCCATGGATGGTGATCGGGTTGTGGTTCGCATTGAGAGTCGACCGAAGGGGCTCAAGCCGGTCGGTCGGGTCATCAAGGTGCTGGAACGAGCCCACACTTCGATTGTGGGCGTCTTCCATGAGGCCAGGAAGGTCGGCTACGTGGTGCCGCTTGATCCGAAGCTCAACACCGATGTCACCGTTCCCTGGGGCGAGGAACGTCCGGCGAAGGATGGCGATGTCGTCATGGTGACGATTACCGCTCCGGGCCGCCGTCAGCACGGACCTGTTGGTGAAATCGAGAAGGTTCTGGGGCGTCTGGACGATCCCGGGGTGGATGTCCTGGCGATCCTCTTTGGCCATGGTCTGAATCCGGACTTCCCCCAAGATGTGGTGGCGGAGGCGGAACGAGTCGCCGTTCCCCCGGCCGAGGCCGTCTCAGATGGGCGTGAGGATCTCCGGGATCTGTTGGTCTTTACCATTGATCCCGCCGACGCGC
This sequence comes from Gemmatimonadota bacterium, assembly GCA_041688945.1. Classification (GTDB taxonomy): domain Bacteria; phylum Gemmatimonadota; class Gemmatimonadetes; order Longimicrobiales; family Gaopeijiaceae; genus Gaopeijia. The sequence continues at coordinate 3,745 of JBDNHE010000287.1, read as the reverse complement.
GCGATCACGACGACGCCCTGTCGTTCGAATCGCTGAAGGACGGACATCGTATCGGAATCCACATTGCCGATGTGTCGCATTATGTGACGCCTGGCGGGGCGATCGACGCGGAGGCGTTGAAGCGCGGAACCAGCGTGTACCTGGTGGATCGCGTGGTGCCGATGCTCCCCCACGAACTCTCGTCCGACGTCTGTTCGCTTCGTCCGGGGGTAGATCGCTATGCGACCAGCCTCTTCGTGGAGTTTGGTGCGGACGGGAGTCTGCGCTCTCATCGGTTCCTGAGGTCGGTCATTCGCAGCCGGGCCAAGCTGAGCTACGAAATGGCTCAGAGCATCCTGGATGCAGTGGAAAAGGGTGAACCGATCACGATTGATCCCGCCAGTGAGCTGGCCGGGGCGTCCGACACCGAGGTGAGGGATGCCCTGGTGGGCTTGAGCGACCTGGCCGGAAAGCTGGGGAAGGCGAGGACCAAGCGTGGGGCCCTGGACTTCGAGCTGCCTGAGGCTCGGGTGATTCTGGACGATTCGGGCGTCCCGATCCGGGTGGAGGCGGTCGAGCGACTGCAGACCCACCGTTTGGTCGAGGCCTTCATGCTGCTCGCGAATGAGTTGGTGGCCAAAGCCGCTTCCGAGAAGAAGCTCCCGGTCCTGTTCCGGATTCACGAAGAGCCGTCCCCGGAGAAGATCGAGATCCTGCGCGACGTGCTCACCCGCCTGGGCATCAAGCTGCCGCCCAAGGTCAAGCAGCCCGCTGACCTGGCGGCCGCCCTTGAAGCCGTTCGCGACAAGCCTGCCGAGAAACTGGTCTCGACACTTGTTCTCCGATCCATGCAGAGGGCCCGCTATTCGGCAACCAATGCCGGCCATTTCGGACTTGCGTTGACCCACTATGCCCATTTCACCTCCCCGATCCGCAGATATCCGGATCTGGTGACGCATCGGGCCATCATCCGCAGCCTGATCGAGGGAAAAGCGCCGGACAAGGGGATCTTCGAGAGCCTCGAGGGCATCGCTGAACGAACCTCGTGGAGAGAGCAGGTGGCGACGACCGCCGAACGGGACTCGGTTGAGATGAAGAAGATCGAGTTCCTTCGCCGACATCTGGGTGAGGAATTTGACGGCACCATCACGGGCGTGAAGGCCTTCGGCGTCTTCGTGCTGCTGGACAATGTCCTTGTGGACGGGCTTCTCCACGTGAATGGATTGAAGGATGACTACTACCAGTTTGACGAACGGGCGATGGCGTTGACCGGGGCCCGTCAGGGGCGTGTCCTCCGTCTGGGAGACCGGGTCAGGGTCCAGGTCGCCCGGGTCGACAAGGAGGAGCGAAAGGTGGACCTGAAGCTGATCACACGTGCCCGATGACCGACACACTCGCGAATCTCGTTTGACACCCGGATTTTGCCGCTTTACCGTGGCGCTCCCCACCCAGCCAACACCTCCTCCCCAATGCGCTTAGAAAGTAGCCTCGTCTTTCTCGGGCCTGATGACTCGGATGTCGGAATTCGCGCTTCGCGCTTCTGTGCCGAGCACGAGTTAGGCTACCGCTGTGTCGAGTCGCATGACGGGGTGCGTGCCCTGATGAATCGGGCTTTGCCTGCCTGCCTGATTCTGGATGGCCGTGTGGACGAAAAGGGAGTCCTGGCACTCTGTCGCGAACTCAAGTCCGATGCGTTTACCGCGATTGTGCCGGTCGTGGTTTGTGTGGAGCGCAGAGAGGGGCGTGGAGCGGCCGAGGCGCTTGTGTCGGGAGCCGACGAGGTGATGACCTCGGATACGCCGGACCGGGAGCTGGACCTTCGCCTGGAGCTGGTGTTGCGCCGTGCTGCCCGTGACGTGGCTGTGCACCCCACGACCCGGCTACCTGGTACCGTCATGATCGAGCGGGACATCGGGGAGCGGCTGGAGGCGGGTGGCTACTTCGCGGTCTGCTACGCGGACCTGGATCATTTCAAGGAGTTCAACGATCGCTACGGCTATGGCAGTGGCGACCGGGTGATCCTTCTGCTCTCCAGGATCCTCCGGGACATTGTTCGGGCGCATTCCCCGAACGGATTCGTCGGACACATTGGCGGCGACGACTTCATTTTCAACGTCCCGATGGAGCATCTGGAGGTCTGCGGGGACGACATCATCCAGCTCTTCGACGAACTGATCCCCTATCAGTACACCGAGGAAGACCGCCGGGCGGGCTATTTCATGGGGAAGGACCGGCGCGGCCAGGTCCATCGAATCCCGCTGATGACGCTGTCGATCGGAATTGTGACCAACCAGTCGAGTTACTTCTCCCACACGGGTCAGGTTTCGGAACTGGCTGCCGAAATGAAGTCGTATGCCAAGTCACTGCCGGGATCCAAGTATGTGGTGGACCGCCGGACCGTTGGTGAGGCGGCTGAGTCCAAGAACGCACCTCGGAATTCGCCGAGCGTGCTCAAGAACAACGCGGAGTAGCCGCGATCCATCGTTGAACCAGTTGCGAGTCCGATGACGATTACAATCGAGTGCCCCGCCTGCCAGACCGGGTTCCCGGTCGATCCCGAGAAGATTCCTGTTGCGGGCGTAAGAGTCCGGTGCGCGGTCTGCTCGGAGATTTTCAGGGTCGAGCGTCCGGCTCCGGTGGCCCCTGCAGCGCCGGTCGCGGCACCCGTCGCCCCGCCGGTCGCGCCTCCCGTACCGAAGCCGACGCCCGCCCCTGAGCCTGAGCCCGAGCCCGAGCCCGAGCCCGAGCCCGAGCCGGTTTCCTCGGAGGCCGACAGTGGGGCTGATGAACCGGATTCAGCGTCGGGCGACTGGGACATGCCCCCTCTGGAGTCGGAGTTGGCCGTTGAGCGGGACGAGTCTCCCCAGGCGGAAGAGTCGTCTTGGGACATCAACATCGACGAGTCGTCCGAAGATGACGATGACGACGATGACTGGGTTTCGGGTGGCTCGGACGGAAAATCCTCGGGTGGTGCCTGGGACGCTCCCAAGTCTGAGGAGAAGCCCAAGTCTGAGGAGAAGCCCAAGACTGAGGCGGGTTCTGGCTGGGATCTGCCGGAGGCCGCCCCCCAGGACCGGGACGCGAAAGGGGCCGCACCCGAGCTTGAAGATCCTGACGGATGGGTGATCGAGGTTGAAGAGACGATCGATCCGGCCGACGTCGCGGTCGAGCGGGTCGGGACCGTGGAAGATGTTGTGGCCGAGGCCAGAGGTGAGGCCGGCGGCGACGATGCCAAAGTTCAGGACGTTGTGCCTGGTGACGAGGACGAGGCTTTCGCGGGCTACCAGGGTGGGGACGAGTTCGCGGTCGCCGAGGCGCCTATGGAGCCGGCCAAGGAAAAATCGGCCACCAAGGAAGACGCGCCGGCTGCAGAGCCCGCCGAGCCCGTCGGATTCCAGTTCGGAAAGCGGGACCCCCACGAGAAGGCGAGCCGGCTGGCTCGGGTTCTGGTCTCCGACATGATCACCTACAACCCGGAGCGGCACACCCGTGCCGTCGAGGGAAACACGATCGGCGAGGACTTCGAGGACGAGATCAAGAAGTCGTGGTCGGAGTATGTCGATCAGGTGGGTGCAGACATGGCGAAGTCGACCGAGTACTGGACGTCTGCCCTCAACGAGATTCTGGCCGGCGGAAAGCAGATGTTCTAGGCAGCGGGGCCGGTGTCCGGCGCGGTCCGCCCGAGTTGAACGGGCCGCGCCGGACCCCTATATTCTGCGCCATGCAAGGCGCGCCGAGGCCGTCCGACATCGGACGGCCTCTTTTT
>JBDNHE010000286.1:0-4967 GCA_041688945.1 Gemmatimonadota bacterium | reverse complement strand
GGTGAGCCGGGAGATGCAGGTGTCGCCTCCGGAGCTGGAGGAGTGGCGGCGAGTCTTCCTGGCGACGGGTCAGCAGGGGCTGAAGCAGCGGAGCCGAGATCCGGCGCAGCGCGAGCTGATCCGGACCCGTGCGAAGCTGGGCGAGATGACGATGCGGATGGAGCTTGCGGAGGAGCTCTTCGAAAAAAGGGGGTACGGGGACGACCTGAAGAAGCTATTGAAGCGGGGGCACGAGTGAGTCCCGAGGCCGGGCGGCGCTACCCTCTCACGATGATCTGCGCGGTGTGGCGGGTGCCGCGCTCGACGGTCTATGTAGCTCGCGGCCGAGGCATCGAGAGATCGTGGAGTTGATCCGCGTTCTGCCCGGGGTCGTGCTCGAGCGTGCCACCCTGAAGATCCTGCAGGAGGGCCCGCTCGCGGATGCGATCGCACATGGACCAGCTGGCCATACTGCGCAGGTTGGCGGGATCCCCGATCCCTCGTGAGTACTATATGAAGGCCGCCCTCAGCACCGCGGAGCTGAGGGAGAGTAGGGAGTCGAAGTCGGAGGGGTCAGACCAGATCGTCAGCGCTGCTTGAAGGGTGGTACCGGCCGTCCTCCGTTTTCCGGACTTCGGCCAGCAGCCTGAGCGTCTCAAGGTGCCGCTCGACCAGCGCGCGACGGGCGCCGCGGAATCGACGCGCTACCATCTCCACCGAGCCGGGGGCGGTCTCCAGGGTCGTCTTGATCGCGGCCATCTGGTCGATTGCGGAGGTGGGCCATTCTCCGACCTCTTCCGCTCCGTCCGGCTTGTCCGCTTCCGAGGGGAGGACCTTGGTCTGTGACGGCAGGTCGGCCCCGAATCGGGGAATCTGATAGTCGGCACGAATCCAGCGCACGGTGCCAGAGTCTTCCTCCGCGCGCCTGTCATCGTGGAGCGCGACCAGCCGGGTGAGGATCTCGTCATCCGCGAGGGGCCAGGGCCATCCGTAGGCTTCGGACACGAGGGCGTCCAGTTCGTCATGCATGTCACGGAGGACCCCGCAGGCGGCGGTCTCGTGGATCTTGAGCTCCGTGGCAGACAGTTCGTCCCCGGCTCGGAGCTTGTCGACGACGTTGTAGAGGCCAGTCATCGTCACCGCCTCGGAGCGTTCGGTCGCCTTCGCGCGGTGGTCGTGCAGCCGCATTGCCGCATTCCCGATCGCGGCGCGCATCCCGTCCTCGGCAACCGGGAAAGGAAAGGGGTCGAAGCAGAGAGAGTTATTGTAGGTGGGGTCGTTGCCGACTCCCAACCTGGAGCCCGCAGCCATCGCCCACTCGACGTGAATCCTCGACGAAAGCACGCCAAGCACGAAGGGATCACGTGAGGCCATGCACACGACCTTCTCGTCCGGCGCGACCTCGGCATCCAGGAAAACGAAGAAGCGATGCTTGGAGACGTAGGGTGTGCCGATGAAGCGGGGGAGGCCGTCGAGGGCTTCGCGAAGTGCCGGGACGGCCTCGCCATACCGCCACCAATTCTCTCGACGGGATTTTCGCCGGTTGGAGTCGCGCTGAGGCTTCACACGATCACGGACGACATCATAGAGCACTGGATGTTCGCGCACTTCAGCATGCGTCAACATGGCGAAGTCGATCACGTAGACCCCGCGGGATTTACGGGCCAAATCACTCCCATTGCGATAAGGCCGGATGAGTTCGCCGTCATCGCCAGAGATCCGTCGGAGTCTTACCGCCTCCTCCGCATCAAGGACGAACCCTCGACCGACCAACGAGAACCCCCGATAGGAGATTCCCGAGTTCGCCAGCAGCGACTCTTCGGCCGCCCGGGGCACATCAGCATGCGCTGAGAGATCTGCGTTCAGCCGATCGGTCTCGACCCGCCGTACGACGTTGGCATCCTCATCTACCTCGATCCGCACAGCGGTCGCGGGGCTTCGCTCCATCACGGTCATGGCCACCCGAACCGCCGCGCTCCCCGCCGCGTCCACCCATGGGTGTGTCGGGATGGCCCAGGCGATCCCTACCCCCTTCTCTAGTGCCGCCGAGATCACACCGCGGTTGAAGGTCTGAGTGATCGAGTTGGTGGTGATCAGCCCGGCTCGGCGCGTGCGTCCCGCGGCGACCTCCTCAGCTGCACGGTGCCACCAGTACATCACGAAGTCGGCGCTCTCGGGCATCTCGGGGTAGGCGCTTCGGAGCGCGTCGACGTAGCCGTCCCCGAACGCTTCGCGCATCCGCTTGTTCCCCATGTACGGGGGATTTCCGACGATGAAGTCCGCCTCGGGCCAAGCGGCGGGGCCGGCACCGACGTGTTCGATATAGGGCAGAGTCCGGTCGGGATCGGGGACCAGCTCTCCCGTGACCGGGCTGGGAAGTTGCGGAGTGGGGTCGGGTCGTGCGCGCCCGGGATCCTCGCGCAGCTCGTCGTGACGCAGCACGGCATCGCGGCACTCCAGTGTGCCGGTGTCCTTAAGAATCGGTTCGGGGGGCTGGGTCCGTCCATGCGTTTGCCGCCACCACTGGTGGTGGCCGATCCAGAGGGTGAGCTCGGTGATCTCCCGGGCCCACATTTTGATCTCAATTCCATGAAACTGGCCCGGGTCGACCTCCTCAATCTGGAGTTCTCCGGTTCCCGTGATCGCCTCGGTCTCCCGAATCACCTCCAGCTCGATCCGCTTGAGGGCGGAGAGGGCGACGTAAAGGAAATTCCCGCTGCCGCAGGCGGGGTCCAGAACGCGGGTCCCCCGCAGCTCCCGGTGAAACTCGCGGAGCCGCTCAAGCGCAGTGGCGAGGTCTTTGCGGCGCCCGTCCTCGCGAAGCTGGATCACCTCCGCCTGAACGAGCGTCCACCGTTCCCGGATCGGTTCCTCGATCGTCACCCTCACTAGGCGCTCGACGTACTCCGGCGGGGTGAACTCCGCGCCCAGGCGGTGTCGCTCCTCGCGGTCGAGGGCACGGGTGAAGAGGGTGCCGAAGATTGCGGGTTCCACCTCGGACCAGTCGGCCCGTGCCGCTTCTCGCAGCACGACGAGGTCTTCTCGGGTCAGGGGCAAGGCCGCCGCATCCCGGAAGAAGTGCCCATTGTAGCGCAGGAGTCGGTGGACTCCGAATCGGCCCCCCTCATCCATCGCCCGCCAGAGTTCGAGGGCACCATCCTCGAACTCCTCGGGACGTTCCAAGCAGAGCTCCACCAACGCCTCGAATGGGCGCCCGGGGAGCAGGCCGATGTCCTCGGCGAACAGGGTGAAGACGATGCGGATGAGGAACCGCGCGACGACTTCGTGTTCATGACCGCGCGCCTCGAGGGATGCGGACAGCTCGGCGAGGTGTTCGGCGATCTCTCGGGTCACCGCTGCGGCTTGAGCACGCGGGTCACGTTTCCCTGGCTGCTGCCAGACATCCTGAAGGAAGGCGATGTCGTCGGGGCGCTCAGCCAACGAGGTCAGATCGATGCGCTGAGCGGCCTGGAATCCTCCGTAGGTTCCGTGCCACCGATCCCAGACGAGAATGGTCTTCCCCACATCCAGCACCATCAGATAGGGAGGAGGCCCGCCCGGGACAAACGCCGCGTACTCGCTGGCCTGCCCGAAGGCCCTGCGCAGGAGCAGATCCACCGAGGGACCGCCGGCATCGTCCTTCGCCTCCAGCAGGAAGCAATTCTCCTTGAACAGATCCGCAAACTTGACGGTTTCGGTTCCGTCTCGGGTAACGACCCGCACCGGAAACTCGAACTCGTAGCCCCCACCGCTGGGACGGGGACGTTCGACACCCAGAGCTTCGGCAAGCTCGATTAGGTACGATTGGGCGTTGGACCGTTCAGCCGCCCCGACGTTGGCCCAGCGTTCTGTCAGCGCCCGAAGCCGGGCCTGGGGGGATGCGGCCCGTTCGCCTTCAGCCATCCGGAAGCTCCCCGGCCTCGAAGGCGATCCCCAAGTGTTCTAGCACCCGGTTCTCGACTTCGATGCGGATGGACTCGTCCTTCAATACTCCGATTCGCTCAAGGAGTCGGGTCTTTGAAATCGTCCGGATCTGCTGTGGCATAACGATGCTGTCGTATCCAGTACCCACGACCTCCGCGGGGAGGAGTACTTCGAAGGCGTATACCTTCCGCCTCTTTCCCTGTTGCTTGGTCAGGGGAAGGATGGTCACCACATCGAAATGACGGTTGAACCCGTCGTTGGAGAGGATGAGGGCCGGGCGGCGCTCACCTCCCTGTTCGCGGCCTACTCGAGGCTCAAGATCGACCCAGTAGAGCTCCCATCGGGCGACCGGCCCGAGATACGGCACTCGCTCTACTCCCTTGAGCCCAGTCCGTCGCCGGACGTCGGGTCATAGCTGGCCGATACCGCCTGCATATCGTCCATGAAGGCGTCGTCCAAGGCGGCGGCGGCGTAGGCACTGAAGACTCTTCGACGCCGGAGGTCTCGCAGCGCCTCGACCAAGGCCCGCTCCACGAACTCGTTCTGGCTCCTGGCGGCGCCCTCCTCCACGGCGACCCGGACGGCGTCCGCCACGGACGAACGGACCTGCCATCCGGTTTTTCTCGGCGTGTCCGCTGAGTCGGAGTGGGGCGTGGACACTACGGAACGTCGGGTGATCGCCATGTGCTTGGACTCGCAGTTCAGTGGGGTGCACACACATAGTGGTCCGTCAACAACTACCACGCAACGGTAGTGAGTCTACTACCATCTGACTTGACTCCTGGTTCCACGTCGGGCCAGGGAGATGTACATCCGAGCGAGGCCGATCCTGGCGGGGTATTTCGGACACCGGAAGGTGTCCTAGACCGCGCCAGCCGCTCCCTGTTCGGCGGCCCACGAGAGGAGGACAGCCACGCCCCGGCCCGATTTCAGCGACGCAAAAAGCCCGATCAGACGAAAGTCTGACCGGGCGTTTTACGAATAGAGCTGGCGGCGACGTACTCTCCCACAGCGTCTCCGCTGCAGTACCATCCGCGCTGCGAGGCTTAACGGCCGTGTTCGGG
>JBDNHE010000285.1:0-1053 GCA_041688945.1 Gemmatimonadota bacterium | reverse complement strand
CTAACGGTTCTGTTTTCACGCTAGCGCACCACAAATGCTCCAGAGCGCGCAGCGCGAATCTACGCGTACGGTGCGACTAGTGCGAAAACTTGTTAGACAATCTCACCCACATCGATCGGTCAGCGACGTCCAATCTGAGATCCTTAGACGCTCCCCGAAGTCGAGCGATCGTACGTAGCCGTCAATGACCTGCGATGCCCCGCTGCGATCCATACCGTACTTGGCTGAAAGACCTGAAAAGGAGTCGTTCCAGAGGAGCGCCAGGACCGTGGGACCATATTCATTGACAAGGTGCTCAATGATGACGGCCGAAGTAACCTCAGCGATGAAGGGATCTACAGCGGGCAGGTCATGCTCAAGCTGTTCGAAGTCAGCGAGGCCCGGACCGTCTCTGAGTAGCCGACCCAGTTTGCGAAACTCATAACCTGAGCACGGACCGGCCACGAAAGGGGCTAGACCAATCCCTACCCACTGGGCCTTTTCAGGAGCGATGCCAAACTCGCTCTCCATGAGGAGAAGAGTGAGTTCCTGCCGAATCAGCAGTCCGTAGGGTAGCCGGCCAGCTACCCGGATCAGGACGGATCCGGTACCGATGAGCGTCGCTTCGGAATGGGGGCCGGTCAATCCGACCCTGTCCACGAAAACCCGATAGCGGCGATCTGACCGAGGGAAGTCGAATAGAGTGCGGAGGTCCTCGACCTCCCCTTCCACCAGACGCGCCATCTCCTCGGCCTCGTCGTCCGCCGCTACCGCTGGAACGAAGACGTCGATCGTTGAGCCGCCCACGACTCGCCAATCCGCCTCATGCGTGTCGACCGGGTATCGGGTCGCGGCTGAGTCTATGCACCCAACCAGCATGACGACGGCAAGCATGAGAATGCAGCGATTCACGGCCACCCACTCAGAGAGTTGTCTAACGGATTTGCGTTCACGGCTGCGCACCACAAACGGTCTAGAGTGCGCAGCACGAATCAGAATGTACGGTGCGTCAGCTGCGAACGCTTGTTAGAATGGCCCGCCTTGATCGCAGCCCCGCCACCCACCGCGTTCGAT
>JBDNHE010000284.1:0-5857 GCA_041688945.1 Gemmatimonadota bacterium | reverse complement strand
GACGGCGACCCCCTTCAGGAGCAGACCCCCGTCCTCACGCAGTCTGTCAACGACGCCGGCAGGAAAGCGGAACGTCTCCAGTTCCTCGTTCCGGCCTTCGATGCCGTGGACCGTCTCTGGTCGGGCCTGGACAATGAAGAGCTTGCCGGTCTGCCCGTCCTTGGCCCATTCGACATCCATCGGACGCCCGTAGTGTTCCTCAACCACCAGCCCCATCCGGGCCAGTTCCAGAACCTCATCGCTTGTGAGCGACCAGCGACGGCGAAGCGAGGACTCCACGTCCACACTCTCGGTCGCGGTTCCGCCCTGGCGGCTGTAGACCATCTTGCGGTCCTTGGCCCCCATCCGGCTGTGCACCAGGGCGTTCGTTCCCCGGCGCATCCCCTCTTTCCAGACCACGAAGCTGTCGGGGGAGACCGCGCCCTGGACCACGAGTTCGCCTAAGCCGTAGGAGGAGGTCACCACGATCACGTTCCGGTTACCGGAGTCCGGATCCATGGTGAACATCACGCCTGAGGTCGCCAGATCAGCACGGACCATCTTCATGATCGTCACGGCGACAGCGCCCTCAAGGGGGTCCATGCCGTGACTCAGCTGATAGCCGAGTGCCCGCTCGGTGAAGCCAGAAGCGATACAGCGCCGCCACGAATGCACCACATCATCGGCGCCGCGAATGTTCAGGTAGGACTCGTACTGCCCCGCAAATGAGGCGATGGCCGAATCCTCGCGGGTCGCCGAGGAGCGCACCGCCGTGTCGACTTCCCGTCCGTATTCCTCGCACAGGAGCTGGTACCCCTCTTCGATGGCCTCGCGGATCCGGTCAGGGACCTCGGTCGAAGTGAGCAGGTCGCGAGCGGCTTCGGCGCGGTCGTGCAAGTCGGACTCACCGCTAAGCGTCCCCGGCTCGAAGAGGACCTTCAGGGCATCGGCAAGCGTGTCCGCCTTTTCGATGCCGTCGCGCAGACCCTCGGAAAGCGCGTCGAAGCTGGCCAGGCGGAGGCCCGGAACGGGCGAGGTCAGAAAGTTCTCGTAGGTCAGGACAGTGGTCGAGAACCCATTGGGAATGGGCACACCCCGACCGCCCAGCTGATTGTACATCTCGCCGAGCGAGGCGGACTTGCCGCCCACATCAGGCACATCGGCGGAGCCCAGGTCGCTGAACCAGCGGACCAGCCGGCCTTCAGCCATGTCAGCCCGCCTGATTCGAAAGCTCTACTGCATCCCGGGCGAACAGCATTCGCAGGGTACCGGAGAGTCCCTCGACATCGTCGAAGCCGTTGTTATCCTTGATCACCGTCATCGGCTGTGCCAAGAGCTTGCTCACGATCCGCGTCGCAGCCCGTTCTGGATCGGTATTACTTCCCATGGCGTATTGAATCTCGCTGAGGCAGATCTCGCGAAGGCGCGCACGCAGGGGGCGGAGGGCTTTGCGTGCTCCACTCTGAGCTACCCAGTCGAGGTACTCCTTGGCAAGTGTCTTGACGATACACCACACTAGCCAAACCTGCGGGGCATCACCCCGGGTTGCGCCGTAACTCCAACAGAATCGGGCCGACACTCAGTCCATGAGGCGTCCCTTGGACGCCGGCACGGTCGGAGGCGTCCGCACTGAACCCGACCCCGGTCGTAAGATGGAGTCGGCGGGCACCTCCATCGAGCTCGATCTCCGCGATCTCACCGGTGGCGAAACGGTGCAGCAGGTGGAGCAGTGCCCAACGCTCGAACGGACCTGGTGCCAGTTCCATCGCTGGTGGCCCACTCGCGGGCCCGGCCAGCATCCCCTCCCCTGCCGCTCTCGTGACGTTTACCGATGACAGCTCTACCTCATCCCCGGCGCCCAGGAGTTCCAGGCGAATGCCCGAGGCCTCTCTTGCCCCGGTTGTGGTCGCCGCGGAAGCATCGACGAGCAGCACACCTGACGCCCCAATGACCCGGGCGTTACCCCCCTCCCAGACCAGAGCCGTGTTTTCATCGATGCCAAAGGCCAGATCCGTCGTCGACTCTTCGAGGGCAGCTACAACCAGTCGACCCCACCGCCCGCGGGCCAGGTGATGCTGACCGATGAGCGCGTCCGGCACGAAGTCCATCCCGTCCATGACCCAGACGCCCGGCGAGTCTTCAACGGTCGTCACGCCGAACTCCATCGCCTCAGCGCTGCTACCCCCACCGATTGAACGCAAAGGCATCATGGCGGCCCCGGCGCTGGAGCCCGAGACCACCGCACCCTCCTGCCAGCGATCGTGAAGGGCCTGGTCCACCGCCGTTGAGCGGCCGGACGGACGGAAGACTTCGATCACGCGGGACTGGGAGCCCCCTACAAACCAGAAGCCCGAGCACGACTCCAGTTGCGCCACGACCTGCGGATCCTCGGCCGCCTCGGGATTCTCCGTAGTGATCCAGACGCCCGAAACGGAGTCTGCGCCATGTTCCCGGAACCGATCCAGTGCGGTGGCCATCGATTCCTCGGGAACGCCCGATGCAGTCGGAATCACACAAAAGGGGCCATCGCCCTGCCGGGCTTCGAGGACCGCTTGGTAGACGGGGGCATTGTCGGCTGCCAGGGCGCCTCCCACGATCACAAGCCGACCCGGCCGCGCAGCAGAACCGACCGAGGCATCCTCCCCTGCGGACTCGTCGGGCCCGCCGGTGCAGCCCGAGACAGCGACCAAGGCCAGAAGAAGAATCGAGGAGAGGGTCAGCTCTCTGGTTACGCTCGGGCTTTTCAGGCGGATCATGTAAGTCCCTTTTCGACGGCTCGTCTCGCTCCGGCCCAGTCGTTGGCCCCGGAAAACACATCGAAATAGCGATTCACCCGCTCTTCGGGCAACCACGCTGAGAACGCTTCTCTTACCTCACTCTCGTATCGCGGTACCTCGGCCTCAGCGCCGCCGGTCTTGAGCGCGATCCGGATGCGTGTCTCCAGCTGGTGAAGTGCCTGCTGAAGGCGATCAGCCTTCTCGACCACACCTGAATGGACACCGAAGTGGGCCACCAGCCCCCAGTCGGGACCGATCGACTGGATCTCATCGAGCGTCCGGTGCCAGGCCCCCAGGTCGATGGCTGGAGCCGGAGTCGCGGGATGGACGGGTCCGTCAGGATGGAGGATGATGCCAAGCGCGTCGCCCATGGCCATGACCCCGTCCGCTTCGCGAAGCCAGGCCAGGTGATGGCCGATGTGCCCCGGCGTTTCGAGCGGGCGCATGCCGGGGACTCTCGAGGAGTCCCCCGGTCGCCAACCTTGAATGCGATCCACCGGAGTCGGGACGACCTCGCCCCACAGGCGATCATGAGCGTCCCCGAAGGTCCGCCGCGTCGAGGCCACCAGGCCGGTCGGATCCGTCAGATACTCTCCGGCATCCTCATGGACGTGGACGATGATTTTCGGGTAGCGAAGCAGCAGTTCACCCGTACCTCCCGCATGATCCAGATGCACATGAGTCAGGATGACGTGGCGCAGTTCGGACGCCGGCACACCGGCCCTCTCCAGTTCCGCCTCCAGGCGATCCAGGGTCGTCGTCGGGCCGGGGTCCACCAGCGTCGGATCACCGTGCGTGAGGAGGTGCGGGGAGATGGCACCCGGGATGCCATCGAACTCCAGATCAATCGTGATCAGGTGGTTTGGCATGCTGGTCATTCCGGCCGTGTCCTGGTTGGGTTGATGGGTGCCCCCTCCCGAAAGAAAAAAAGGCGGGCGGTCCCCTCAAGGAACCGCCCGCCTTCACAACTGGACTCCGGTCATCGTGGACCGACTACCGATCCTCGAGCGCCTTGAAGTCGCGAGCGTCTACACCCTCGTATACCTGACGCGGCCGGGCGATCTTCTGCTCGCCGTCCTCCAGCATTTCCTCCCACTGGGCCAGCCATCCCACGGTGCGCGGGATCGCGAACAGCACCGGTAACATCTCGACCGGGAAGCCGAGCGCCTGGTAGATCAGCCCCGAATAGAAGTCGACATTCGGGTAGAGGTTGCGCGAAACGAAGTAATCGTCATTGAGCGCGATCTTCTCGAGTTCAAGAGCGATGTCCAGCAGAGGATTACGGCCCGTGACCTCAAAGACCTCGTCGGCCGTGCGCTTGATGATGCTGGCCCGCGGGTCATAGGACTTGTAGACCCGGTGCCCGAAGCCCATCAGGCGCTCCTCGCGGTTCTTCACACCCTCAATGAACTCCGGGATCTTGTCCACGCTTCCGATCCGGCCAAGCATCCGAAGGACAGCCTCGTTGGCACCGCCGTGGAGCGGGCCGTAGAGCGCCGCCATGCCACCAGCCAGTGAGGAGTAGGGATCTGCCTCGGAACTTCCGATCACCCGCATGGTGGTCGCCGAGCAGTTCTGCTCGTGATCCGCATGAAGGATGAAGAGAATGTCGAGGGCACGCTCCAGAACCGGATTGGCGTGGTATTCCTTGCCGCCGATCCGAAAAAGCATGTTCAGGAAGTTGGCCGAGTAGGAGAGCTCGTTCTCCGGGTAGACCAGCGGGAGCCCGCGATGATGGCGGTACGCGAACGCCGCCAGCGTCGGCATCTTGGCCACAAGGCGGGTGATCTGGACCCAGCGATTGGCGGGGTCGCGGACGTCCTTGGCTTCCGGATACATGGTCGACAGAGCCGCCACGCCGGAAATCATCATCCCCATCGCATGCGCATCGTAACGGAACGAGTGGAACAGCTCCGTGAAGTTCGAGTGCACGTAGGTGTGGAAGGTGACGTCGTGTACGAACGAGTCGAGCTCGGCTTCGGCCGGGAGCTCCCCCTTCAGCAGCAGGTAGGCGACTTCCAGGAAGGAAGCGCGCTCCGCCAGCTGCTCGATCGGGTAGCCGCGGTACCGGAGAATGCCGTTCGCCCCATCGATCTCGGTGATCGTGCTGCGGGTCGAGGCCGTGTTCGTAAACGCCGGATCATAGGACATCATCCCGAAGTCGTCATCGTTGACCCGAATCTGTCGTAGATCCATGGCCGCGATGACGTTTCCGTCGTAGATGCTGACCTCGTACTGCTTACCGGTCCGATTGTCGGTAATGCTCAGGGTGTTCGACCCGTTCTCCGCCATCATTTCCCCCGTGGAGACAAAACGCCGCTTGTCGGCTCACTTGTGACTGCTGTTCTGCACTGCAATGCAGTCTTTGAAGATAGACTATCCCCGGATTTTGCCCAAGGTGCCCGAGGCCCGTTTTGTCGCGACTGGCGGGGGGCTTGAGCTTCGGCGGAAAGAGGCCGTGACGGGCGTTGGGCCGCAGTGTACCGGTCGCCCGCCGGACGCACGTTCCCGGTCCGACGCGATCGAGTCCCGCCGCCGAGTTCTCCCGTCTGGAACTCAACAGCGCACCTCGCTAGACTTCCCCCGTTGCCGGAGTGGCGGAATGGTAGACGCAGGGGACTCAAAATCCCCCGAGAGCAATCTCATGCGGGTTGAGCTCCGGTTCCTGCGGAATCCTCGCTCTCGCTCGCTGGGACTGGTCGCCGAGATCTCCTGCTCGCGGCGCGAAGCGGTGAGCTCCGGTTCCTGCGGAATCCTCGCTCTCGCTCGCTGAATCATCCCGCCGGACCCACCGGGCCTGGCGCGAAACGATCGAGCCCCTTTCGCCGAACCCCACCGTCTGGAACTATCCCCGCACCCGCGCTAGACTATCCGCTCGGCCGGAGTGGCGGAATGGTAGACGCAGGGAACTCAAAATCCCCCGAGAGCAATCTCATGCGGGTTGAGCTCCGGTTCCTGCGGAATCCTCGCTCTCGTTCGCTGAATCATCCCGCCGGACCCACCGGGCCTGGCGCGAAACGATCGAGCCCCTTTCGCCGAACCCCACCGTCTGGAACTATCCCCGCACCCGCGCTAGACTATCCGCTCGGCCGGAGTGGCGG
>JBDNHE010000283.1:0-5095 GCA_041688945.1 Gemmatimonadota bacterium | reverse complement strand
GGTGGGGACAACGTTAGCGTCACGGAAGGGTCAACTGTTTACAACTATGCGGATGGTGATTCTCCGGGTTGGAAGTGGAACGGTACGCCGAACGCTTCAACATCTAACAGACTGTCGTTGTAGCTACGAGTCTCGATGGCAGTGACTCGGGTAGTGCGGTACCCAGTGATTGCGGATATGCCCGTTAGTTATCGCCGGGCAGAGGTGAAAAGCCCCCGCGTCTGAAAAGCCCCTGCGTCTGGAAATGCGCAGGGGCTGAACTGGTGTCACGCAGGCGTGACACCTACTTCTCGAATCTGGCTTCTCGGATCTGGCTCCATCGCTGCTGAAAGTTGATCGCCTCGATGGCGGTTTCGAAGGAGTCACCAAAGTAGTGGCCGTTGTCATACCGATGAGCAGGGTCCTTGTTGGTGCGGACCTCGATTGTGAAGCGACCGGTTCGAGTCAATCTCCCGATACACGTATCGCCCGAAGCATCACCTCCTAAGTCGTGTCGTCACGCGCCGTTATCGTTGAGACAAGCTTTGATGACAATTAGCGCACGCTCGAGAGTGTGGAGGAGACGACGCCCACCATGATCTACAAGCAGAGAACTGCAGCACATCGAATCCGGACGGCCCGCACCGAAGGTGGTGGCGTGGTAGTGGCTCTCAAGAAGTCGGACCTCTATAGCTCGCCCTGGAAGGGCGCAGATGAGCTTCGCGGGGGCATGGATGCCTCGCAGTGCAAGGACTATGCCCTGACCCTGCTCTTCCTGAAGTACGTCACGTACAAGTCCAAGTCTGGCAAGTCCAAGTCTGACAAGAACAGCCTGATCGACCTTCCTCTTGGCGGGTCTTTTGACAATCTAGTGTCCTTCAAGGGTGACAAAGAGATCGGAGACAAGACCAACAAGGCGATCAGCAAGCTTGGCGAGCGCATTCATGGATGACAGGCAGCAGCGGATTCTCCTTGCACTGGAGAGCAAGCGATCGGAGCTTGCTAATTTCTATCGAACGGCCCTGATGTTGCTCGGAGGCGAGATCGAGGTTCTGGATCGTCGAACGCGCGTCGCCTTCATCGGGCACTGCATGCGTGAGGTAATGAATCGGGTACTTGGGGCCCTGGGCCGCCCGAATGCTCCGAAGTTGAAGCTATCCTCTGGTGATCAGGTCAAGGCGCTTCCGGATTTGCTCTCGCGGTTCCCAGAGCTCGACCTGGACGGGGAGGGTGGCTCTGTTCCGGTCCCTGAGGAAGTAGCGGCGGCGATGGACAAGCTATTCAAGGCTTCGATCCATGAGAAGCGTCGGGTCAGAGACGACGTTGCTGCGCTGATCACAGACGACGCCAATTCAAGCCATGCGGCGGTTTCAAGTTGGATAAAGTCTCGCGACTACTTCGTGAAATGGGCGCATCTTCACGAACGTGATGTCGCAGAGTCTGACTTGCCCGGCGATGAGGAAATCCGTGAGCACGTTAGCGTCTTTGACGAGCTGCTAGACGGCGTGGTCACTGCCTTCTTCACCACTAGGCACTCCATCGACGACTTGCTCGCGGAAATCAACGCCATGGAGGACGTACCCGATGCCTAACTACCGCACGCCAACTCCAGATCATGTGCGGGTGACTCTGCTAAAGATCCCGACCTTCCAACTGCGTCGGGTGTTCTACGAGGGACTCGAGAACCCGCTGTGGGTTCGTCCTTTATTGGAAGCTGGGGCGTTCACAAGTTCGCCGGAGCCGAAGGCGAGTGGAGACGGGTACATCCGCGACACGTACTGGCCCGAGCTTTCCTATCTGACTCGTATCGCGCCACAAGCGTCTGACGACGTCGTCGACGTGCTGCTAAAGCTGCAGGGCAGCAACAACGCCTGGGTCCGTCGCGCCGTATTCGAAGTTGGATCTCAG
Source organism: Gemmatimonadota bacterium (assembly GCA_041688945.1). Classification (GTDB taxonomy): domain Bacteria; phylum Gemmatimonadota; class Gemmatimonadetes; order Longimicrobiales; family Gaopeijiaceae; genus Gaopeijia. The sequence continues at coordinate 3,208 of JBDNHE010000283.1, read as the reverse complement.
ATTCCCGCCGACTCAAGCGTTCGATTGGAGCCGTTACTCAAGAAATGGCTGACGACAGGATTCGGGTGGAGAACCGAGTCTCGTTCGCTTGTTTCGCTCGCGGTCAACTTGCTCGAGGGAGGCCAGCCGCGTCTCGGCCGCTGGCTCGCGAACGCCTTGTTCCAGCCTCGTCCCGGCGACGAAACCAAGGCAATTCGCAAGCCCGAGCTTCTTCTGGAGGAGTACTGGTACGAAAAAGAGCTGCCCCGGATGGTTCCAGCCCTCGGAGAGAACGCGCTCAAGGCGCTGGTTGGGTGGCTGACGACATACGTCTACTCGTCCGGTCACGCCTCGGGTGACCATGACTTCAGTGCAATGGACCGGTCTTCCATCGACTCGCGCGGCGACTCAACTGATCGCCCCGAGGATGCGCTCATCGACGCCGTTCGTGATGTGGCGATTCCGGCGATGCGTGCAGGGCCGGTCGAGACAAGCATTATCTTGTTGCGCAGCGGCGTGAAGCTTTTGCGGAAGATTGCTATCTACGTCCTAGCCGAGGCGATTCGTCAGGAGCTCGACGAAGGGGAAGACACCGCGACCCTTCTGAACACCGCGAAGCAGGTGCTTGGGGATTCTGAATCCGATGATGAGTACCTCCGCGTGGAGTACGCACGACTAGCGCAAGCTGTCGCACGGGCTGACGACTCAGCAACTTCGGTGGTGACGCCATTCCTCGCGAATGCATTCGAGACCGACCTTGCCTTGATGCGGGAGCGACTCGTCCGTCCGGACGGGTTCGATGATGAGCAATGGGAAGAGAGCATCCAGGCGAAGGCCCAGCGCTACAGGCACAGTTGGCTCTCGGCAATCGGTCATGACGCGCTCCCAGCGGAACTACGCGAAGATCTCGCGAAGCTCGATGCGGCCAACGGCTCGATCGACGACCCGCTCGAACCGATGGGTCGAGTCACAAGCTGGACCGGCCCAAATCCACACACGGGTCAGGATGAAATGGCGGCGATGGCGCCCGCCGAGCTCGTTGTTCACCTCGCCAGCTGGCACGACAGGGGCGATGGCTGGGGCCCGGAACCATCTCACGATGGCCAAGGCAGGGCGCTCTCGGGTCTCTTGACAACCCATCCGCTTGCCCTTAAGGGGGTGCCGCAGTTGGGAGACCAACTTCGTCCCACCTACTTGCGCGCGATCTTGCAGGGCTGGGAAGCAGCGTTGAAGGCGGATCTCGAGCTCGACTGGACGCAGGTATCGGAGATTGTGGAGCACGTTCTCGATCACGCGTTGGCCTCTCCCTTCCCTGTAGAGGGCGGTGACTTCGATGACGACAAGGACTACGGCGGCGCGAAGGACGCAGCTATCGGACTGCTTGAGGAACTGCTCAAGAAGCGAGGCTCAGTTGTGGTCCCGGGCGACTACGAGGAACGGTTCGCACGACTGCTGATCGACCGCTCCGATGACGAAGACGCATGGGTCAACTACGACAGCTACAAACACGAAGGTTCTGGTTGGGACCCGCTCAACATGTCGCTCAACTGGCAGTGGCCCAGCAGGGTCCGAGCCCTGATCGCCGCCGCGACAGGTTCCGAAGGCGCGCCCTGGCAGGACGATGCGCTGAAAGCGATCGAGTCTGAGGCGTCACGTCTCGACCAGCACGGTGCGGGCCGCGCCGCTCTCGGCGAGGGCTTAGGTAGTCTGCTGACGAGCGCGCCCGGTTGGCTTGGCGCCCACCTAGAAGAGCTGGTCGGTACTAGGAACTCCATCTCGGTCGAACAGCAGATTGTGCTGACAACGGCGATGGCGAGGCACCGTTGCAACCGTGCCATGTACGATCTCCTGACCCCAGCGATGCTTGCGGCCATCGATGTCGGTGAGTCGCTTGTGCCTGGATGGAAGGGTGAGTCCGATCCTCTACCTCGGATTGGGGAGTGGGCAATAGACGCTCTGGTGTTCGAACAGATCACCACAGATGATCCGGTTTTCCAGGCGTTCTTCGCTCTGACGAGTCCCGCAGTCCGGGGCGATGCCCTGGGCAAGATCGCTAGGTCGTTCTTTCACTCCACGACAGTTGAAGACTCGATTCGCGATCGGTTCGGAGAGCTCTGGGACGACAGGATCCGTCACGTTCGAGAGCATCCCGAGGACAGCAAGGAACTCGAAGGCATCTACTGGCTCGCCAAGAGCGACTCCTTCTCTGCGGAGTGGTGGCTTCCACGGCTCCGTGACGCACTAGAACTCGCGCCCGGCATCGCGACAGAGCGGTACATGATCGGGAAGGAACTCGCGCGCGCATCGGCCACTGATCCTGCCAGTGCGCTGGCGGTATTAAAGCTTCTTATCGGCGGTCGCGCCCAAGACGAGCGTGTGGCATTCGACCTGAGTCGGTACGCGATTCCCTTGGTCATTGCGAATGCGATCAGGTCTGGTGACGACCAATTGAAGCGCGCCGCCGAGGCATACATGAACGAACTCGGGGCGCAAGGGAACCTCAGCCTTGAGTCTGAAGTAATTGCAGTACTCGAGGGCAAAGTCGGTATGGATGATGTTGATGACTAGTAGCGGGAGGAATCGATAGGTGGCGCAGCCGTTTTCGATCGAACAGCTCAAAGAGCTAGTCCAACGTCAGTCGAATGTGATCGTCACGACAGGCACCGGTGGGTCACGTATTCAGGATGTTGACAACGACTACCAGGTGACCGATCGTGTTCTCGTAGCCAATTTCCGCCGACTCCAATTGGACCCGCCGTTCCCTTGGCGGACGCTCTGGGAGTGGCATTGCCACTACTCACAGAACTTGGGATCATATGCATCACGCCGCCAACACGTTGGACAGCTCACTCGCGCCGCGTTGGATGCGCTGGATGCACTCTCTATCAACGATGGGGTCGCAAGCCCGACGCCCGCTAACGTTAGCGATGTCGTCCGGGCAGCTCTCGGCGACGCCGAAGTCCTAATCCGGGAGGGTCGCAGTTGATCGGGTCCACACAGCCTTGCACGGCCACCTTCGCGGGCTCTGCATCGCAGCGAATATTGCGCTTCCGGGCATGGCTACGATGCCAGCCATTCAGTGCGCAAACCTGATTCAGCAACTCGCCCTTCCGCGCCTTGTCACTGCGCTGATACTCCAATGCCAACTTCTTCGTTACCGCTTTACGTTCGCTCATCGTTAGTCCCATAGATAAGGCCTACCGATGCACATTCATCGGGACCAGCAGGC
>JBDNHE010000282.1:0-8526 GCA_041688945.1 Gemmatimonadota bacterium | reverse complement strand
GCCCACGGGCGGCATGGGGCCATCTTCATCGTTGGACCGCCTCGACGTAGCTGACGGCTATGCCTTCGGCGATCCGCCTCGAATCTGGCCCCATGGCGCTCGTAACGCGGCTCGCCCCACTTCTTCAACAGGCTTCTAGGGTCGCCGAGCCGCTTCGGCGGTGGACGGATAGAAACGATGGGGTCGTCGGCAGGTGCCGGCGGCCCCATTGTCGTTTGGTTCAGGCCGCGCCGGGTTCGGAGGTTGCCGTCGCGTTCGCGCCGTGACCCGCCAGATCCGAGCCGGTGACCGGGCGAAGCGTGAGATCAATCGCCAGCCAGACGGTCTTGGCGAACGGATAGGTCAGCGCGGGCGCAGGCACCATCACCAGAATCAGTCCCCACTTCAGCGCATTCCACGGGACATCCGGCCAGGTCTGAAGGACCACGGTGAGGGCGATCAGGGCGATCGTGAACTCCGCCGTGACGAAGTTGACGACGTACCCACCCATGAACGCATCTTGCTCGCCGCGGTCGAAGGTCAGATGACACTTCGGGCAACTGTCGCACATCATGACCCAGCGGCGAAACAGGCCGCCGGAGCCACAATTGGGGCAGTGCCGCAGCAATCCTCGGCCCATGCGTTTCACGGCCTGTCGAAATTCGAAGCCACTCGGGTTTTCTTTTGGATCAGCCATGAGCAAATGTAGTCGGTTGCCGTGGTGATAGTGTGGTGCATCAAAAGTGTCTCGGCCATTCGAACGCCGATTCATCCGGCCCTGCGTCGTTGCCCCGAGTCGGGATAGCGCTGTTATCCCTCGTCGTGGCGTCTCGCAGGATCCGGCGCATCGACGCTCTCTGTGGCTCGCGAACTTTCGATACACCACACTAGAATCCCTACCCGGATTGGTCCGGGGATCGACTCATGGCCCTGAATTGAAGTCACGCGACTGGGAAGACGGGATGGAACATCCAGAATCAGCCGATATCGCCGGCGCGGTGCTCGCCGGATTTGGCCCATACAATGCGGCGATCCAGGCGTGGTTGGACGGTGAGTCGGATGCGGCCGTCGAGGTTCTGGATTCCGACGGGCCGTCCTTTGAGCTGCCGGCCAGGACCTTCGCCCGGTCGACCTCCGAGTTTGACCTGGTCGAGGAATGCGCGCTCCGCGAGGCCACCGGAAACGTCCTCGATGTAGGAGCCGGATGCGGAGCCTTCGCCATCCCGCTCCACCGGCAAGGACAGCGAGTCGTGGCGGTGGAGACCATGCCCGCGGCGGCGCACTTCCTCCGCGAGAACGGCATTCCGGAGGTAGTCGAGGAGTCCATCTGGACCTGGATCGCCGAAGAACGCTTCGACACCGTCCTGGTCATGATGAACGGCACGACTATGGCGGGAACCCCCGAGTGCCTCGGCCCTTTCCTGCATCAACTCTCGAACTTCCTGTCACCGCACGGCCGAATTCTGATCGATTCGACGCCGGTCGAGGATCCCGACGCCGACTTCGATCCTGATGATGAAGAAGCCGATGAGGGGCTTACGGTCGTCGAGTATCGATTCCGGTTCCGGGGTGAGATCGGGCCGCCCATGCCGCAGTTGTTTGCCAGCGCCGATGCTCTGGCGGCCGTGGCGGCCCCATTGGGGCTGAGTGGGAGGATTGTAGAGGAAACAGAAGACGGCCATTACTTGGCCGAGCTGAAGCTGCGCTAGCGCGGGTTTGGCGCTTCGCTGCAGCGCGGGCGCTCAGATCGGCGCAGCTCTGCGTTGGGCTCCGCGCGCCGTCCTGCGAGGTAGCGCGTGCTACCAGTCGGAGGTCGTGCTCGCCTACGGGCAGGCTTCGAGGAGCCGCGGGCGCTCAGATCGGCGCAGCTCTGCGTTGGGCTCCGCGCGCCGTCCTGCGAGGTAGCGCGTGCTACCTCTCGGACGTCGTGCTCGCCCGCCTTGATCTGCATCCGATTTGAGCGCCCTTCGGGTTGGGAGGGCGGAGGGCGCTGGGCTCGGCTTCGCCATCGCCATCGCTGCTGCCGGGGCCGATTAGTTCATTCCGCCGCCCGCGCAATGGTGGACCTTTGGTGGAGGCGGGGCGGTGGGCCCGGGCACTCGCGCAACGCTGAGGACGACACGATCGCGCATCAAATGTCCTCGTCGTCCGTGTCGCGTCCGTCCAGCGACGAGGGGTCGCCCACGGGGCCGCGTTCGTCACGGTCTCGCCTTTCACCGGGAAGGGGGAGGATGCCGCCGGGCAGGACGGCGCTCCCGCCGAATCGATCACGTAATCCATCCACGGCGCGGAGAAGGGTGCGGTCCTTTTCTGATTCCTCAACCTCGGTTTCGGCGAACATTCCGATCTGAGAGGGTTGATCGCGGTCGACAAGGTTGCCGAGTCCGATCCCGATCAGGCGGGCGCCGATTTGCCTGGCGCGCCTCAGATCGGCCAGGAGTTCGCGCGCCTTGGGGAACAGAACTCGGTCGGACTCGACCGGATTCGGGTACGTGAACGACCGCTGGCGGACTTTGAAATCGCGGTCCTTCAATTTGACCGTCACCGTCCGGGCCTGGAGTTCCTGCTTTCTGAGCTGACCGGCCACCGAGACCGTCAGTTTGAGCAGTCTGCGCTCCAGCTCGGCCGTGTCGTTGATGTCGCCGGAGAACGTCCGCTCGGACGAGATCGACTTTCGGGGATCTCCGGCCTCGACGGCGGAACTGGCGATCCCTCTCATGCGATTCTGGAGCCAGGCAGCGCGGCTCAGGCCTAACCAGCTCTCGAGGTAGGCGCTCTCAACCCGAAGCCCGTCCGCCACCGTAATCAGCCCTCGATCCTTGAGGGCTCCGGCCAGCTGAGGACCGATCCCGGGGAGCTCCCGGAGGGTGAGAGTGGCGACGAAGTCGGCCTCGCCCCCGGGCGGGACAATGAAGACTCCACCCGGTTTGGCTGGACGCGCGGCCAGTTTGGCCACGAGTCGGTTCGTCCCGCCGCCGATCGAAACCGAGATTTCACTGTCCTTGAGTACGGCCTCGCGAATCCGGGTCGCACTGGCTTCGAGAGTTTCCCCCCGAAACAGTCGCTCAGTGCCGGTCAGGTCCAGGTAGAACTCGTCCACCGAGGCGGCCTGAACCACGGGTGAAAGGACATCGAGCGCCTCTTTGACCCTGCGGCTGCGCTTTGAAACGGCACCGCGCGAAACCCCGACCACTACGGCGTCCGGGCAGAGTTGCAGCGCCCTGCCGGTCGGCATGGCGGAGCGTACTCCAAAGGCTCGACACTCGTACGAGGCGGAGGTCACCACCCCGCGACCGCTTGCGGACCCTCCGACAATGAGGAGCGATTCGCGCCCGGCACCTTCCGGATCCTCCAGTCGCGCGACCTGAACAAAAAACATGTCGCAGTCCACAAGGAGGATGCGGCGGGGCGCAGAATCGCTAACCTTGTCTGAGGGCATCGGCTCAATGCATTCCGCGCCGACGCCAGCCAGCATCAGCTCGTGGGAAGGACCCATCGAAGTTACCGGGGAGCGTGCCGCCGTGGGAGTTGAGGCGGGAACCGCTCTGCGGTGCCGGGGTTCATCCAAGTGCTGTACGTAAAGACACTCATGAGAAACCAAGGACCAACCGATGGCATACCCGTTCCAGCTTCCTGACCTCGGCTACGCGCACGACGCCCTTGAGCCCAACATCGATGCCCGCACCATGGAGATCCATCATGGAAAGCATCATGCGGGCTACACGGCCAAGCTGAACGCCGCGCTGGAGAGTCACGCCGATCTCCACTCGCGCTCCGCTCTCGACCTGCTTGCCGACCTTGAGTCGCTGCCGGCCGAGATTCGCACGGGCGTCCGCAACAACGGTGGCGGGTTTGTGAACCACTCCCTGTTCTGGGACGTGATGACGCCGGGCGGTGCAGGCGCACCCTCCGGGGACCTCGCTGCAGCAATCGACGCGGCCTTCAGATCCTTCGACGCCTTTGCCGCAAAGTTCTCGGCGGCGGCGGGTGGCCAGTTCGGATCGGGCTGGGCCTGGCTCGTGGTGAACGGAAATGGCGACCTTGATGTGTCCGCGACGGCCAATCAGGACAATCCGATCGTGACAGGTGACAAGGCCATTCTGGGCGTCGACGTCTGGGAGCATGCGTACTACCTGAACTACCAGAACCGCCGTCCTGACTACGTTTCCGGCTTCATGAACGTGGTCAACTGGGACAAGGTCGCCGAGCGCTACGCGGCGGCTCGCGGCTGAGCCACGAATCAGGCACTGAAAAAATGAGCGGGCGTATCCGAAACAGGATGCGCCCGCTTGTAGTGTAGAGGTTGGGATGGGCTACTTGCACTCCTGACTTCAAATGTTTATCAAGTGTTGATGCGCTGGAACCGGGTTCCGGCGCGCCTGTACCGCGAGCGACGGGAAATTCAATGACGACAAGGCGGATCTGGGCTGCTTTCGTTGGCCTCCTTCTGGGGGTTGTAACGATGGGATCGACGCTGCAGGCGCAGAGCCTCCAGGGCGGCAGCCGATCAATGGATCTTCAGAACCGCGTCGCCCGGGATCACGATTTCAGCTTCCTTCGTACCGGCACCCAGGTCAATCAGTTCGTTTCGGCGGGCTACCTGGTACCCGTCCGCGGCAATCGGGACTTCGAGCTGCACGCCGTCTCGTTCCCCTACGCCCGCGCGGAGTCCGAGCTGTTCATCCGCCGCCTGGCCGCTCAGTACCGCGCGTCATGTGGCGAAAAGTTGGTAGTGACTTCACTGACCCGTCCGCAGGATCGCCAGCCGGCCAACGCTTCGCAGCGTTCGGTCCACCCGACCGGAATGGCCATCGACCTGCGTCGACCGTCGAACTCGCGCTGTCGCGCCTGGCTCGAAGACGTTCTGCTCAGCCTTGAGGGAACTGGCGTTCTTGAAGCCACTCGGGAGCGCTATCCGGCCCATTACCATATCGCGCTCTTTCCCCGGCAGTACTCGGGATATGTGGAGCGGATCACGAGTGCGGCGCCGGAACTGAAAATGCAGGTCGCGGCCAATACCGGAGTGGCCAGCGCCTCGACTCGCATCGTCGAGTACCAAGTGCGCAACGGAGAATCTCTCTGGACCATCGCCCGCGATCACAACACGACCGTGTCGCGGCTGCAGTCCGAGAATGCGCTGCGTGGCAGCCGGATCATGGCGGGTCAGGTACTGAAGGTTCCGACTACCTCACGCTGACCGGGCGCGCCGCCGATCCCCAGTGGATCATTCTCTGGGTTGCGCCGCATTCCAGAGCAGTTCGATTCCGATGGCGTAGTCAACGAATTCCGGCCGGGCTCCTGTTTCCGTCGACATCAGCAGTTGGGCACCCGGTATCACTGGATTGAACTCGGGACCGAGATCCCGTAGCCAGACGGTCCCCCGGTCACTCAGACGCCAGCGCATCGCCTCAAGCTCCAGGCTTCCCATCCGGTCGGCGCGGATCTCTTGTTGGCAGCTCTCGGCCATGGCCCGAGGCGGTGTGGCCATCCGAACCCGATTGCCCGGGCCAATCTCGACCATCTGAAGTTCGGTTGGCGTCCCCGGCCTCGGGGTCCAGTCCAACGGGTCCATGAGCTGTGACCGATCCGACCTACCCGAGGTCTGGATCAGGCCACGGGCGACCTGGTCCACCTGGCAGAGATCGTTTCGTCTGAGCACCGTCTCGATCCAATCGGCTCGAATTCCGGCCTGAGCCAGCCGCCCGGCCACCCGGCTTGCCCAGCTTCCATGCACAAAGACCACGGCCGAATCCGGAAGCGCGGCCGTGGCCTGAGCGGTTGGCAACTGAGCCAGGCGGTCAGCGCCGACCGCTACTGACGAGAGTCGGGCGGGAAGGTTGAGCAGCAGTGCACCGGCCAGCGAGGCCAGAAGCCCGGTCCGGAGGATGCCACCAAGGCGCCCGTTACGAGTTGAGACGAGGGCCTGACCGGCCGTCAACGATATCAGGAGCGCCCAGGCCGGGAGCGTCTCGAAGAGCATTCTCGGTCCAAAGTGGATCCCGTGATGCCAGTAGAGAGCATTGGCGGCCACGACCATTCCGATCCACGCGAGGGCGAGTCGGATTCCCGGAGACCAGGTGACCCGCCGTCCGAGCAGGATCAGGCAACCAACAACTCCCACAGCCGAAATCGGAGTCTCCAGGATGGCGGAGCCAACCAGGAACAGGTCAGAAAAAGTGTAGCCGATCGCCTCGGCCAGTCCGTATGAATTCCCCTAGGGGTCCACATGAAATCCCAGGCCATGAGCGGGGCCGAAAGCCGCGTCATAGCCGAAACGGAGCGGCGATCCGAAGCGGCCCTGGTTCCACATTGCCAGTCCCACGGCGAATGGCAGGCCACCCACCACGGCGCCAGGGAGTCCTCCGATCGCACGGCGCCCACGTGTTGTGAGGAGCCAGGCGGCGGGAAGTAGGACCGCCAGCACCAGTCCGGTGAGTGGTCGGGCGGTCACGGCCCAACCGGCGGCTGCCCCGAGAACAAGACCGAGTCGGAGCAGGGAGGCGGGGGGGCCGTCGTCGACCTGGGCCGTCTCTGAGACCGTCATTGATGCCGTCACTGAGGATGTCTCTGAGGCCGTCGCCTCCCAGATCCTGACCGCCGCCCAGAGTGCAACAGCCACCGCCAGTGCGGCGCTGAGGTGCGAGAGGTAGCCCGCGCCGACGAACCACCCCATTGGCGAGAGCGCCAGGATCAGCCCTCCAGCCCTGGCCGAAACTGGGTTGCCGCGAGCAATGCGCAGGAACAGATCGCTCGAGAAGCCGACGGTCGCCCCCCAGAGCAGGGCGCCGATCCAGGCCAGCGCGCCAAACCGGAGGCTCAGCGCCAGGATCCAGGTGTGGCCGGGCGGATAGATCGAGACCCATCGACCTCCAACCATCAGTCCGTTCTGCATGCGGACCGCGGCGGCCGGTGCGTCCACCAGCGGCTGAAGACCGGCGAGCGCTCGGGCATCGGCCAGTTGCGACATTTCGTCGACCAGGGTGGGTTCGCCCAACAACAGGAAATGGCCTGCCAGGGCGGCTCCCAGAAACGCGAGCATGCCACAGACGAGCGGCCAGACGCGGCGGGGCACCCGTGAGAGCAGGGCGGCGGCCCGATCTTCCAGCCGACGCAGGGGGGTGGCGACCGAAGGGAGGACCCCCCAGCCCGAATGCGACCAGCAGGATGGACAGGCCGCCCACGGTCAGAGCCCCAGCCAGCGCATCGACAGCGGCGACGGTTGCAATCCCCGCAGGTCCGGCGCGGTCGCCGGTCAGAAGCCAGTGCGCCAGGGGCACGAAACCGGCGACCAGCATGACGACGCCTGCCAGCCACACACTCCAACCGCCCCCGCGCGGGGAGGGCTCAGGTGTGTAGGGGAGGGGACTCGGCGGCTGCATTCGGCCAAGGTGGTTCACGACCGGCTGATTGGAAACTCGCTCGGGAGGATTTGCGGGGAACCGATATGGAGCGAGTGCGCGAACCGGTGTGTCGCAAAATGCGAAACGCGAATATTGCAACATGCTAGATGGCGGCGTAGCCTTGTGGAATGAAAACGCTTGCCAGCCTCAATCTCCCCCCTTTCGTGAATCCGCACGGATTTCTGCGCTGGCTCTATCTGGGGCGTATCACCCTGGTCTCGGGGATCCTGGTGGGAGCCCTGTGGCAGTGGCAGCCAAATACAGCGGTCGCCGCTGTAATTTTTGGCGTTGCCTTGTTGGCTACCGCCTTTTCCTTCTGGCGCACCCACCTCACCGATCGGCCCCTCACCGCGCTCTTTCTCTACAGCCATGTGATCCTGGATGTGGTGATAGTTACGGCCATCGTACACATCACGCTGGTGGATCAGGGCGACCTCTCTCCCCTCTATATTCTGGTCATCAGCGAGGGCGCGCTCCTGCTCCCTCTGCCGGGGGGAGTGCTGATCGCTGGCCTGGCGAGCGTTCTCTACTTCGGTGACCTCGTCTGGTTTCAGGAGGGGTCGGTCCCCCCGGTGCTCGGCCTGCAGATCGCACTTTTTGCGGTCGTCGCGATCCTGACGGGAATCCTGGGCGACCGCCTGCGCCGCGCGGGAATCCGACTCGGTGCGGTCGAGTCCGAACTCGAACAGCTGCGCCTCGACACCACGGAGATTCTGGACAACCTCTCCACAGGGATCATGACGGTCGATGGGGCCGGGCGACTCGTCTACATGAATGACGCCGGCGCCCGACTTCTGGGGCTCGATTCAGATCAGTGGATCGGAGCGCCGGTCCTGGGCACCGTCGAACAGATCGCGCCGGGCCTGGGAACTCTTCTGAGTCGATCGATGGAAAACGGACGGCCAGTCATGCGATTCAAGACGCAGGCGCGTCGAACGCAGGGCGTTGTGACGCTGGGTGTCAGCACGACTGTCCTTGAGCGGGATGGGGGCGGACTCCCTTCAGCGACGGCCATTTTCCAGAACATCACCGACCTTGAACGCATCGACAGCCTCGATCGCCGGAACCAGCGCCTGGAGGCAGTAGCAGAACTGAGCGCTTCCCTGGCGCATGAAATAAAGAACCCGCTGGCCTCAATCCGGTCGTC
>JBDNHE010000281.1:0-3392 GCA_041688945.1 Gemmatimonadota bacterium | reverse complement strand
TCGATGCCGCAGTAATATCGATGCTGGCCCGTGTAGAAACGCATGGTTCCCTCCTGGTGTGGATGAGTTGTTTGGCACTCTCATCGTTGCTCCCGTTCATCGGGAGATCCAGGAGGGGCCTGCATCACTATCAAACAGTTGCAGCTTCCGTTCGCTAACGCTCACTCCAGTGAATCACGGCCCGACAGCTGAAGGGCGATCTGAGCAGTATTTGTAGGGCACAGGGTCGGCCAATTCACCGTGTCTGTTTTCGGTCCGCGCCTGCAACTTAGACCGATAGGACAGGGCCAGAAGCGGTGTGCCGACTATGCGGGTTGTAGCCGTCGCGGATCGGTGGCCATGGTAGGCGGCGGCTCCCATCGCGACTGACCGATGAGCGCCACATAGCAGGGGACCGGTCGCCGCTGGGCGCCGGCCCCCTGATGAGAAGACACCGAGCTCGAATTCCTACCTAGCGCCAGCCGTAGAGCCCCGCCCAAACCGATAGCGATTGGATCACGGCAGGGTGGGTGGCGCTCCCATCGCGATAAAGTCCCCGAAGTCGGGCCAGACCCGGTGGTCCCATTTGGTCGTGTAGATACCGCGTCGCCACCGTCGCGAGAATGTCATCGCGGGCCGCGACCTCGGAGAGAATACTGAGCGACTGCCCTAGGGGGCGGGAGATTGAGGCAATCGCGGTTAAGGCCGCGATCTGAACCGGCTGGAAGCTGCTTAGGTCTACGATCTTCTTGAGTTCTTGTATTGCTCGGGGGTAGGCACGACCGAAAGATCCCCGGCCAGCCGAACCCAGGCCTGACACAGCGGACAGGGCGGCGGACTGAGGGTCGGTGGCCCCTGCGCCGTCAATCGCGATAGCCGTTAGTCCCTCCGCAAGTTCGTCCAAAAGCGAAGGCGAGAGGCTTGTTGTGAGGAAGATTGCGGCGGAATTCTCGCCGCGTCCGGCTCTTACGTTTTCCAGAATTTCGGCCACACTGGTGGCCTGTTGAGCGTCAACCGTCGCGGGGGTTCCAATCCCAAACAGAAAGAGGGCAGCGATCTGGAGAATCTTAGATTTCATTGTTCTGCCCCTTCAGTGAATCGGAGTGATTGTCGCAGCAACATAGTTGGGATAGGCCCAGACATAGGCCGCATAGCCCGTGAAGTTCGTTTGGTTCGGTGGGTCTGTAGCCATTGCGCTCCAAACGCCGGTGGTGGCTGTAGACTTGGCCGACGAGACCTCCTGCTTCAGGTCTGACTCGACGAGGGCCCACATCGGCTCCCATGTACCCGAGAGATTGTTGGCTTGCGCGTAGCTCGCGCCCTGAGCGCGGAACTTGTTCGGATAAACGCTCAATTGTAGAATGCACAACTAGCGCCACTTACCCGAATAGCAGGCATGGCAATGACCGACTCAATCACCTCGTCCCGATGGCTTCCACTTCTCCTGATAGCCGCACTGGGGTGTGCAGATACTGCTTCGGGCCCCCCAAACGACAGCGGCCCCGTTGGTGCGTCACACGCGTCTCTCAGAGGACCCACCGAGTTGGGCCACCGGCCGCATTGGTCGATTGATGCGGGCTTCGAGCGCATTGCCGCGCAGATTCCATCGTTCGCAGGCGCCTATCTCCGTAACGGTGAGTTGATCTTGCGATCGACGATGTCCGTAAACCTAGACGCAGCTCTTTTGACCATCGAAAATGAACTGCCAGAGGTGTTCCAAAGAGCCAGCTCGTACCGGCTCGAGGGTGCGGAATTCACAATCAGGGAGCTCTTCGAAGAGTATGATCGGCTCCTGCCGACTCTCCTTACGACTGATTGGGTAGTGACAACAGATGTACACGAAGTTCGCAACCGGATCGTGGTGACCGTGCTGGAATCCGACCGCCTCGCTGCGGCGGAGACACTCGACGCACCCAATGCGCAGATGGCACTGGTCAATTTGGACTATGTCAGCGGCCCCGGCGAACCGCTCACGACACTTGCATCTCAGTTCGATACGCTCGCTGGCGGCATCAGAATCCATGATGGGCAGGGACAATGTTCCATTGGATTTCCAGTTTCCTACTCCGGTGGAGACGGGTTCGTCACTGCTTCGCATTGTACCACAAACTGGTTCTACCTCGACGGGAACGACATCGGCCAGCCCACGCTTTCCACCGTGGTCGGGTCGGAGGCTGTTGACCCTAGCATTTTCTTCGGCGGCGGCTGTCCAGACGTGGACGGGTGTCGCTATAGTGACGCCGCTTTGATCGACGCGTCGGTGCCCATCAGTCTTGGCTTCATCCTGGCAACGATGGGCCGCGATAGTGCGACGACCACCGTCGATCCATGGAATCCGATCTCGATCGGCGTCGAGTCGATGGGCAGTCCCGCCACCGGGACCACCGTGGACAAGGTAGGAGCGCAAACGGGATGGACGGTAGGTGAGGTCGATGCGACCTGTGTGACGCATCAGCTCGTGGAGTTCGGCGGCGCATCAATCCTCTGCGTAAACTCCGTCGACGATTCGGATTGGGTTGATGGAGGTGACAGCGGCTTGGCGGCCTTCTACCCGGGCACTTCTGCGGAGGTCATGTTGGGCGGAATAGTGTACTGGCAACTCTCCAACGGTCATGGGGTGTTCGCGAACCTAGCGGGTGTGAAGACCGACCTAGGAGGCTTCTCCGCTACCGCAGGTCCGTCGTGAGCTCCTGTGCCCATGGATACCGATATGGATGGTTGTTTACCGTGATCTATCTCGGGGCGACCGCCTGTCAGTCTCCAACCTCGGAGTCGCCCAGTTTCGTCACCGAAGCGTCTGGAGCGGTCGTCGGGGACACTATTCAGTTCAAAGTAACCCTAGTGAATTCCACGGATCAGATCGTCCATTTCACGCATGGGGCTTGTGCGGCTCACGTGATGCTGATGTTTAACCACTCCGCGCTGTGGACGGATGGGGTCGATGACCGGCGTGATCTATTCTCGGGAGGATGTACCCTTCAAAGGCTCTCTGCGGAAGTGTCCCCGGGAGAACCCTACAGTCCGCCTGCCTTCTCCGGCCAGCTCCCTTTGGATCAGGTTCCACTCAATGTGCTCAGTACCGGAGTCCTGGAGGTCTGGATAGTCATTCAGACCAGTATGGGGCGGGATTCGATTGCACTTGACCCTCGAACCGTTGTGCCGGCCTCATAGTTTTCTTCACCAAACTGACCTTCGCGGTAAAGATCGTGAGGCCACGTGGACAAAATCGACTTCACATAACAAGATGCTATCGGGGCGCGGTCAAGGGTTTTGGGGGATGCAGGGACGACGTGAGTCAGCGGACCGGAGCGTGAGCGGGTCCGAGCAAGGGTGGATTGGGAGGACGATCGAGGAGTGCTCCTCAGGCTCGCATTAGTCGATACGGGTTTTACCCAGGGTGCTCAGCCGAGCAT
>JBDNHE010000280.1:0-4860 GCA_041688945.1 Gemmatimonadota bacterium | reverse complement strand
TTCGAGTATGCATCGACGGCTGAGTCCCGAGGCCTGGAAGTGATCATTGCCGGCGCCGGTGGCGCAGCCCATCTGCCGGCATGGTCGCGTCCAAGTCACTGCTGCCGGTGCTGGGCGTGCCTGTGCAGTCGAAGGCGCTCAACGGACTCGACTCTCTGCTTTCGATGGTTCAGATGCCGGGCGGAGTACCGGTTGGCACGCTGGCGATCGGCAAGGCCGGAGCGACCAACGCCGGAATCCTGGCGGCCCAGATTCTGGGCATCCACCATCCCGAGTTCAGGGCCGCGGTCGAGACCATACGCAATGCCAGGACCGCCGCTGTTCTGAGTGACGACGACCCGCGCACGTCGGCACCCTGACGTGACGCGGGTTGGTGTGCTGGGCGGTGGGCAACTGGGGCGCATGCTGGGGCTCGCCGGGATCCCGCTCGGGCTTGAATTCCGGTTCTACGATCCCGGCGCGGCCACGCCTGTCGCCGGAATCGGTCGGCATGAGCGCGCCGCCTGGACCGATGACGAGGCGCTCGATGACTTCGCCGAAAGCGTAGACGTTCTGACCTGGGAGTTCGAGAACATCCCGGTGGCCACAGCCGAGCGCCTGGCTCGGGCCGTTCCGACCTTCCCGCCGCCGGTGGCGCTCTCGGTTGCCCAGGACCGGCTCAGTGAGAAGACCCGGTTCGGAAGCCTGGGAATTCCGACCAACGCCCATGTCGATGTTCAGTCGACGGCCGATCTCGAAGCCGGAATCGCTACGATCGGCCTGCCCGCCATCCTCAAGACCCGCCGCATGGGCTACGACGGAAAGGGCCAACAGGTTCTCCGGGAAGCGACCGACGGCAATGCGTTGGATGCCCAGGCCATCTTCTTGGAAATGGGCGGAGTCCCGTGCCTGCTTGAGGCCTTCGTGCCCTTCGATCGTGAGGTCTCACTGGTCGGCGTCCGGACTGCGGCGGGCGAGACTCGATTCTACCCACTGGTGGAGAACGTCCACGTTCGGGGGATTCTGCACACCACAACGGCGCCCGCGCCCGACGTCAGCCCTGACCTCCAGTCTGAGGCCGAGCGTCACCTGTCCGCCCTCATGACCGACCTCAACTACGTGGGGGTCATGGCTATCGAGTTTTTCGTGAAGGACGGCGGCCTGATCGCGAACGAGATTGCGCCCAGGGTACACAATTCCGGGCACTGGACTCAGGACGGGGCGGTGACCAGCCAGTTTGAAAACCATCTGCGCGCGGGCCTCGGTCTGCCGCTGGGTTCTACCGAGGCACGCGGCACGACCGTCATGCTCAACCTGATTGGCGACGTACCCGCGACCGGCAAGGTGTTCGCCGCCGAGGGCACGCGGTTGCACCTGTACGCCAAGGAGCCGCGCCCCGGTCGCAAGCTCGGACACGTGAATGTGATTGGCGACGACCCGGCCCAGATCCGGGCGGTGATCGCTCGGATCGAGGCAGCCATGCCGGAGGGTGCCGGACCGGTCTGAGGCCGGAGGGTCGGTCATTCTGATGCGGTGACGATCGCTGCCCCGTGTTTCCCTAGCCACTCCCGCCCCACCCCCTCCCCCTCCAACTCACAAAGGTGGGGGCACACTTGGGCGATGCCATGTCTGGATCGGCCCAGCAATCACGACTCCACCAGCCTGACCCCCCGACATCCCAGCATCCAAGCCACATCAGGCGGCTGCGCTCCACACCTGAAACCTCGGCCAACCCCCTCCCGTAAGCTCCGGAGACACGAACACTAGCGTTGTTAGTTTGGCGCGACGGGTTCGGGATCGGAACCGCACAATCGGAGCGAACCGTGGCGAAAGAAATCCTGGGAGAGTTCGAGCATCACGTCCTGCTTGCGGCCCTGCGCCTGGCAGAGAACGCCTATAGCGCCGCGATCGTCGAGGAGCTCGAAGCGGTCACGGGTCGTGAGGTGGCGCCTGCCGCCGTCTACATCGCGTTAAGGCGTCTTGAGGAATCCGGTATGGCGCTTTCCGAGATGCGTTCACCCCAAAACGGGGGGCGGGGGCGGAGGTACTTCGTGCCGACCCCGGCAGGCGTGGACCGCATGCACGATTCCCGCCGGCGATTCGAGGCGCTGTGGAATGGTGCGGAGACCCGGCTGTCCGATGGCTGAGACGCCCCTTCCGCCACGCATGGCACGCTGGTGGCTCGCCCGGTTGATCCCGCGCCGAGACCGCGTTGTCGCGCTTGCCGAACTCGATGACCTGTACGCGCTCAAGGCGGCGAGGGGCGGCTATCCCGCTGCCGGCCGCTGGTACCGCAGACAGCTGCTCAAATTTCCTGCCCGTCTCTGGGCTGACCGACTTGTACGCGGTGCCCGCGCGGTGTCGCATCCCGATATATGGAGAAGCACCATGTCACCCGAATCTGTCCTGAGGGATCTGAAGTACGCCCTCCGCCGTCTGGGCCGAGCACCTGGCTTCTCAATCGTGGCGGTGATTTCGCTGGCCCTCGGAATCGGCGCCAACACAGCCATGTTCAGCATCGTGAACGCGGTGATCTTCGCCGACCCACCGTTCGCGGACACGGAGACGCTGGTCGAGGTCTACACCTCTGATTCGAACGGCACGCTCTACGCCACATGGTCACATCCGGATTACGAAGATCTGGTCGAGCGCTCGGCGGGCATCTTCACCGAGGTGTCCACCGCCCGGACCTTTATCTCTTCGGCGGGCGATCCGTCCGATCCCCGCGTTGTCATTGGCGAAGCTGTCTCGCCGAACCTCTTCACCATGCACGGCGTGCCCATGGCTCTGGGCCGTTCCTTCGGCCCGGAAGACGAGGGGCCCTCCGGCACGAGCCCCGTGGTGATCCTGAACCATTCGACCTGGGTGCGTGAGTTCGGGTCCGATCCCGGGATCATCGGCGCCAGCTATCGAGTGAACCAACTCGACTACACCATCATCGGTGTCGCGGCCCCCTGGTATACCGGGACGTTTCCGGCGTTCAAAAGTGGCATCTTCGTACCGATCAACATGATCCAGCAGGCCATGGGACAGTTGAACGGGAGCGACCCGATGACCGCCCGCGGATCACGCGGGAGCTTCGTGCGCGCCCGGCTGGCCGAGGGGATTTCGGCTGAGCAGGCCAACGCCTGGATGGTCGGCTTCGCGGCCGGGCTTGAAGAGCTCTACCCGAACACCAACACCGATCGGATCTACACGGCGTTGCCGCTGGACGACATTCTGATCCACCCGATCATCGACAAGGCCATGCTCCCGGTCGCGGGCTTTCTGATGGGGATGGTCGGAATCGTGCTGCTCATCGCCTGCATGAATCTGGCCAGCTTCCTCATGGCACGGGCCGAGCAGAGAAAGCGGGAGATCGCGGTGCGCCTGTCGCTTGGCGCGGGGCGCATGACCATGGTCCGCCAACTCCTGGTCGAGACGATGCTGCTGGGCGCTCTCGGGGGTCTGGGTGGCGTGCTGATTGCGCGCTGGGCGGTCGATGCCCTGGTAAGCGTACGTCCGCCCATTCCAATCCCGATCAATCTGGATTTTCCACTCGATGGCGATGTCCTGCTCTACACCCTCGCCATCTCGTTGGCGGCCGGTGTGTTCTTTGGCCTGCTCCCCGCGCTTGCGTCGACCCGGCCTGATCTGGCGCAGACCCTTCGCGAAGAGGGTGGTGGTGTGACGGGTGGTGGACGCGCCCGCAACATCCTGGTCGTAGCTCAGATGTCCCTTTCGGTTGTGCTGCTGGTCGGGAGTGGCCTCTTCCTGCGCAGCCTCCAGAATGCCGAGTCGGCCGATCCTGGATTCTACACCGGGCCGGCGGCTCTGCTCTGGCCGCAGCTTTCGTTGACGGGAATGGGCGAAGAAGAGGGGAAGGCGTTCTGGACGAACTACGAGGAACGGCTGCTGGCGACTCCCGGTGTGAGTCACGTGGCCTTCACCGACCTGATCCCACTCGGTTTCGGCGTCCAGACCAGAGAGGTCGACGTGCCAGGAATTGAGGGGCCAATTCCGGGCCGGGGTCATGACGTCGACTACAGTACCGTGTCTCCATCATTCTTCGAGACTATGGAGATCGAAATCATCGCTGGCCGTTCGTTCGATGAGAGTCAGGTCGAGGGTGGCGAGCCGGTGATGGTGGTGTCCCGCGCTTTTCAGGAACGGTTCTTCCCTGA
Organism: Gemmatimonadota bacterium; assembly: GCA_041688945.1. Classification (GTDB taxonomy): domain Bacteria; phylum Gemmatimonadota; class Gemmatimonadetes; order Longimicrobiales; family Gaopeijiaceae; genus Gaopeijia. Next base: position 718 of record JBDNHE010000280.1, on the reverse strand, counting down.
AGGGGCTGTGGGTCGGACGGTGGCCATGGGATCCGAGACGCCCACGATCATCGCGGTAGCCGAGGACACCAAAGTCCGCACCATTGGCGAGGATCCGAGGCCGCGACTCTATACCTCATCGCGCCAGGACTACCGCGACGGCCTTCAGGTGATCGTTCGTGGGACCGGAACCAGCGGAGAGATCCTGCAGCGCGCCGAGGCTGTCGCTCTCGATATTCATCCCCGACTCGTCTTCTTCGACAAGCGCACCATGGACGAACACCTGGCCGTGCACCTCTTTCCACCACGAATGGCGGCCCTCCTGCTCTCCGTCTTTGGCGGGCTCGCGCTCCTGTTGGCAGCGATAGGAATCTGGGGGATCGTCAGCCACGCAGTGGCGCGCCGCACGCGAGAGGTCGGGATTCGGGTTTCGATGGGGGCGACCGGGCGTGACGTGGTCGGAATGCTGGTCGGTGGCGGAATGAAGATCGTTGGGATTGGGATTGTTGTTGGCCTCGCGCTCAGCGCCGGGGCCGGGGTGCTCGTGGGCAGATTCCTGTACGGGGTCGGCAGCTTTGATCCGGTCGCCTTCATCGGGATCCCGCTCGTGCTCGCCAGCGTTGCTCTGGTCGCTTCCTGGGTGCCTGCTCGTCGGGCCGCAGGGGTTGATCCGGTCCGCGCTCTTCGATCGGAGTAGGGCGTTGAGGCCTTGGCCGGATGTGACTTCCCGTCTATGCTA
>JBDNHE010000279.1:0-4125 GCA_041688945.1 Gemmatimonadota bacterium | reverse complement strand
TCTGCTTCAAACGCAGATAATTCTTGCCACCCGGCGATCGAACCTTCAGCCAGTCGGGTTTACGCGCCTTGAGTTCAATCGTCTCAAGGCCTTCGTGCGCCTTGATCCGAGAAGTCCCCTTTGGTTTTACCACGCCCGTGTTTTTGCCAGTCGGGGCGTAGCCACCTGGGGCGATTGTCGATGTATCACTCATTTATAATCAGCCTCGCGTGCGCTTGAAAACGCCGGAGCGGGTGCCGGAAAAAAAAGCTGCCGAGTCGGCAGCCATTTCTACGTCGAGTCTCGCCTTAGAGCCTTTTTCTACAGGCCGAAAAGCCTCGAATCATAGCCCGATGGACAGCGCCTGAACAAGGTAGGCCACGGCGACCCCGGCATAGTTGCCAAGGGCATAACCCAGTAGCCCCACGACGATCCCTGGAAGGATCAACGCCTGCCAATCGCGACCTACGGCTACAGCCAGCGCGGACGAGGGTCCGCCGATCGCGGCCTGGGAGGCTACGGCGAGCGTGCCAACGTCCAGATTCAGGAGCCGGCCGATGCCAAACGTCCAGAGGCCGTGCACCCCCACAATCACCAAGGTAAGCCAGAAGACCTCAACGCCAACCACCATGATTTCCGACACCCGACTGAAGATCCCGATGACCACAAAGAAGAGGTGGAGCGCCACCGTACCGAACTGAAATGCGCCCGGAAGCTTTCTGAACCAGGGCGTGTGTCCGGCGATAAGGGCGAGGGTCGACAACCACAGAATGCTTGGGATCACCGGGATCATCCGGCCAAGAAGCTCGGCCAACAGCAGCAGGCCAACTCCGGTGGCGAGCAGACCCGCGACGCCCAGAGCGGAGAGAGCCGCCCGCTGGTCAAAGGGGTGGCCAACGTACTCCGCCTCGAGCCGGGCGGTGCGCTCCGGTCCTGCGGCTGCGGCAGTGCCGGGAATCGGTGCGGGAAACCATCGACCGAGCCAGAGCGGAATCGTCAACGTGACCCCCAGCCAAAGCCCGGTGGTCAGGTTGTCGGCTGCGGCGGTCCCGGCAAAAAGAGACGCTGGAAGATCTACGGCCTGACTGACGGCGGCGAAGTTCAGTCCGCCCCCGGAGTACGTGCCCGTCAGCGTCCCGGCCAGTCGCCACATGTTCTCACCGAAAACGCCTGCGAACATGAGTGTGCCGACCACGGCGATGCCGAAGGCGGTCAGCATCTTCGGACCCGCCCGCTTTACGTCCGAGAGGTTGATCGAAAGCAGAAGCCAGGCGACGGCAAGATTGGTGACCGGGCCTGTAATGGCGTCATAGACCGGTGAGGCGACCGGGACGAGCCCCGTGTTCGAGAGCGTCGCCCCACTTCTTCAACAGGCTTCTAGGACAATGGTCAGCAGCGACGCCCCCAGCTTCCCCATCCACGCCACGTTGCGGTCCAGCCAGAAGGCCAGACCACAGGCAACCGTGATCAGCGCGAGGAGAGTGAGGGGATCGGTGATCATGGGGCGTCGGGCAAAGCCTTTTGAATCAGTCTCTGGAGCTCCACCAGGCGGGCTCGTAAACCCATTGCCTCCAAGGAGGGATCAGTGCGGGGAACGACGGGCCCCTGCTGGCTCACAACGGGCCGTCTCCGTTCGGCTCATCGGGCGACATCCTCCGGTAGTGCTCAACCACATGGCGGGTCGCCTCCTCCGGAGAGTCGGTCACGAAAAGAAGATCCAGATCCTTCTGCGCGATCTTCCCCTCCCGCAGCATGGTGTTCCGAATCCAGTCGACCATCCCGCCCCAGTAGTTCGAGTCGAACAGGACCACGGGGAAGTCCCGGACCTTCCCGGTCTGGATCAGCGTGAGGCTCTCGAACAATTCGTCCATCGTCCCGAATCCGCCGGGAAAAATCACGAAGGCGTTCGAGTACTTCACGAACATCATTTTGCGGATGAAGAAGTACCTGAAGTCCACCGAGACATCGACGAAGGGGTTGGTCCCCTGCTCGAATGGGAGCTCGATGTTGCAGCCGATCGAACCGGCACCCGCCTCGCGCGCCCCCTTGTTTGCGGCCTCCATCATCCCCGGCCCACCGCCCGTGATGATCGAGAACCCGGCTTCGCCCATCAGTCGCGCGGTCTCGGTGCAAGCCTGGTACATGGGGTCACCGGGTCGGACGCGGGCTGAACCAAAGAAGGTCGCGGCCGGCCCGTGCCCCTGCATCTTCTCAAACCCTTCGACGAACTCGCCCATGATTCGGAAGACGCGCCAGGCGTCCCCTGCAATCGCCATTTCCGGGGATCGCGAGATCTGGTCAGCGAGCGCACTCGCGAGGAAGCGCTCGTCCTCGGTTTCACGCGACGGCGGAGGTGGCGCCACCACATTTGCGGGGATGTCGGCGGCTTCGTCGAACGGGACGTCGTCTGACATTCGGAATGGTCTGCGTTGGGAGGAGCTGCGCTCGTGGAGATCGGCCGAAGCCGACGGTCCCGCACGATCCGGCCCGCGTGTGGTTCACGCAAGCGAGCAGTCCGGCACTTGGGGCATGACACCTTGCGTGGTGTGGCAGAAGTCCCGTGTCCGTACCGAGGGTGTCATAGCAGCGCTATGGCGAGAAGGAGAAACGACGCTGGAGCAGATGCAGCGACGCACGAATACAACGGGACTTTTGCCACACTACACTAGCTGCCGCGGAGCCACTCCGTCGTCGCGGCCACGCCTTCAGCATGACTGTAAGACGGCACCCAGTTGAGCTGCTTCCGAATCGCCTCGGTAACGTAGGGGTTGTCTTCCGTGGCAAGCATTGCGGCGCGGGTCACGGGCAAATCTTTCACCCCGGGCAGAGCCCCCCCGATCATCTCGATCAGCGCTGCGCCGTTTCGCACGATCCGCTTTGGAATCCGGATGAATCGGGCCCGCTTCCCCAGCCCGTCGGCGAAGAGCTGCAAAAGGTCTTTCACACCGATCGGGTAGTCTTGACCCACGTTGTAGATGGCGACCGCAGAGCCCGCCTGGTTCGGCGTTGGCGGGCGGTCGAGCGCGGCCTCGGCGGCGGCGGCCACATTGCCGGCGTACACCACCGGTAGCGTTGTCTCGCCCGACCCCAGTAGTGGGATCAGTGGCAGGCGCGCGAGACGCGCGAGGATGGGGGCGAACAGGCGATCGCGCGCGCCGTAGATCGCCGAGGGGCGGAGCATGGTCACGGGCAAGCCAGTTTCAAGCGCCACCTGTTGGGCGGTGCCCTCGGCTTCGCGCTTGGAACGAGCGTAGTAGTCGCTGGCCGGTACCTGGGTGTCGATTGGGGTGGACTCGTCGAGACGGCCCAGCTGCCCTCCATAGGTGGCGACGGATGAGAGGTGCACCGCCGAGCTGACGCCGGCACTCGAGGCAGCCCTCAGCACGCGGGTGGTCCCCGCCACGTTCACCGCGTGGATCTTCTCCCAGGGCAGGCCTGCGTAGATGAGGGCGGCGCCGTGTACAATGCCTTCGCTACCCTCCATATGCCTGGCCAATGTCTCCGGCGAGTCCTCGACGTCGCCACGCACAATCCGGCAACCGAGGCTTTCCAGAAATCGGGTGTCCGAGCCCGGGCGTTGCAGCGCGACCACCTCGTCTCCACGCGCCCGCAGCCGCTCGGCCAGGTGAGATCCTACCAGCCCGGTACCGCCCGTTAGAAAGACCTTCACCCGCCGTTTACAACCTCCAGGGCCCGCGTCTGGATTTCGGGCAGCATGTTGATGTGGGCCTGGTAATCCTCGTTCCCCGATGCACGCTCCACAGCCCAAACGTCGAGTAGGGTCTGGAAGGTCTCCCGTGCTCCCGCGGTATCTGCGAGCTCCATCTGGGCCTCGCCCTTGGCGTAGAGAACAAGGAGATGATCCGGCATGATCTCCAAGCCGCGGTCGGCCGTGACGATGGCCGTGGCAAAGTCCCCGGCAGTCCGCTCTAGAGTGGACAGGTGGAAGAGTCCGTCAGCATCAAGAGGCTCGGCGTTTGCGTATGCCTGAATGGCCATTGGCACGAAGAAGGCGACCGACGCGCTGTCCCCCGCAGAGGCCGTCCGCATGACCCGTTCAAAGAGCTGATCGGCTGCCTGCCTGGGAGTCATGCTGCTCAGGTCCACGGCGCCGGCGCCACCAGCGCCACTAAAGGGAGCCCCCGT
>JBDNHE010000278.1:0-1862 GCA_041688945.1 Gemmatimonadota bacterium | reverse complement strand
CCAGCGGTAGTTCTCGCCCGGCGCCTCCTGCGGTGTGATTCCGAGGATGTCGCCGGTCCGCGTATCCGTGCGGAAATAGTTGCCCGCCCACGACGAACCGTACGCCTGTGTGGTATCGAACCAGTTGGGCTGCCAGTACATCCCGTCGCTGAAGCCGACCTGCTGCCAGTCATCGTTGAGGATGCCCGCCCAGCGGCGGTTCTCGTTGGGAGCGGCGAAGGAGTGGTTGTCCTGAAGACCCGCGTAGACCCGGTAAGGGGTCCGCATGTCTACGCCGATCCCGTAGGCCTGAGATGCCACGTAGTTGTTGATCTTCCGGAAGTTGAGACCTCGGTCGTAGGTCTCGTGCAGCCCGCCATCACCGGCCATGTAGAAATGGTTCGGATCAGAAGGATCGATCCACATGGTGTGGTGATCCAGGTGGACGCCAACGTCATAAGTCGGGTCGTCCGCGACCGAAGTGAAGGTGCGCCCCCCGTCCTCACTGACCGCCGCATTGGTGGCCATGGTGTAGATGCGCATGTCGTCGGTCGGGTCGACATAGATGTGCGAGTAGTACATCGGCCGACCGTTGTTGTTGCTCATGCGGGCCCAGCTCGAGCCACCGTCCTCGGAGCGATACGTCCCCGTGGCGCTCCGATCTTCGGACTCAATCAGCGCCATCACCACCTGCGGATTCGACGCCGAGATGGCCAGTCCGATCCGTCCCTTGTCGCCGGCCGGAATCCCGTTGGTCATCTCCGTCCACGTGGAGCCGCCATTGGTTGACTTGTAGAGACCGCTGCCCGGGCCGCCGCCATTGAACCCGAAGGCCCGCCGCTGCCGCTGATACATGCCCGCATAGACGTTCATCGGGTTGCTCGGGTCCACGACCAGATCGACCGCGCCGGTGAACTCATCGATGTAGAGCACCTTGTCCCAGCTGCGACCGCCGTCCGTCGAGCGATACACGCCCCGGTCTTCCGAGGGCGCCCAGAGGTTCCCCAGAGCAGCGACCCAGACGATCTCGGGGTTGGACGGGTGTACCTGGACCTCACCGATGTGGCGCGTGTTGTCGAGTCCCAGATGCCGCCAGGTGTCACCACCGTCATCGGAGCGATAGACCCCGTTGCCCCATGACGTGCTCTGGCGGTTGTTCTGCTCGCCCGTGCCCGCGTAGAGGATGCGCGGGTTCGAGGGCGCGATGGCCAGGTCACCAAAGGTCGAGACCGGAAGGTGGTCCGTCAGATTGGTCCAGGTATGCCCCCGGTTCTCACTGCGCTGGATTCCGCCGGAAGCGGTCGCCACATAGAGCAGGGAGGGGTTGGACGGAATCGCCTCCACGTCGTGCACTCGGCCCCCGGACACGGCCGGTCCGATCTCACGGGGCATGATCGACATCATGTCGTCTGTCGTGATACCGACCTGCTGAGCGTGAACAGGGGCAGCGGACAATGCAGCCAGTCCAGCGCCGAGGGCGCCGGTACGAAGCAGAGAGCGGAAGTGATTCCCGCGCATGGGGCCTCCAGAAAAGGGCGTAATGAGAGGGCGATATTGTACGGTCGCAGGAGGCACTGAGCCACTGGGCGGCTACCTCTGGTCCAGATGATGAGCACACGCGGGAGGGGGCCGGGTGTTGAGCCGCTGGAAACGGAAAAGCCCGAGCCGCGTTAACGACCCGGGCCTGTGCTCCGAGATGTCTGACGTTCTGGGAGCAGTTCGCTACATCCCGGCGAGCCCTGCCCGGACGGCGGCCACCACGTCGCGCATGGTTTGAGTCGGCGGATAGATGGTCCCCGGCCGCACGCTGCCGCCGCGCATTGCCGATCCAATTCCACCGAGCTGGCGCATCCATCCCTGCAGCTGGGCCCGCTGCGCCGCAT
>JBDNHE010000277.1:0-2493 GCA_041688945.1 Gemmatimonadota bacterium | reverse complement strand
TCGATCATGCTGGAAGCACCAACTTTGTTCCGTCAGCGAGCGTTCCGATCCACCGTGACGCGCCTCCCGTTGGCAGCTCGTAATGAGTGCGCAGCGCGTCGACGTCGACGTTGCCGGACTCACTCGCCCACTGCAGGAACAGCCGGACTGTCTTGATGCTGGTGCACCCCGTGAGTAGCTCGCCAGCAACAGGCACACGCAACCCGAGTGTGGCTAAGAACAGTTCACGTGCTTCCTGCAGTTGCAGGCTCGTACGAACCTCGCGCAGAAGCTCGAGCAGTGCGCGCTCACGGCACGACACCCGAACCCCGTCGCCCAAGGCAGGCGGGGTGAATATTCCTCGATCGCGGGTTGCGTCGTTGAATAATGCAAGCGACGTCAGGCTTCCCGGGAACCGATCGGTGAACCACGCGGGCAAACCCTTGCGAGATGCGCCCCACATGGTCAGGCGTTCACGAGCCTCGACATATTGCCGCACCCCTGGCCACGCAAAGGCGGTCCGGCCCCCGACGTGCAAGTGCTCGATATCCCGTTGCAGGAAGAGCAGGCATTGGTCTCGGTCTAGTCGCGCACCAGCCACGCAGTACACGCCCTTGGCCAAACGCTCAAGCCACCCCGTACGCGCATAATGGGCGGCCAAGGCCGGGGATATACCATGTTGCGCAAGCGTGGCGAGGTTCAACGGCTGCTCGTGGGAGACCTCCTGAAGCAGGCCGTTGATTAGGAAAGTACTCCCTATGTTAGCCACGTTTGAAGTATAGGCTACTTTCTAATCAATTGCTTCTACTTGCCCACAATATATAGCGTCCATGAGGTTCCGAACGGCGTCGCGGACTTTTGGGTTGCGTTCACGGGAGGCGGCAGCCCGTTGCCTGTCGGGTTGCACACGTCCTTCCTTCACCAGTTTGGTTGCGCTCTGGATAAGGCCAGACCAGCCAGAATCCACCGTGAATTCCCAGTCACGCAACACCTCAAGAACCGCGATCTCAAGGTAGTTTTTAACGACCGGCGTTCCATGTTGTTTCGCCGATACAACTTCACACCATTGGTAGCCGTCGACAGCAGACGTCGTCGACGGCTGATTCTGACACCGATGCTTTGATCATCGGACCGAGCCGAAGACCAACTCGAATTACTGGAAGCCGAAGTGAGAGCATGATGTCGAGCGAGATCGTGAGATCGATCAATTGGTAGCCGAGGCCGGGAGGATCAGCCTCCGAGTTTGGGGGCACGAGGACCACGACATTGCTGCCCGCCGTATTACCATGATGGTGAAGCAGGGGCAGAGGTCCGTTTTGTCATGCAGCCGGCTACGTATACGGAATTGGCTGACTCCCCACCGGTGAGTGGATTCGGGAAGCTCACGATGTGCGCGGATACCTCGGTGAAGACCCCGGACAAGACCTCAAGAAAGTCCTGATCCGGCGGGTCGTCCGACCAAAGCGCGAATACGCCATGCGGCTTCAGGTGCCGTCGCATGGAATGCAGACCCTCACTTAAGTAGAACGACGAATGACTTGGGTGCAGTACGTGTCGCGGAGTGTGGTCGATGTCCAGCAGGATGGCGTCGTAGTGATCTGGCCGGCCCTCGCAGAAGCCCACGGGACCTTCGACAAGCGCGAAGAAATCACCCTCAAGCAGATGAGTTCGCGAATCAGTCACGAGTCCCGCGGTATCCGGCAAGAGCCCGCGCTGATGCCAGTCGATTACCGGGGCAATAGCGTCAACAACGGTCAGGGTCTGGACTCGGGGATCCTCTAATGCAGCGGCGGCCGTATAGCCCAAGCCCAGACCGCCCACCAGCACATCGATGCGATCGCCAGTCACCTCTGCGAGTCCGATCCGGGCGAGCTCGATCTCAGCAACGGTGAACAGGCTGGACATGAGGAACTCCTCGCCCAGCTTCACCTCATAGACATCGATTCCCAGGGTCGGATCAACTCGGCGGCGTAGGGAGATCTCTCCTCTGGAGGTGTCCTGCCAGTCGATCTCTTCGAAGCGAAGACTCATTCGGATTCCTTGTCTCTCATTATCAACTCGCACTGTCATACCCGCTGTCACATTAGCCGTTCCTCCAAGGGTGATCATGGCAATGGGAATCTGCGAGGCATGTCTTTTGCAGGGCAGCTAAGTCTGGCAACATGACACAAGGGTCATAGTCGATGGTACCTGCGCTTGACCCGGATTTTATGGACCAACGGCCGAGCGACGATTAATCGCAGGCTACGATGGTAAAATCGGGATCAGGTTCCGCCTTCACGCACTGCGACCGGGGAGTCGACCCCTAGATAGCCGACCGCCTTGAAACTCGGCGCGTGATAGTTCAACCGCCATCCACCCAAATGAGGAGGAACACCATGGGCCACAACGTCGCGCAGAAGCTGATCGCGTCCCACCTCGTGTCTGGGCAGATGATCCCCGGAGACGAGATCGCGCTGCGGGTCGACCAGACGCTCACCCAAGACGCGACAGGCACAATGGTGATGCTCGAAC
>JBDNHE010000276.1:0-2582 GCA_041688945.1 Gemmatimonadota bacterium | reverse complement strand
GCCTAGAAGCCTGTTGAAGAAGTGGGGCGAGCCGCGTTACGAGCGCCATGGGGCCAGATTCGAGGCGGATCGCCGAAGACATAGCCGTCAGCTACGTCGAGGCGGTCCAACGAAAAAGATGGCCCCATGCCGCCCGTGGGCACCGCCGCGTGAGCGGTGGTCCATAGGGCGAAGGGGGGTTCGGTGGTCCATGCTGCGTCTCTCCTCCTCCCCGTAGCTTTCGCTACGCCTCGTCGTCGTTCCTGCCCTGAACACACCGAAGACCCCTTCGCGCGGCCGCACCCCACTTCTTCAAGAGCCTTCTAGAGCCTATAGCGCGAATCTACGCGTACGGTGCGACCAGCGCGAAAATTTGTTAGAGGGTGATGCGGCCATGCTTCCTCGCCTATCCCTCGCCGTTCTCGAACGTCGCCGCGATCGCGTGTATCCAAGGAAGAAGACCTGGAACATCCTCTACAGCCGTACACCAGACGACATCCAAGTCGACTTCGAAGTAGTCATGGATCAGCTTGTTTCGCATCCCGGTCATCTCACCCCATGGGAGTTCTGGATGTGAGTCCCGGAGCTCTTTCGAGATGCGGCCTGCAGCCTCCCCGATGATCTCAAGCTCTCGGATGACCGCGTCCTGGAAGACCCAATCTTCTTCGAAGTCTTCCTTCTCAATCCGTAGTTTCACCTGCTCAATCCGCTCAATCGCCGAAAGCATGTGTTCTACGAAGAGGCGATCACGAGATGTCGTCAAAGATCACCCTCGCCGAACTCAGGACTTCTGATCGAATATGACGGCTGATGGCCGGCTCTGTAAGGAGGTCAACCTTGCGACCGAAGAACTCGGCGAGTTCATCTTCGGCTTGCACTAGACCAAAGTACCCGACGCTCTCAATGAAATCGGCAATCAGATCCACATCTGAGTCGGGACCGTCCTCACCACGGACAGTAGAACCAAACAGACGCAGTCGCCCGATATGGTTCCGCCGGCAAGTCGCGGCAAGTTGATCTGTATCGAATTTGACCATGATGAAAGATCCGTGAACGAGGCATTCCCGGTCAATGCTACTCCCACCGCCGACCCAGCTACTCCAGAGAACCCGATGGCCCGCAGAAACTCAACTCGCGAGCCTCGACGGCGCGCAAGCAGCGAGTCCCTGGCCTGCTCCATTTCGAGACTCATCTCCACGGAGGTGCACGCGGAGCATTCTGGCCCGGGCTGGGACTCAGTCACGGGCTCTCGGTCACCCTTCTCCGAGGTCGAGCACCGAGATGATCTCAACGTCCATCTCGTTCCGCACAAGCACGGCAACCCGATCGCCCATCCCAGCGAGCACCGTCACGCCATGATCGAGCCGCACTGCAGGCAGGGGTTCACCGTCAACGCGAAAGCGCAGCCAGATCTGGGCCGTTTCGGTCGACAGGCTGCTTGGTGCGAACCAGACTGTGCCGTCTTGGCCCAAGAGGACCCCGTTCAATACCGCATGTGAGTCGTAGTGCGGGGTCGACAGAATAGCCTCCCGCAGCTCCTCGGGGAGTCGCTCCGAGAGCTCCTTCTCTCTGTTGCCCTGCCACTCACGGTACTCGTCCTCTGTGACCTCCCGAGGGCTTTCGGTCCACCTAATCACCGTCGCTAGTCCACCATCCACCCCGAGAATGCGCACAACAGGCTTGTGCGACTCCGCGATCAGAACTCGTTCAGAGTTGCCGGATGTGAACAGATCCGGGGCGAACGGGAGGAGGCCCCTCGTGGATGCCCCCGCGATGGACACGAAGCTCCAGGATCTGGTCGCCCAACGCCCCAGGGTGTCGGGTACAGTCGACTCAAATGAGAACCCGAGTAGAGGGGTCGTGTCTTGGCGGACACCCGAACTTTGAAAGCGTCGGTCGTCACCGAGCACCGCGAGAACGGGCCCCTCCCATGAAGCAGCGATCGGAATCAGGTCGGAAATGCGACTAGGATCCGACATCCGTCTGGTAGCGACTTCCCTGGCGTTCGAGAAGGAAGTCAATCGGCCTTGCCCGTCGTCATAAACCACCACTGAACCATCAGGCTGGGGGTGAACCGACGTGATCTCGCCGAACTGACCGGGTCCCTCTCCTCGGTCACCGAGTCGATCGACCACTTCACCCGTGGGCCCAAGGATGATCACCTCCGGCACGCCCGAGTTGCCGATCACCAAGTCACCGTTCGGAAGAAAGCCTCCTCCCGAAACTCGAAACAGCTCTACGCCCGATCCCTCCAGCCCAACCTGATAGACAGGTGCCGCGACCCACGTGGTCGCCGTCAGACCGGCCAAGTCGCTTCCGAGTACAACAACTCGTACGCCGGCCGAATCCAGGACTTCGACCCGGGCAGCAGCTCCCCCTGATCCATCGCTCTCGCAGGCAGCTGTCACCGCGATCAACGCGCAAGCCCACATCTGCAATCTCTTCACGACCACCTCAATCTATCCTAAACTGAGCGATTCTTGGGGTAGAAAAGAGGCGCCCTCTGGGTTAAGTTACTGGTGGATAACAAGTTATGGCCAGTGGCGGTCACCACCGCCCTCAACCCAAAGGGTGCCGAGTCATGATCGCCAAGTCGCTCTCCT
>JBDNHE010000275.1:0-2470 GCA_041688945.1 Gemmatimonadota bacterium | reverse complement strand
GCGGCGCCCCAGCTAACGTCCGGCCTGGTTGAGCCTATGCGACAACGGGCTGCCGCACCTATCCTTCTTCAGAATCTACGGATTCTTCGACATACAATGCGGCACCGCCGTCAGCCGGTGTGCCGACCATGCGGTAGGTAGTACCGTTGCGGTTATGACCTTCTGTCCCGCAGGTTCAGGGAGTCCGGTGGGTTTGTCAGTGTTAGGCCGTAGGCACACCATTCTGAGTTTGACCGAAAGCCAGGCGCCTGTGAATCGACTACCGTTCATCTGCTTGGCGAGCGCCTTGGCGACGCTCTTCGCCGTGCCGTCGGGTGCCCAGGCACAGCGCCGTGCTCCAGCAGAGCTGCGGTGGGAGTTGATCGGCCACACGCCACTCGACTTCGATTCCCCGCTTCAGTATCCGGTCCTCATTGCAGGGTCGCCAGACTTGGCCTTCGCGTTTGATATGGCCGGGAATGAGATCCGAGCCGTGCGCTCCGATGGTGAGATCGCGTGGACACGGGGCGGCCGGGGAGGCGGTCCGCAGGAGTTCAGTCACGTTACCGATGTGGAGTTCATCAACGGCCGACTATGGGTGGCCGATCGGGGTAACGCACGATCGACGGGTCTTGATCCTGACGGCAATTGGGGTCCTCTTTTCACTTCGCCCGATGTATACCAGATCGGCGCCTTCTCCGACGGCCGACTTCTGACCCTTGGAGTGCTGCCAGAAGTCAGGCTCTACTCCGAAAGCGGTGTAGTCCTCGACCAACTGCGACTTCCCGCGCGATACCAAGCGATGAATCCGATGGCAGCCGACCCCATCGTCTCGTCGGCATCCCCGGCGGGAGGCGTCTTTCTCGTCTTCCGGTACCAGCCCAATCCGATTCTGATCAGTGCGGTTGGTAGCGAGTTGGCGATGAAGGAGCTCGTCGGGCCGGTGGCCAGACCCTTTCAGGAAGCGATCCACTCAAGTCGTGGTGGCCGTCAAATCATTCGGACACCGGAGATCGAGTACCACAGGTCAGTTTCGGTTGGGTCGGACTTCTTCTACGTCCTTTCTGTACTTGACGACGAGTCCTTGATTGTCGACCGATACACCTTCGCCGGTGAGTACCACGACTCTTTCGTTCCGCCGGAGCCTGTCGGCGCCTGGACAGTTATGGGGGAGGACCTGTTCGCGGGACTGATTTATGAACCGATACCGCACATCAAGTTCTGGAGAATAGTGAGGTAGCGGACAGCCCTTCGGCCCAACAAATCTTCGCGGAAGACTACGTAGAGATTGTGAGGCCACGTGGCCAAAGTCCCCGTCCCATACTAAACAGTTTGCGCCTTCGTTCGCTTCGCTCTCTCCGGTGAATCACGGCCCGACAGCGGATGGGCGATCTGAGCTGTAGTTGCAGGGGGCGAGGTCGGCGGAATCACCGTGCTTGTTTTCGGGCCGCGCCGCAAACTTAGAACGTTAGACGATATGCCTGAAACGGTGTGGCGGTGGGGGGTAACAGTATCGCCTTAACGGCTAGGCTCATTGTAGATTCGAAGGCGAACAGACTCCGATTGGCTAGTCGAGGTATTTATGACTGAGATCATGGACCGGATTACGGTCGACCCCGCCCAGTGTGGTGGGCGTCCATGCGTGCGCGGGATGCGGATTCGAGTGACGGACGTCCTCGACCTGTTAGCAACCGGGCTGTCGCAGGCGCAGATCCTCGAAGAGATGCCTGCCCTGGAACGCGAAGACATTGAGGCTTGCCTTCGATTCGCGAGCCGGCGGCTTAACCACCCGATCTTGGCTGCGTGAAGATCTGGCTGGACGCACAGCTGTCGCCATCCATTGCGACGTGGATGTCTGATGCGTTCGATATCGAAGAAGCCCTGGCGGTTCAGCTTGATCCCGAACTAAGAGCGGCACCGGACACGGATATTTTCGACGCTGCGAAAGAGGCCGGTGCGATCGTGATGACGAAGGACCGTGATTTCGTCGATCTCTTGGAGCGTCTGGGTCCCCCTCCACAGGTGATCTGGGTCACCTGCGGGAATACCTCGAATGCCACCATGCGCCGGGTACTAACGGCAGCGCTTCCAGACGCCCTGTCGTTGCTGGTGCGCGGCGAGCCGCTCGTGGAAATCAGTGACGCCGGACAGCGCGGTTCGATCGGTCGATAGCTCGGCCTCACAGCATGCGTGTGGGCACATCGCTTAACAACAGTTACCGCCTACGTTCGCTAACGCTCTCTCCGGTGAATCACGGCCCGACAGCGGGTCGGCGATCTGAGCAGTAGTTGCAGGGGACGTGGTCGGCGAAATCACCGTGCCTGTTTTCGGTCCGCGCCGCAAACTTACACCGTTAGCAACTGTGTTGGAGACGGAGCTGATCAAGAGGGATGTCTGGGTCCCAGGCACGGCCGTCACGAACCATGGCGTTGAGGATGGTAATCAGCTTTCGCATGCAGGCGACCTGGGCAACTTTGGCCGGTTTCCCCTT
>JBDNHE010000274.1:0-7557 GCA_041688945.1 Gemmatimonadota bacterium | reverse complement strand
GATTCGGCCTACTCGGCACTGATCCCGCTGCTGATTCGGCACGCCCAAGCTGGGACGTCCCCGACAATTCACGGGGACGGCGAGCAGACGCGCGATTTCACGTTCATCGGCAACGCGGTTCACGCCAATCTCCTCGCAGCGTCCGCAGATCCTTCAGATGTGAGTGGACAGACGTTCAACGTTGGCTGTGGGGATCGGAATTCGGTGAATCAACTCTGGGGGATGATCCAGGAGCTCGTCGGCGTCCAGATTCCGGCGACGCACTCGGCCCCACGGCCCGGAGACGTGCGCGATTCGCTCGCCTCGCTTGAGCTGGCTCAGGCCCGCCTGGGATACGAAGCCCAGTTTTCGCTTCAAGAAGGACTCAAAGAAACGATCGGCTGGTTTTCGCCCTGAATACGTTCCTGCATGTTGCGCGGCGCAACGAGCACCGCAGGATGGGCAAGCCGTTGGCATTTCACTATCCTGTCCGCTGAATCAGCAAAGGAAATACCGGCTTGGTTGGCAGTGTCGCCGGCTCTCGGATTTGTAGCCCTCAATACTTGATCGATACCGATGACGCTCGACTACACCGAATTGACGGAGATCTCCGGTGACGATGTGACCCGGGAGCAGGTCGAGCGGATGGCTCGTCGCTACTACTGGGCCGGAGAATACTGTCGCGGCCGAGACGTGCTGGAAGTCGCCTGCGGCGCCGGTCAGGGGGTGGGGTATATTGGCTCGCTCGCTACCTCCGTGCGGGCCGGTGACGTTTCTGAACCACTCCTTTCCGTTGCCCGTGGCCACTACGGCGACCGCTTCGTTTTTGAGCAGTTCGACGCTTTGGAGATGCCTTTTGAGGCGGACCGGTTCGACGTCGTCCTGATCTTCGAGGCGATTTATTATCTCCCCGATGTGGACCGCTTCTTCGACGAATGCCACCGCGTGCTCCGGCCGGGCGGCCACCTCCTGATCGCCACCGCGAACAAGGACCTCTTCGATTTCAATCCGTCGCCGAACAGCCACCGATACCTTGATGTGGGCGAGCTCTCGAAAGAGTTGTCCGCCAAGGGGTTCGATGTGACTTTCTTTGGAGATACGCCCGTTGCCACGGTCGGTTTGAGGCAGCGCGTTCTTCGTCCGGTGAAGGCCGCAGCCTCCAAGCTCGGCCTGATCCCGAATTCGATGCAAGCGAAAAAGTTGCTTAAGAAGATGGTGTTTGGCGGACTGATACCGATGCCGGCTGAGATTGACGCGGACACCGCGCCAAACCTCCCGCCTCAGGCGCTGGCTGCCGACCAGGCGGACCAGCAGCACAAAGTGATTTTCTGCGCCGCCCGAATGGCCGACTGATTGCCTCCCTCATCCCTTACTCCGGTCCAATGACAGTTACCCGCCAGATTCCGTTCTTCCCCTACTCTGAACTCTTCACTGCCCAGGAAGACGAGATCCTGGCAATCATGACGGACGTTTGCCGGCGTGGCGCGTTCATCATGCAGAAGGATCTGACGGACTTCGAAGAGAACGTCCGCAAGTTCACCGGTGCCAAGCATGTGCTGGGAGTAGCAAACGGAACCGATGCCATCATCATCGGCCTCAAGGCCTGTGGCGTTGGTCCGGGAGATGAGGTGATCATCCCGTCGCACACCTACATCGCGACCGCGGCCTCGGTCCACATGGTCGGAGCGACGCCGGTTCTTGCGGAGTGCGGTCCGGACAACATGCTGGACCCGGGTGATATCGAGCATCGGATCACCCCGCGTACCAAGGGGATCATGCCGGTGCAGGTCAACGGACGGACCTGTGACATGGACGCCATCCAGGTTATCGCCGAACGTCACGGCCTTGACGTCTACGAGGATGCTGCGCAGGCACTTGGCTCGAGGTTCAACGGCCGGTGCGCCGGGACATTCGGGCGCTTTGGCACCATCAGCTTCTACCCGGCCAAGCTGCTCGGATGTTTCGGTGACGGTGGAGCGATCTTCACGAACGATGATGATCTGGTCCGTGAGATGCGCCTGCTGCGGGACCACGGTCGGAATGAGGAAGGCCGCGTCGTTGCCTGGGGCCTGAATTCACGGCTGGATAACCTTCAGGCGGCCGTGCTCGACTTCAAGCTGAAGAGCTATCCGCAGGACATCGAGCGGCGGCGTGAGGTTGCCGCGCTCTACCATGCGGGCCTCGGCGACCTGGATCAGGTCCAGCTCCCGCCGGCCCCTGATGCCGACCCGCGCCACTTCGACGTGTATCAGAACTTCGAGATGCAGGCGGATCGTCGCGACGAACTGCGTGCGTATCTGCTGGACCGGGGAATCCGGACGATCATTCAGTGGGCGGGCACGCCGGTCCACCAGTTCTCAGAGCTCGGTTTTGATGTAGATCTGCCTCGAACTGATCGCTTCTTCGAACGCTGCATGATGCCGCCGATGAACACTGCACTCAGCGACGACGACGTGGCGTACATCGTCGAGTCGATTCGCTCGTTCTACGGAGCCTGATCTGATGGAAGGGCAGCTTCCCGGAGTTCTCGCTGATCCAACCCAGCTTCACGAACCGATCGACCTGAGGGGCACGGCCCTTGAGGTCCTCGAACCGCTCATGCGAGGGATGGTGACCATCCGGATCGCCGAGCGGATTCTGGCCAAGGCCCGCGAGGACGGTCTGATCGGTGGACCGGTCCACCTGGGGGTTGGTCAGGAGGGCGTAGCGGTTGGGGTCTCCGCGCTGCTGAGGAAGACCGACAGAATCTTCGGCGCGCACCGCTCCCATTCCCATGTTCTCGCCTTGGGTTCGAGCCCCAGGAAGCTCTTCGCCGAGATTCTGGGGAAGGACACTGGCCTGTCTCGCGGGATGGGCGGGTCGATGCACCTGTGGGACGAGCCGAACGGGTTCATGGGCTCCGTGCCCATTGTGGCGGGGACCGTTCCGCTGGCTGTAGGTGCGGCTCAGGCGGAACGAATGAAGGGTACGGACAACATTGGTGTGTCCTACCTCGGCGACGGTGCCTGTGAGGAGGGAGCCGTTCATGAGTCCATGAACCTGGCCCGCATGCTGAATGCGCCGGTGATCTTCGTAGTCGAGAACAACCTGTTCTCGAGCCACATGTTCATCGATCTCAGACAGCCCAGCAATATGACTGCGCGGTTCGCCGAGGCTCACCGGATCCCGTTCGAGATCGTTGATGGCAATGATGTGCTTGCCGTGAAGGAGGCCTCGGAACGGCTGGTGGCGGCTGCGCGCCGAGGAGAGGGGCCGGGCTTTCTTGAGGCGGTCACCTATCGATGGTACGGACACGTCGACTTCCGCGAGGATATTGATGTGGGCGTCGCACGCTCGGCCAAGGATGTAGCGAACTGGAGGGCGCGGGATCCCATCGGCAGGCTGGCTCGGGCCATGGATGCCGCAGGATTCTGGTCCGAGTCCGACCAACAGGCGCTGGAGGCCAAGGTCCGGCTCACCCTCGAGTCGGATTGGGAGGAAGCGCTCGGCGATCCCTATCCCGAGGAGTCCGCACTCATGGACAGGGTCTACTCCGCCGCGAGGACCCAGGGATGAGCCAGATGACATCCTACTCATACGGCACGGCCATGCGAGCGGCCTTCGAATACCTCCTTGAGAACTACCCCGAGGTGTTCATCATCGGCCAGGGACTCTGGAGCCCTTGGTACGTGGGCAACACCATGACCGAGCTCGAGAAGAAATTCGGCAAGGAACGGGTTATCGACACGCCGGTGTCGGAGCTCGCCTGTACCGGCGCGGCGGTTGGTGCCGGGCTTTCGGGCATGAAGCCGATCGTGGTCCATCCACGGCTGGACTTTATGCTTTACGGTCTTGATGCGGTCGTGAATCAGGCGGCCAAGTGGTCTCATATGTTCGGGGGTCAGGCGAGCCCGAATGTGACCATCCGGGGAATCATCAACCGAGGTGGTGAACAGGGGGCCCAGCACTCGCAGGCGCTCCATGCCTGGTTCGCTCACATCCCGGGCCTCCGAGTCGTAACTCCTGCCACGGTGGCCGATGCGCGCGACCTGATGATCGCTTCGGTGCTGTCACCCAGTCCGGTCATGTTCATCGATGATCGCTGGCTCTATGACCTCGAGGACGAGCTGCCTCCGGTCCAGGAACTGGATCTGGCCACGATCGGCCCTGCCCGCCTCAGGGAGGGGGACGACGTGACGCTCGTCGGTTCAGGATACTCCACTCAGCTCGCGCTCCAGGCGGCAGACGCACTCGCGGATCGTGGGATTGCTGCCGACGTCGTTGATCTGCGAGTCCTGAACCCCTTCGATCCCGTCGAGATCGTGGCGTCCGTTCGCAAAACGGGTCGCCTGATGGTGCTTGATGGCGGGTGGAGGACCTGTGGCATGGCCGGAGAGGTGATTGCTTCGGTGACGGAACGCGTCGCACCTGCTGAGCTCAAGGCCTCGCCTGTCCGCGTCACGCTGCCCGATGCGCCTGCACCGACATCAAGGGTACTTGAGGCGATCTACTATCCGCGTCTGGAAGACATCGTGGCAGCTGCCAGCAATCTTTGCGCCCCTGGTTCCGCGTGATCAAGCGGCTTTTTGACATTGCTGCCTCCGCGACTGGACTGCTCTTGGCGAGCCCCGTTCTGCTCCCCGTCATGTTTCTGGTGTGGTGGCAGGACAAGCAGTCGCCGTTCTATGTGGCCGATCGAGTTGGACGTGACGACACGACGTTTCGGATGGTCAAGTTGCGCTCGATGGTCATCAACGCCGACAAGTCAGGCGTTGATTCGACCAGTGCTTCCGATCGGCGCATCACTCCCGTCGGCCACTTCATTCGGCGTTTCAAACTCGATGAACTCACTCAGCTCTGGAATGTCCTGATTGGGGACATGAGCCTTGTTGGGCCGCGCCCCAACGTGAAGCGTGAGACCGACCTCTATACGTCGGTTGAGCGCCATCTCCTGGACGTGAAGCCGGGCATCACCGATTTCGCCTCGATTGTCTTCTCGGATGAGGGCGATATCCTGAAGGATCAGGATGATCCTGACATCGCCTACAATCAGTTGATCCGTCCGGGGAAGAGTCGGTTGGGTCTGTTCTACATTGAGCATCGCTCCCTCGGAATCGACGTCCAGGCCTGTCTCCTGACCGCCGTAGCTATCGTTTCCAGGGATCGGGCTCTGAGAGGCCTCCAGTCCGTCTTGAAGCGCCTCGGTGCGCCGTCGGATCTGCTGCAGTTGGCCAGCCGAGTAGACCCTCTGGTTCCGCAGGTGCCGCCGGGCGGCGAGACCGTGGTGACCTCGCGGGCCTGATTCGGCCGGGGGACACCTGACCGGGCTCCCGATTCCTGCCGGCTTCCTCGGCGGCGTGAGGGGGCATTGAGCGGGGTAGCGCGCCCTCCACCCTTACTCTACCGTCATCACATGTCAGAATCGAGGAACGCCGCACAGCGGCAGATCGCTCAGGGAATCGCCGCCTGGGATCGAGGGGACTACACCGAGGCCCTTGAAGTCTTCGACGAAGTCGTCCGCGGCCATCCCCGGTTTCCTGATGTGCACAACAAGCGGGGGCTCTGTCTGGCGCTGTTGGGACGTCCCAGAGAGGCTGAGGTCGCGTTCGGCGAAGCCATCAAGCTCTCAGCCACGTATGCCGAAGCACACCTGAATCGGGGGATCGTCCTTCAGGAACTGGGGGAGCACGATGCCGCCTACGAGGCCTTCGGCGAGGCCAGCCGTCTCGATCACCGTGATGGTGGGGCTTACCCGTCCGACGTCGGGAACCAGTTGGCGGTGACCCACGCCAAGTTGGGCGACCTGTATCTGGTTGCGGATCAGCCCCAGCTTGCCGCTGATCAGTACGCGCAGGCCCTTGAGGTACGGCCGCGATTCCTGGATGTACGGACCAAGCTGGCCGAGGCACTCATTGACGTCGGCGATCTGACCCGGGCCAGGGAAGAGCTCGAGTTCGTGCTCGAAAACAACCCCAACTTCACCGGAGCCCGCCTCCGCCTTGGCGTGGTGTTGAACCGGACGGGTGACCGCGACGGCGCCATCGAAGAATGGGAGCTGTGCGCGCTTTCAGGCTCGAAAGACCTGCGCGCACGGGCTTACCTGGCCTCGGTGGGGGTGACGGAGATGGGTCGGTCCAAGGCTGACCGGGCGACCCCCCAGGCGAGTGAACTCCCCGGGGAATGACTTCTTCGGGGTCACGTTCTCAGAAGAGGTCCGAGCTACTAATCGCCGAGAGCGTAGGAGCTACCTGATCCTTGGCGCTGACAAGCGCCGGCAGGTCTCGCCAGTCAATGCACAGTTCCGGGTCATGCCAGAGGACTGTGCGCTCCGCCGCCGGCGCGTATTCTGCACCCGCCTTGTAGGCCACCACCGCTTGGTCGCTCAGCACCTGGTACCCGTGTGCGAAGCCCTCTGGCACAAGCAGGGCGGCGCCGGTCTGGTCGTCCAACTCGACTGACAACCACTCCCCGAACGTCGGGGAGTCGAGACGGAGATCAACCGTCACATCAAGGATTCGTCCGAGAATTACCCGGACCAGTTTCGCCTGCGCGTGGGGCGCCGCTTGGTAGTGGAGGCCTCGGATCACCCCGCGCTCGGAGCGCGCCAGATTGTCCTGCCGAAAGTCGGCAGGGAGACCGGCTTCTCGAAATGCCGACGCCTTCCATGTTTCAACGAACCAGCCGCGATCGTCCCCATGACGGCTTGATTCAACCAGACAAACCCCTTCCAGCCGCAGCGGCGTAATAGTAAACCCCATTCAGCGGTACGTCCCGGGGATCAGAAACCGCTTCACGTAGTCCGCTACGCCATCGGCCACATCCGCGAACGGGCGGTCGTATCCAGCGGCTCGGAGCTTCGACATGTCTGCCTGGGTGAAGTACTGGTACTTGTCTCGGATCTCGACGGGCGTGTCTGCCCACGCCACCTGCATGGGCTGGTCCACTGCAGCATACAGAGCCTCCATAAGCTCCAGCCACGTCTGGGCGCGTCCGGTCCCCAGGTTGAACAGGCCACTGACGTCTGGGTTGTCCAACAGCCAGAGCACCACGTCGACACAATCGCGGACGTAGACGAAGTCCCGCATCTGGCCGCCGTCCGGATACTCGGGATTGTGTGACCGGAAAAGGGTCACGGGCTCGCCAGCCAGTGCGCCTGGAAACGCCTTGGTCACCACGCTTCGCATCCCTTCTTTGTGATGCTCATTCGGGCCATAGACGTTGAAGAACTTCAAGCCCGCCCACTGCGGAGGGGTCGGGCCCCCCTCTGCCAGAATCCTTGCGATCCACCGATCAAAAAGGTGTTTGCTCCAGCCGTAGGCGTTCAGCGGCTTCAGCTTCGCCAACGCATCGGGCGTCTGCGCGTCGGCAAATCCCGCGGCGCCATCTCCGTAGGTCGCGGCTGACGAGGCGTAGATCAGGGGAACCCCGGCGGCAGTACACCAATGCCAGATGGCCTGCGAGAGCCGATAGTTGGTCTCGATGATCAGATCGGCATCGGTCTCGGTGGTCGCGGAGATCGCCCCCATGTGAATCACAGCCGTCAGGTCGTCCGCGCGGCTATCCAGGAACTCCCCAATGTCCTCGGGGTCGACGAGCTCG
>JBDNHE010000273.1:0-3686 GCA_041688945.1 Gemmatimonadota bacterium | reverse complement strand
TCCGGCCTGTTCAACCAAGAGGGGGCTGAGTGCCAAAACCAATACGGCCTCGCACTCAGCCGGGGCGGAGCCCTGCCTTGACACTCGCTTTCATAGAACGTTCTAAGTTTGCGGCGCGGCCCGAAAACAAGCACGGTGATTTCGCCGACCTCGTCCCCTGCAACTACAGCTCAGATCGCCGACCCGCTGTCGGGCCGTGATTCACCGAAGAGAGCGTTAGCGAACGCAGGCGCAAATGTTGTCGCGATCAGTCCCCGTCGGGCTCGACTGGCGTAGCACCCGCCAACATCGCTGCAATGTTCATTGGCTTGAGCAAAAGAGGACCGTTGGTGCCGCGGGAGCTAAGGTCGGTCACTGCCTGCCGGACGTAGGGCATGAGGATCGCTGCGCAGTTCGTCCTCGCAATTCCCTCCATCTCTTCCGACTCGAGTGACGCCTCAAACTCAAAATCTCCGACGTACGCGACCTCAATTCTGTAAGGCTGGTTGAGATCGATATCTGGCTCGACTTCAAGCCCAACTCGAACACTGAACTGATGATTCGAGTCGCCAGCTGGCTTCAGTTCAAATGTGATCTCTACCGCGTAGCCTTCCGAAGGCTTTGGGGCGTCAATATCTATCGGAACAAACTCCTGCGCAAAAAGAGCTCGGTCGCAGAACAAACGCCGTAGGTGAAGCTGTGCATGCTTCGCCGCAACCTTCACTGGCTCGCTCATACGGCTGCCTTCTCAAGCTTTGAAGCCTGACCGTAGGTGACCCTAACTCCAGCATCCGACTGACCACCGCCAAGGACAGTGAGGGTGGGCTGCCCCCAAGGTTCCGTGCGACGATACACTGCACGCTCGACTACGAAGTCCTCGGCAAACCGGTCGAGGCAATAGGCGAGTTCGGCGAGTGACCGGAGCGTGAGATTTGACTCACCGGCTTCAATCAAGGCCACCCGGGGTTGCTGCGTATTGAGCATCTCGGCAAGTGCTTGCTGGGAAAGACCCTTGGTCTTCCGGAACTCGCGAACGCGGCGAGCCACCCGATGGACAAGCCCCTCTTCAAGCATCGCAACCTGGAAGTCACGATCTTCGACGCTCGCGTCAACAACAGTTTTCACGCTCTGCTCATTCATTCTGGCCACCCCAATCTCTTTCTGTTGATCCCGTCGCGCACCGATGCGACGTCGACGACTTCGCCTTCTATTCCCTGAAGCCAGGCTGTCCTAAGGGCCTTGGCCTCCTCAATCAGTTCGGGCGAACACGCACTCTGTTTCTTCCGTTCCCCGCCGTACAGAAGGAGGATCGATCCGTCATCCTCGACGGAGAAGAGAACCCGCAGGCTCTTCCCGAACCGGAGTTCTTTGATTCGACCGTCCAGCGTGTCGATGAGGGGCCGATCGTAGTCGGCAGGGTCGACATGCGTGAGGTGCTCGACCTTGTTGAGGACACTTGCTCGGAATCTCACATCTGTCTCAGATCCTAGGAATGACGCGAAGGGACAGTCTCCCCGAGAGTCGCGTGCAGCGACCAACCTGGTGTGGGGATTCTGTCCATTCATAGGCGACTATAACACATACATTATATTCTCGGAAGGTCAGCGATGTTCCGTTAGCAAGGCGGGGGTTCTGCCAGGCAGTGGCCTTGAGAAACAAATGACGCCCATAGCGGTACATTTGCATTGGGAGTTGCTCCAAACGACGGTGGAGCGCTAAAGGCACCCCTCGGAGGCTCTATGGATCAGCTATCAAAGAACGCCCGGGTCCTCAAGTTCTTGGCTGGTCGGTGCGGCGGGCTTTTCACTACCCGGCTTCTCAAGTTGGTCTACCTGTCAGACGTCCTGAGCCTCCAGTGGCGGGGAGCGCAGGTCACCGATCTTGAGTACAGCTGGTACACATATGGCCCGTTTGATGCGGCGTTCTATCGCGGTGTTGAGGAACTGGAGGCCGTAGGACTCTTGGCCAGAGAAGAGGTCACTTTCCCCGACGGGTATCGGGGGAACAAGATCAGTAGCGTCGGAGGTATGCCGGTACTCAACCTGGACCCAGATGAAGAACAGATCCTGACCTGGGTCGCCGAGGAGTACAAGAATGAGCCGCTCGATGACTTGCTGTCCAAAATTGTTTATGAGACTGAACCAATGAAGAAGGCGACCGAAGGGCGCAAACTGCCAATGCAAGACCTCGCCAATGCTGAGCGAATCCAATCGGGTTTCGAATTCGCGCGCCTGGTTGAGGGCGAACGGCAAGCTGCCCTGGGACTCACTGTAGATGCGGACGCCTTCTTTGAGCGGTTACTCACTAAAGCTGACTGAACTCGCAAGCGACGCTATTGAGCATCACGTTTCAAAAGCGGATGAGTGGTGTCGAAAACCGCTTGCTGAGGCACTGCAGGACGCGCTCAACGCGTTCGCTGCCGATCCGCACCCCTCCCTCCATATAGGTAGGCCTTACCGCAGACCCGTCTTTCGCTTCTCGGTGAAGGTGTGTGACGTCAAGCACTACTTGCAGGTGGTATACCGCTTTTCGGAGGACGAGAAGTCGATCATCATCATCGATTTCGGCATTGTCCTGATGTGAAGTCTCCGTGGCTGTCGACCTCGGACCATCCGCAAATCACCTGCAGCCTGAACCCACGGAGAGCTGCTATGGGGTGAGAATTGATGCGCGTCTATATCCTGCCCCAGGGAGGAGTCCAGATATGTTTGTTATCTGATGGTGCCTCCCGAGAGGCCGCGGCCGCTCCTGTTCCGTCTCATTCACTCTGGGGATCCCTTCGATTCACTCCCTCCTGCACTCGACGTTCCTCCTTGGCCATCAAAACAACACTTTCCACCTGAGCGATGCGCCGGGTCAAGGAAAAGAGCGGCACGACCCCGCCAAGAAGCCAATCATCGTCAGCGTAGGTGATTGTGAACGGCTTTCCATCGGGAAATCCGTCCGCGAAATGCTTCGCAGCACGAACCTTTGGCTTCGAAGGATCCTGGGCATACTCACGCTGTTCATTCCAGTGCTCGTAAAGGTGTCGTAGCAGCACTAACGCGTCAGTCTGCTCCTGCTCCATACCGAGCTTTTGGTGCCGCTCGTACTGCTTGATCGCATTGACCAGATGCCGTCCGACCACCGCCAGTAGGTGCTCATCAAGGGAGGTCTGGGAGCACGCTTTGCGAATCTCAAGCGGCGAGGATCCCCGGGCGTCCCTCTTGGTACTCTCCCTGAGGCGCTCGAACTGGAGGTTCCAACTCCAGATCCAGTGGGAGAGGTCGCTGGTGGCTTCCCCGAATGGATCCGTGCGGCCTGAGCCAACCGTGCTCCGGTGAACAGGGCTGTCACGGGCCGATGTAGTTGAGAGTGAACGTGCCATGGCCTTCCTTCAGCTCCGGTTTCTGCTACTGACCGAGTCTCGATCCGTCTGCCAATGCGCGGTCATATAACGACTTGGAATTCTGCTGCGCGACTACGATGCTTCCCCCGGGTCGCGAGGTGCAAGCCGAGTGATCCGTGCCTTCAACGCTTACCGTGACATCAGCAATTCCTTGTTAGACAGCCCATCCTACACGCATGGAGTCAATCCCAAAGCTAGTTGAAACTGGAGCGACCTCCGATCTCAGGCGGCGGAGTGTGCACGATTCTCGGGCAGTGTGATCCCGAGTTCCTTCTGAATGGCGGCCCGCAGCATGGGGAGGTGGCGGTAGCCGACTAGC
>JBDNHE010000272.1:0-5514 GCA_041688945.1 Gemmatimonadota bacterium | reverse complement strand
GCACCATGAGTATTCGGAGTTGCGCCGGGTCAGGCCGACGGGGATATCTGCGAATGAATCGACTCATCAGGAGAATAGTGAGACAGGGTGAGGGTTGGCGAGCGGTTCGTTGCCCCTTCGGAAGGATTGGTATCAGTGGTACAGTCATTCCGACGAATGGTTCGCCTCGGGCCTGGAGCGCCGAACGGTCCGGTGGACGAACGCGGTCAGCTTGCTACCGGTAGAAGGCGGGCAGTAACCTGCGAGGAGGTCCAGACGCGTCGTCGTGGACCGCTGCCAGAACCCGCCCTCCGATGACGATCCGCAGGTCCGCGCCCTTTGTAACTACAGGCCTCTCAGGCCCTCCATTCCGATCGCCTGACGGTTCCGAAAATGGCTGCGCCACCCTGTCATCCGCCGTGAAGCGGTCGCCTGGGCCGAGCCGCCATGCTGCGGGTCTCTCGGCTCTCTCCGCACTGGTTCTGGCCACCTCGATCACCACGTTGCCAGTCGCCGGCCAGACCCGGCCCGGCCAGTCCCGGCCCGAACAGACCCAGGTCGCCATCCCGGGCACCCAACAGGTCGTCACCCTGGCGCTCCTGCCGGCCGGAGAGTTCCAGATGGGGAGTCCCGTTGAAGAGGCGGGTCGCCACGGCGACGAGGGCCCCATGCACGCCGTGGCCCTTCCCAGCTTCTGGATCACTACGCACGAGATTACCCACGCCCAGTACGCGCCATTCCGCTTCGAGAACTTCGATGGGGATGCCGGGCCCGACGGAGCAGGGAGTTTCGACGTCGATGCGGTTACCCGTCCGTCGCCTCCCTACGAAGACCCCAGCCACGGCATGGGTGGAGATGAGCACCCGACGACGGGCGTCACCCGGTGGAATGCGCTCCATTACGCACGCTGGCTCTCAGAGAAGACAGGGCGGCTTTTGCGACTCCCGACCGAGGCCGAATGGGAGTACGCCTGTCGGAGCGGGAGTGCCGAGGCTTTCGGCGCCGGCGTCGACAACGAGTCAGCTGTCGCCGTGCACGCCTGGCTTGAGTCGGAGAGCGGGGGGATGCCGCACCCGGTTAAGGGCCGTGAGCCCAACGCCTGGGGCCTCTACGACATACAGGGCAATGCGGCTGAATGGGTCATGGACGGCTATCAGGCCGACGCATACAGCCGGTCCGATACCGCGCTCCCGGCCGGATCGAGGGGGGCGGTTGAGGCGCCGTTTGTTGGAAACGCTACCCGGGGCCGGGGCGTGGTACGGGGCGGGGCATTCGATGACCCTGCGCACGAGGCGCGCTGTGCGGCCCGGTATCCGGAAGCTGCTGCGTGGAAACGCCGTGATCCCCAGATTCCCAAGAGCCGCTGGTGGAACACCGATTCACCCCAGGTAGGCTTCCGCCTGGTCGCCCCGGCGGGCGAGTACACGATGGACGAGATCCGCGCGTACTGGAACGCGCTGTTGAGCGGCTGAACCGCAAGTAGAGCAGGCTGGACGAC
Organism: Gemmatimonadota bacterium; assembly: GCA_041688945.1. Lineage (GTDB taxonomy): Bacteria > Gemmatimonadota > Gemmatimonadetes > Longimicrobiales > Gaopeijiaceae > Gaopeijia. The sequence goes on along the minus strand of JBDNHE010000272.1, from coordinate 4,037 downwards.
CACGGCCGGTTGGACAGGACGGACACGACATACTGGACGCATTTCGGGCGGTTCTAACGCCCCGACATTCTGAAGAGGATTGGCAAATGGACAGGCGCAGATTCGTACAGGCAGGAGCTGTTGCAGCGATCGGTGGTATTGGCCTTGATGCTCTTCCGCTCAGGGCGGTCCCGGCATCGTCAAAGGCCCCGATTCGCATCGGCCTGATCGGCTGTGGCGGACGCGGCACGGGCGCCGCAGTCCAGGCTCTGAGCACGGACCAGGATGTGCAGTTGGTGGCCATGGCGGACGCCTTCGCCGATCGTCTTGAGGACAGCTATCGGAACCTGATCAACACGGCCGAGGACAGCTGGTCCGGTGGAGTCGACCTGACCCCCCGGATCGACGTTCCCGCCGAGCGGCGCTTCAGCGGCTTCGACGGCTACATGCAGGTCCTGCCGCTGGTCGACGTGGTGATCCTGGCCACCCCTCCCGGCTTCCGGCCCATCCACTTCAAGGCCGCGATCGAGGCGAACAAGCACGTTTTCATGGAGAAGCCTGTCGCCACGGACGGACCGGGAGTGCGCTCGGTTCTTGAGTCGGCGGCCATGGCTCGCGACCGAAACCTCAACGTCGTCGTCGGGCTGCAGCGCCGGTACCAGACGATCTACAGGGAGTGGGTCGATCGGATTCACGCCGGAATGATCGGGGATGTGATCCTGGGACGCGTTTACTGGAATGACGCCGGCGTATGGGTTCGCGAGCGTCAGCCGGGTCAGACCGAGATGGAGTACCAGATGCGCAACTGGTACTACTTCACCTGGCTGTGCGGAGACCATATCGTCGAGCAGCACATCCACAATCTTGATGTAGCCAATTGGGTCCTGGGGGATTCGCATCCGATCCGGGCTCAGGGGCAGGGCGGCCGGCAGATTCGCAACGGGCTGGACCATGGCCAGATCTTCGACCACCACATGGTCGAGTTCGAATACGAGGGCGGAGCGCGGGTGCTCAGCCAGTGCCGCCATATGCCGAACACCGCACGCCGTGTTTCGGAGGGATTCCACGGAACCAACGGGACGGCGCCACGACCTGGCCAGCTGATCTCGGCGTCTGGTCATCCACTCATGGAGTACGATGACGAGGGCGATCCGAATCCCTACCAGACCGAGCACGACGAGTTGTTCGCGGCCATCGCGGCCGGCGAGTTCAAGTACGCCGATGCCGAGCGCGGTGCCCGGGCGAGCATGACGGCGATCATGGGGCGGATGGCGACCTACTCCGGCCAGATCGTAGAGTGGGACGAAGCCTTGGGGTCGAACCTGAGCATCATGCCCGAGCGGTATGCCTTCGACGCTCAGCCGCCCATCGTACCGGATGGAAGCGGTCGGTATCCGGTTGCCGTGCCGGGTGTGACTCAGTCCTACTGATCACGGTCGGGCGAATGAACGGCGGCGAGTGGGTCCGGAGGGCGTTGCGCCTTTCCGGGCCCGCACGTGTAGTTGCGATGGGGATGGCCTTCCTGTTGGCGGCAGGTGGGTACGCAGGATCGATTGATGCTCATCCCGCTGTAAACCGGTTCGAGTTCGCCGAGGCACATCCTGTTCTGAACCGGTTCGAGTTCGCCGAACCGCACATGGGAACGACCATTCGGCTGGTCCTTTTCGCGCCGGATCAGGCCACCGCGGCGCAGTGGGCCGAGCGCTCGTTCGGCACCTTCCAGCGTCTCGACTCCCTCTTCAGCGACTACCGGGCGGACAGCGAGATCTCCGCCTTGGCAGCAACGGCGGGTTCGGGCTCGGCTATGCCGGTCAGCCCCGAGCTCATGGCGGTGCTCTCGCTCGCTCAGGAGTGGAATACGCGGACCGAAGGCGCCTTTGACGTGACCGTGGGGTCGATGACCCAGCTTTGGCGCTGGGCGATCCGGCGGGGCGAGCTTCCCGACGTCGACCGACTGAACGGCGCGCGTGATCGGGTCGATGCGTCGGCGCTGAGACTGGATCTGGAAACGGGAACGGCGTCACTGGCGCTGTCCAGCATGTCGCTGGATCTGGGTGGGATCGCCAAGGGCTATGCCGCCCAGCGAGTCCTGGACGAACTCCATGAGGGTGGGATCGTCCATGCCATGGTCGATGCCGGTGGGGATCTGGTCCTGGGGGCCGCCCCTCCGGGTGAGCCAGGATGGCGGGTCAAGTTCCCCGATGGGCAGACCCACTATCTGGCGGACATCGCCGTGGCCACATCCGGAGATCGCTATCAGTATCTGGAGATCGGGGGCGTGCGATACAGCCACATCCTCGACCCCGAGACCGGCTTGGGGATTCGCGACGCCCCGACCGTGGTGGTGGTCGCCCCCGATGGAGCCACTGCCGACGTGCTGGCCTCGGCACTGACGGTGCTCGCCGCCGATCCGTCTGCCGTGGACCGCGTGGTCGGGGACGACACCAGCATCTCGGTGCAGATTCTGCCTCGCGCTCAGGGCGGGAGCTCGATGGAGTCGCCGGGCTTTCCTCGCCCGCGGGCCGATCGCCCCGACCGGGTTCGCCCCGGTCTGCATGCCACCTCTTTTGAAAGATCGAACCAGGAGCCGAATGGCCGCCTGGATTTCACACCGATGGAGAATTGACCGTGAAGCGACGTGACTTTCTTGGATCGACGCTGGCCGCCGGCGCAGGTGTCGCACTCGGTGCGGACCACCTCACCGCCGATTCAAACGGAACGGTGGCCCGTCGCACCAGCTCGGCAGAGCCATTTTCGGTGGACTTCGCTCCGCACTTCGGGATGTTCCGCGAACATGGTGGTGGCTCACTGACAGGCGAACTCCAGTTCATGGCCGATCAGGGCTTCCGATCGCTCGAAGACAACGAGATGCGCAATCGCTCCGTCGAAGAGCAGACGCTGATCGCTCGGGAGATGGAGCGCCTGAACCTGCGGATGGGCGTGTTCGTGGCGCACACCATCTACTGGTCCGAGCCCAATCTGGCGAGCGGGAATCAGGAACGCCGCGACGAGTTCCTGGCCGAAATCCGGTCCTCGGTTGCGGTCGCCCGACGGTGCCACGCCCAATGGATGACCGTCGTGCCCGGCTTCGTTGATCTCAGGCAACACCTCGACTACCAGACCGCTCATGTCGTCGAAACCCTTCGGCAGGCGTCCGCCATTCTGGAGCCGCACGGGCTGATCATGGTTCTTGAGCCTCTGAACCCACGCGATCACCCCGGCCTCTTCCTCAAGGAGATTGGCCAGGCGTACCAGCTCTGCCGCGCCGTCGACAGCCCGGCCTGCAAGGTCCTGGACGACCTCTACCACCAGCAGATCACCGAAGGGAATCTGATTCCTAATATCGACGCCGCTTGGGACGAGATCGCCTACTTCCAGATCGGCGACAATCCCGGCCGCCGCGAGCCGACCAGCGGGGAGATCAACTTCCTGAACGTCTTCCGCCACATAAAGGAGAAGGGCTTTGATGGCATCCTCGGCATGGAGCACGGCAATTCGCAACGCGGTGCGGATGGCGAGATGGCGGTGATCGAGGCGTATCGGGCTGTGGATCCGAGGGTGTAGTGTGGAGTCGATCACGCTCGCCCTGCACTTGGGCCCCCCGCACTCGGGCCCCCCAGACCACCACCTCATTCCAGAGTTACAACCGCCAAATGCCTAGACCGCCGCCGCCCCCGGAGCCTGAAGGAGACCACGGCGCCCTCGTTGAGGAAGCGTCCCCTTTCCTCCGACTATCACACGACGTGCTGGTGGTCGTGGAACGAGAAGGGTGGGTGGTTTCGATCAGCCCGTCCGCGGAGCGCGTGCTGGGGTGGAAAGTCGATCAGCTGATGGGGCGGTCGGCGCTCCATCGAGTGCACCCTGACGACCGTCGGGACTTGGCGCGCTGCGCTGAGTCGATCCTGAAGGGCCTCATGGAAACGGACGTTGACGCCCGAATCGCCAGTCCCGGTGGCGGCTGGATTCCGATGAGGTGGTCGCTCGCCGCGGGTGACGGTGGGCAGATCTACGCCGTGGGACGGGATTACGCGGAGCAGGCCTGGCACCAGGAGGCACTC